>CAYHFE010000428.1:0-7147 GCA_964355375.1 uncultured Verrucomicrobiota bacterium
TCCCGGCTTCAGCCGGTCGCCACGTGAAAACCGGCTGAAGCCGGGACTACATGCAGGGAACGGACCGTGTCCTGAGTCAAAATGAGAACTGCTGGCGTTGCGGCGGCGGCTGTAACCAAACGGAGCTCGGGAGCGTCTATGAGCGTCACACTGGCTAGGTATCCGCCCTCTGAATCTCTGGGGGATATCCGCTGAACAACAACCACATGACTCAAACAAAACAAGAGAATAGAATAGAAGTATGAAAAGCTCCAATCTCCTACGTTTCATTATTCCGGTCCTGGCGGCGGGCGCTCTGCTGCTGAGCACGCCGACGGTCTTTGGTCAGGCGCAAGGCGGTGCTGGCGGCGGTGGACGAGGTCGCGGAGCGCAGGCTCTGGCCAATCTCACAGAGGATCAACGCGCTGCCCTCCAGGAAATCAACACGGCTCTTCGTGATCTGAATACCAAGTTGCGCGAGGCTCGGACCGAACTGAATGATGTCATCTTTGCCGCGAAAGTGGACGAGGCGGCGATCAAAGCCAAAGCCGCGGCCGTGGGCCAGATCGAATCCGAGCTCGCCGTGGCCCGAGCCAAGGAGTTCGCCAAGGTCCGCAGCAAATTCGATGATGCCGCCATTCAAGCTCTCAAGGCTTCCGGAAACTTTCCCGGAGGACGGGCTGGCGGTCGCGGTCAAAGAGCTCAATAGGGGGATGAATTTTCACGGAGTTCGCACGTCCAGACATTTCATCTGGGATTGGTCGCGGACCAGCAGCTTGCCTTGAGAAAGAGCCATGGGCGCCCAGACCATGCCCTTGGGGGCGTTCAAGACTGCGGCTTGGGCGAGGTGCTTGGGCGCCGTTTCGGCCAATTCCAGGAGGTGCAACTGTCCGTTCTTCCCATGCATGATGAACGCGAGGCCGTCGGCGATGAGAAACGAACCTTGATCAAATTGCAGGGCTGGCCCCGTTTGCCAGAGCGGAGCGCCCTCCAAATCGAGACAGACCAATCCGGTGCGGACGGCGCCGTGTTCCTTGAAGCTCGTCACATAAACTCGGTCTCGATAGAGCACCGGGGAGTGGATGTGGCCGGCGACTTCTTTGTTCCGCTTCACGACTTCGGTTTCCCAGCGATCAGCCGTGTGACGCACTTGCAGGATCACGCAACCCAGACCGTAGCCGCCGGTGATGAGCAGTTTGTCCTCGGACAAGCGGAGCGGTTGCGGAATGGGGATCTTGTCGGGGGCCGGGGTGGTGGTGGTCCAGAGGATCCGGCCCGTCTCGGGTTCGATGGAGGTCACCGTCGCGGGCGGCGCTTGCGAGGGCGATTTCTCGGGATCGCTGGGCTGAGCCAGCATGAGGATCTGTTCCACGCCGCACAAGGTGGTTAAGGAGGGGCTGACGTGGCTGTACCAGTTCCGGCCAATGTAGGCGGACTGCCAGCGAATCTTGCCCGTGGCCTTCTCACAGGCGATCAGGCCGATCTTCTGGGTTTGCGGAGCGACGATCACCCAGTCCCGGTAAAGGAGGGGAGCCTGGGTCATGCCCCACATGGGCAGTTGGGTGCGCGCCAGTGTTTCCGACCGGTTCCGCGAGGGCTCGGTTCGATCGACCTCGGGATCCTTGAAGTCGTTCACCAAATGTTTCGCCCAGATGACCTGATGAGTCTTGCGGTCAAGGCAGTGGAAATGACCGAAAGGGCCCATCATGAAAATCCGCTCGGGATCGACGGTCGGCACATTGCGAGAGCCATTGTAGGGGAGCGTTCCGGGCGCATCGTAGGCGAATGTCCAGAGTTCACGGCCGGTGTTCAAATCAAGGCAACGAAGAACATCTCGCTCGTCGGATGGACGGTCGAGGAGAAAAACCTCCCCATCTCGCACCGCCGGCCCGGCGAATCCTTGGGCGACATCGACGGTCCAGAGAACGCGCGGACCCGACCCAGGCCAGGCGCGGGCCAAGCCGGTTTCGGGCGACACACCGGAGCCGCCCGGTCCGCCCAGCCGCGGCCAATCCGCCGCAAACAACGGGGACGCGGCCCAGCATTGGATGACCAACGCCAAGGTGACGGAGAACAGGGCGGTGGGTCTATTCATGTAGCGGTTGTCGCAGCGGTTCGTCGGAAGACCAACCTTGCCTGGTGCCGGGGTGAAAATGTGCATGGACGGAGGATCGTTCGGAGACGATTACGCCGCAACGAGGCAATTGAAGTTGGGGAGCACACGCGCCCTCGCCGGTCGGCAGGCCGTGCCGTGCCCTCACTGAACATGGGTCCGTCCAAACGCCCTGATGTGGCTGGCGAGGGCGCCAACCACCGCACGCGAGGGCGCGTCCGCTCCCCGTGCCACTGAGTCGTCACGGCCAAGCGACCGGGTGGATTCGAGTTGGCGTTCAGCCCAGTTTCTCGGGAACTTCTTTCATGGGCCCCATCCAGCGCAACTCGCGCTCAAGGTCCTTGTGCATGCGGTATTTCTTCGCCACCTCGGCGAGCTTGGCTCCGCGAAGGTCGATCTTCGCGAGATCGCTTTGCCCGACCCCGGCCTGGGCGCAGAAGCCGAGGTATCCGACCCAGGTCGGGTCGATCCCCATGGCTTCCAGACCGACGCGGTCCGCGGCGACGTAGTCCGTCGAAGCGATGGCAATTCGCGAGGGGATGAGAGTGCCATCATTGGGGCCATTTCCTTCCATGCCCTCGAACCCATCGATGACTGCGGCGCCCCAGCACGGCTGCAATTTCTGGGCCGTCAACGTCATGTCCACGTGGGTTTGGCGCACGCCGCCATGATAGAGACGTTTGTCGTTCCAGCGGCGGGTTTCCTGGCGCGGGCTGTGCAGCGGTGCTCCGAGAGCCATATTCTTGATCGAGAGCGTCGCCACCACGGTGTTGTGCGTTTTCAGGATGGCCGAGCAAATGACGAAGGCGTCAGGATCGAGCAACCGCGCCGCCAACCGCACCGGCACCACGTGCAGATCGCCGTTCAAGATCGAATGGATTTGGTAGAGCCCTTCCTCATTCAGATCAATCAAGCTGACCTCAAGTGGCTTGTGGTCCTTGATCACCTCGGGATAACGGAAATGGTCGTAGCCCTCGGTGGTGAAGCCAGCGGAGGATTCGGCGATCACGACGGACCCTGAAAACGTGGAGCCAGGAAATCCAGGATGCCATGCAACGCATCCACGTGCGTCGAGGCGAGCTGGTTGGTCGTGCTGACGATGTTCGGCTTGATGACCACATGCTTCTTCCGTCGGAGCATCGGCAGGATTTGATCCTCGATGGCCACGAGCGATTCGCAAATGTTCCTGCGCCGGCTCTCGCCGTTGACGATCGAGACGACGGATCGCCGGTTGGTCGGTCCTGCGGGTGGCAGGGTTGGAACGAGGGGTTGCTGCGCCTGGAGCAGTCTTCCGGATGCGGCCAATGCGGCCGTGGTGTAGATGAAGTTTCGACGTGAGAGTTGTGGTTTCATGATTCAGCCTCCGATGAAAGAGAGAAGTCGGCGAATGACCTTCTTCATGGAACTAACAATGGACTCAGGTTTCATCTGCGGTCAATGAACAATTGCTAAACAATTGCCAGATTCTCGATCGGACTGCGCATCTCCGAGACTCGGGCAGCGGCCGGTGAGAGGGGCGGAGAAGGCTCCGCCAGGTTTTGGAGTGCGGCGATCTTCGGCTGCATTCAGGGCACCGGGCCCAAGCGCCGGACGGCCGCCCATCGGGGCGAGCTCGGGCCCACTCCCCACCCGGAATCCCCCGGTGCGGTGACGTTCGAGTCACTCTTTGACCGCTTCGGCCTTGTTACCGGCGCGCGCCCGCCGTTCTTCCGGAGAGAGCGGTTGGTCCGGCTGGGGACGCAGCTTGCCCTCGGCATCGAGGAGAGGAAACCATCGGATCCGGTCCGCCTCGGCGCCGATCGCGGTTTTGCGGCAGCGACGGACCAGGGCTTTGTAGAAGACATCGGCGGCGGTGGGGTCGCGATACTTGATCCAGGTTCCGCCGACGCACAAGACGCGGGCGGTTTCATCGGAATTATCGGGCAGCAACTGGGCCGCTTCCCAGGCGAGAGCGGCCGCTCGATAGCGGTAATGCCAGCGGCGGTCGGGCGTCACGCCGTGCTGCGTGGCGCGTTCGATCTCCGCGGTCGTCGTGGCCAGGACGTTCGAGACTTGGAGGCTGATCCGGTTCGTCACCGTGACTCCGACTTCGAAATTCCCGCCGTGGACCTGCCAGTCGGGCTCGACTTCCGTGCCGAGCAATTCCATTCCCTGATGGCGGGTGATCTTGGCCGCTTCAAACAAAGCTTGCGCGCGCGCGCGCCGGGGAGTCGCCCTTCCGCGCCGCCCTCAGAAAGCGATCGAGTTGCGTCAGATGCTCCTGCCATTCCATCGGCAGATAGGCTTGGGCTTCCTCGCGCCGTTCCGTCCGGGCCAATCGCCGCGCCAATAGATAGCGAATCTGCTGGCTTGTGGTGGGTGCTTCCCCGATTCCCCGTCGATCCTCCGATTCCGTGTCTTCGGCTTCAGCTTCAGCTTCACTCTTGGCGATTTGGGCCGGAGGCGGTTCGGCAGGCCAGGAGCGATCCACGTAAGTCTTCAATTCGTCGAGCGTCAGGACCCGATCGGCCACGTAGGCGGCATCGAGCCAGTAACCCGAACGAAGGAGCGCGTCGAGCGACTCGGTGAACTGTCGTCGGGCCAGGCGAAACACGCCCCATTCGCCCGACAGTTGTTCGGCGATGGAGATCGACGAGAATTCGCTCGTTCGCACGAAAAGACTGCCGGCCAGCCCGGGCTCGGGCGGACGATTGGTGGGACTGGCATCAACGGGAAACAAGCGGACCAATCCTGCCATCAGGGCCGCGGCCTCTCCCAATTTGCCTTCGTGCAATCGCAGCTTGGCCTGCAACCAGCGCGTGATGGGAGTGGACCGCGCCCGCTCCAACCAACGGCGCGCGCGGTCCAACTGACCGCCTTGGTAGGCCGCCAGCGCGAGTTGCTCGGCCGAATCGACATCCTGGACGCGCGCAGCTTCGACCGCCTCGAGCCAGCGCAAGGCCGGTTCCTTGAGTTGATGCCACTCTTGTTTCGGTTTCGGAACCAGGGACGTCTTGGCAGAGGCCTTCTCGAGTGCTTGGATCATGCTTTCCCGGACCGGACTGTCCACGTCCTGCGGTTCTTCCCTCCAGCCGCCGGAAATGACGTAGGCGGTGATGACGCGCTGGGCGCGCGGATGGCCGGCCAGGGTGCGCAGGTTCGAGTCCGACAGTCGCAAGGCGCGGGAGGCCGCCCACCGCAGTGAGACCAGAGCGGAGGGATCTCCGCTCGCCGCGTGCTCGAGATAAAGGTCGATGGCCGCGGCAAATTGGCCCTTCACGAAGTGGAGCCGCGCTTCCCAGCCAAGACTCGAGGCCGCCAGGCTCAACGTGTCGGCAAAGCCGGCTTGAGCGAGGGTGCGGACTTGCTGGAAGTAGGTCATGGCGCGGGCACTGTTTTCCTCCTCCCAACTCTTGCCCAACATGAACGCCGCCCAGGTGGATTTGAAAGGCCGTTCCGCGGGCGGCCGCGCCAGCAACGCACTCCACGCGGCACGCGCCTCCGGCATTTGGCCGAGATGCCAGGCAATCGAACCGCGAAAGTAATCGGCGAATTCTGCGGGCAAACCCGGAGTGATCCGCGGCCGGGAACCCTGGATGCGCGCCGCGTTGGTGGCATTGGGCCGAAGGACGAATCCCTCCTGGATGCGGAACGGATTATCCGCCGCCGGCCCATCGGTCGTGGGGTTTGGAGCGAAAACGATGATCTTCTCACGCTCGGTCCGATGACGCACGATCAGAGTATCGCGCGCCTCCCGCGCAACGCCGCGCCGATCCAACGCGGTGCGGAGGTCGGACAACTCCGCGTCGAACGTCTGCTGAGTGTGGTTGGTGGCGGGCTGCGCACGGTGGCTCCGAGCCACCAGCTTCATGCGTTCGATCTCCATTTGAAACCGGGCCTCGGGCGCGGTCAGAACCGCCGCATCGCCCTGGTCGAGCAAGGTGTTCGGAAAAAACGGGCCGCAAGCCAGCGCCGGGAGCGCGGCGGCGAGGACAGTCCACCAGAAGATTCGTCGAGAGCTTGTCATGGCGTTCCGATCTTCTCCGTCCGCGGTTCGACGATCACTGTGGTCCGCTGGCTTAATCGAACCCAGCCAATCATGCGCCGTTGGCCCGCTTCCAGGCGGGTGGCCCCGAGAGGGCGATCGAAGACGACTTCTTCAGAGCCCCGTTCCACAAGCTCAAAGCCCTGGAGTCCGTCACCGGCAACGAACCGCGCCGCCCTCCAGTGCAGCGCCACTCGGACTGGCGGATCGGCCGCGGCGCGTCCGGCATTGACCAAATCCACTTCCACCAGCTCGGGCTGCGGGTGGCGGGCTTCGACACGCAGATCTCCACGCGGCACCTCGCCCGCCAGAACGGCGGCCAGCGTTGTCCAGGGCCAGTTCAACGTGTCGCTCACGACCGGCAGGCGGTACCAGATGATTCCCGTGAGCGTTTGCGGACGATCGGCGCGCCAGCTCGCGACCAGTCCAGCCAGCGCCTCGGGGTCGGCTCGCACGTCGCGCACAAGAGTGCCGGCGGGCCAGATCTTCTCCGGGCCTTCGGCCATCAAGCCGGCGAAACGTCCGTCAGCCTGAAAAGCAACCCGATAGCCGTAGGTGGGCAGCGCGACGCGAAACGGCTTGCCGAACCGGCCGGCTCGCTCCACCGCGCGCCGCGCTTCCGTCGGATCGCAAAGTTGAAACGGGTCGCCCGCCGCACGCGGCCGGGCCAAAGAGTGCACCTGGAGGACGAAGCCGTCGGTGGATTCCACCAGGCGCCGACACGCGGCGCGCTCCAGCCAGGCAGGCAAGGCGGTGATGGTGACGGGCGTGGGCGCAATGCGGCGGCGGATCGCCTCCACCCAAACGCGGTAGCCATCAAGTTTGGATTCCGCGCAGTCGAAATCGATCTGCAATTCGGCGACCTGGACACCGTTGGTGGCCGCGTCTCGGAGAAGTGACGCGGCCAGTTCGGCCAACCCGGCGGTCCGCGCATCACGGGCCTCGAATGGTCCGGAAAAGGAACCGATGCGCAGCGCCAGGCCGACGGGGCGTCCAGCTTGTTGGAGAGCTGGGTAATCGACCGTCACTTG
>CAYHFE010000429.1:0-7113 GCA_964355375.1 uncultured Verrucomicrobiota bacterium
GGGGAGCGCGGCCGTCCCGGCTGCACCGGTCGGCGTCTCGCCGACCGGAATCAAGGTGGACCACTTTCACGAGTGTTCGGCGAGACGCCGAACACGGCAGGCGAGACGCCCGCGCTCCCCATTTCAATTGAATAGTCAAGGCTAAGCGTCACCTTGGCCCGTCGTCCCGTTTCCTTTCAAGTCCGGTCGTGGCGTGGGATTATTCCACGGCTTTGAGCATAAGATAATCGAGCCCTAACATGTAACTCTTGATCGCTTTTTCGTTGGCCCCGATGGCCGTGGCGGAGAATTCGTTGTCGCCGGCCTTCAAATCAAAGATTCCCAGGTTGGTTTCCTTGGTTGGCTTCACGCTTGGATTGTAGAAATCTACCGGGTCACCCGTCTTTTGCCCATTGATCGCCAGTTGATGAATGCCGTAATCCCGGGCCGAGAGGAATCTGGCCATGACACGGTATCGGCCCGCTCGCGGAGGCGTGAAAGCCACGGTGAGCGTGTCGCCAGGTTTCATGCCTTCGTGCCACCAGAGATGTTTGCCACCGCTGGCGCTGTCCCAGTCTTGAGGGTCGGCTTTGCCGGTGACCCGGACGAGGCGCAGCGATTCGCCCTCGAGAGCTCCGGCAACCCGTGGCACCACATACACGGGCATGGGCCGGACGACGGCGTCTTCCGCGCGGATTGATTTGAAGGCGTCGGAGGCTCCGGGGCGCGCATACCAGTAAGCCACGACCGCGAGGTTGACTTTGCAGGTTTCATTCCAATGCCACAGTTCCATGTCGAACTTGAAATCGCGTCGGAAGGGAATCCGATCCAGGATGTGGAAACGATTGACACTGGTTCGGCCGTAATTGCCGGGTCCGTCACAGCGGGGCTGGGCATGGTAGGCGTGGGTGAAGAGCGCCGGCCAACACCAGGCGTAACCATAGTAATCTTCCGTGCCGGTGCCGAAGTGGCTCGGGAAGGTCTCGCCATCGACGTAGATTTTTTCGTCGCCTTCGCCCCACCAATCCTTGACCGGATTATCAATGGAGAAGGCCACTCCAGCGAAGACGCCCTGGCCATGAGCGGTCAGATAATTCCAGTCCTGCATCGGGCGGGTCGGCACATCGAACTGGGCGCGCCATTTGGCGTGAAAGTGCATGGAAGCTTCGGTCCAGGTATAGTCCTGCATGGTAATTTGTCCGTCGAGAGCGACCGTTTCCTTTCCGAGATTGGTGAGTTCGACCAGTGCCGAGGTCTTGAAGGGCATGAGCCAGTGACAGTACATTTCCCCTTCCTTGGTCACGCCCAGCGGCAGAGTGGTGAAAGGATTCAGGCCCGGGGCCGCGCCGAAGAGATCGCCGAGGGGCGCTACGACGGTGTTTTCACCATCGAACGTCATCTTCACGATCAGGCTGCGCAGGGCGTTCTCGCGGTTCGCCGAAGTTACCCGCACGACGGACCGGGTGAACGCTCGCGGACCGTCGAACTCCTGGCGCAAGGTTTCGCCGGGCGGCACTTCCAATTCAAACGGCTCGTTGTCTCCTCCGAAGATCGTCGAGGGGCCGCGCGGCGCGGCGAGTCGGGCGGCCAGCTTGGAGATGGGCTCGGCCAAATCCGTGAGCTGTTTCGCCTGAAACGACTGCACCGCGGTGTCCGGAGGATACGTTCGGTAGTTCACGTGGTAATAGAATCCGCCTTGGTCACTGGTCACCTTGCAGTGGCGGGAATAGGGAATGGGGAAATAGAGATTCCATCCTTTGCTGTACTCGCCGGCGATCGGCCGCGGCAGTCCAGGGAACTTTCCACCCAGCAGGTCCGACATGCCCGCCTCAATCACGGGCTGATCAGCGCCGTCCAAATAGATCCGGAGCGTCCCCGCCGGGTTGGCGGACCAGATGCGCACGATCGCGCCCGGTCCGGACGTGTCCATCATGACGAATTCCTTGCGCCCGGCGTGTTCTTCCACGCGCAGATAATGCCCGACGTCACCATTGGCGAACCAGTCCTGGGTGGGCGATTTGGATTTTGGATCGTAGGATGAAAACTGCCGGCAGGTGAAGGGCGGATTCGGGTATTCCGCCATCCCGGAGAGATCGGTCATCTCGCTGATCAGACTGGCGGTGGAGAGGGAAGGCGAAGCGGCGGGGGCCGTTCTGGGCAGACTGGCCCCACCGACCCACGCGGCCAGAGCGATCCAGCCGAATTTCAGCCAAGCGAGGCTGGTGTGAGCGTGGCGCCAAGACCGCGAGACCGAAAGCCCAACACCGTGAGAAGTTCGTTGCTGATGGTGGGATGCGGCGGGAAGTCGAGACGCCCTCGAGAGTGAAGGAAAAGCACGATGAAGATTCATACAATAGGACAAGACTCCAATGGGCAGGGGACCATTCAACCAAGACTAGATTTCCAACGATTTCGATCGAGGTCAGCTTGAATTTGCGATTGCAATGGCAAAGAGACGATCAACTCCCAAAGACGGTGCGCACGAATTCGCGGCTGCGCCGATGGTTCTCCACGCCTGTGCGAGTGACTGCGGTTCCGTTCTCGATGGCCAGCTCGACGGTCAGGGGCGCGGTCACTCCGCGTTCGCGGACGAATTGAGCGACGCCTTCATAATCGATATCGCCGCGGTCGAGATCTTCCCACCAAGCGCCATTCCGGCTTTGGCGCAGATGGAACGAAACCAGCCGATCGCCATATTTCTTCAGGACTTCGGCCGGATGGATCCCGCCGCGAAAGATCCAGTGGACGTCGTAGCACAAGCCCACGAGTTTGGGTTCGGTCTGATCGAGGTTGAAGTGGAATTCGCGAGCCCGCTGAAGCATCTCGGGCGTGTGATTGTGGATTCCTAATTGCAGGCCGAGTTTCTTCAAGCCCCGGCCGAGATCCGTCAAAGCGGCAGCCTGGGTCTTCAATTCGGCGTCGGTTTTTTCCCGGCCGATCGGATCGGGATTGCAGTCGATGATCTTGAACCCCGCCTCCTGGCAGGCTTGAGCGGCGGTGAGAAGTTTCTGGACGACCTCATTCGCCTTGTCGGCCTCGTGGAGGCGTGCGCCGGTGTAAAGGCAGACCGGTTTGAGTCCGTGGGATTTCAGGCGCTCGGCGAAACGGAGGTTGTTCTCCGGACGATTCACATCGACGTTGCCTTCAAGGTAATCATAGCCAGCGTCACGGAGTGCGGACATCACTTCATCGAGGTGCTCGTTCACGTTTTTGTTCATCCGCTGGTAGTACTGGCCCCAGCCATAGATGTTGGAGCCGACGGGAATTCTCGTCTTGCCGGCGGTGTCGGCCGCCTGAGCGGATGGGGGCGTCCAGCGGGGGGCCGAGAACGCGCTGGCCGCCAGAACGGCGCCGGACCAGCGGAGGAAGGCCCGGCGCGGGATTGGGGAATGCTTGGGGGAGGAGGGTTCTGTAGTCATGCCTGGCAGGATGAGGGACCGACCCGTCAAATGCAAATCTCCGCGCTCGAGAATTCAGGAGAGGTTTGATGAAAGTCAAACATCCATGCATCCTCGGGCGGGCAGAGAAATGGGTCCGGAATGACCGACACGGGATGGCGGAGCCGACGGACCAGGGAGAGCACCAACCTGATGATTCGCCCCGCGCCGGCAATCACGCCGGACAGGATCTGGTCATTGAAAGCCTTGGCCAGCTTACAGGCGAAGGCTCATTCGTTTGACTGGTCAGGGCTGCTCGTGGCGAATGCCAGAATGCCAGGCCTCCCAAAGCTTCCCGGCCATGGCCTCGTCGGGAGTCGCCCCGGAATGAATCCACAACCGGAAGCGCAAGACGAGCGGGCGGTCCCGCGGCAAGGCATACCGGGTTCCCGTCGTCGGGAACGTCGGCTGAACCCATGAGAGCTCGGGAAATTGAACCCAGTCTCCCGGGTACTCGGGGTTGTCGCGATGTTGCAGCACGGTCAGGCCGGAGGGCGGCCCGCCGGCGAAGATTCCACTTAGATCGGACCAAGCCCGGCGCACGCTCGCGCCCGGAGGGTCGGCGAAGACTTTGATCGTCTGGGACTGCGGCGTGGCCAGGCGGATGTTCAACCCACCGTAGGCGGTCGTGCCGCGTCGGGCGATCGTCACGCCATCCTTGAGACCGACGAAATGAAACTCGAGGTCCACCACTCGTCCTCGGGCCGTGGCCCGATAGGCCCTGATCACGGCCCGTTCGCGGACGATGGGCTCGCGGTCTTCCCAGAGCCAGAGGTTCTCCCCCTCGACTTGGGCAAAGACCGGCCCGCTCTCGAGTTTGACGAGGCCGGTCGGCCGGGCGAACACGCGCTGCAGGGCGTGGAGATCGCCGCGTTCCTTCTCGAAATCGACTTCGGGCCACGCCCAGTAAATCCCCCGATGATGCGGATGGTCGAGCGACCAATCCCGGGTGAGCGGCTCGCCGTTCAGACCGCAGAGGGGATGGATGTAATCGCTCCGAGCCCGGGCGTAAATGCGGTTGCCCGCGGCCACCCGGTTCAGAAGCTCGCCCGGTTCAATAGTCCGGTAGTTGTAGCGCAACACCAATCGGCCGGCGTCGCTCAGCTCCACCTGACCGCTGCTCGGATCCTGCGCCGCCTTCAAATCGGGCGCGAACGGGGCGGCGTTGGTGCGCCACGTCAAGGGGAGTGGCCCGGCGGAACCCGCTGGCATCATCCACGTGGCGCGCGCCGCCGGCTGATCGGGAAACAGCTCCCACTGCACCGGCGCCACGGCTTGGATCGCAGGGCGGTTTGGGGTTCCCGACCAGCCCAGACGACCTTGCCGGGCCGCTTCGCGCTGCTCGGGCGTGAGGTGGACGGCGAGAGAGACCGGGCTCTCGGTGAGTCCCAAAGCACCGCCGGGATCGGTGATGATTGCGAAAGTTTCGGCGGCGATGGCTTGAGCCAAAGCAGCACCCAGCACCAGGGCGGGGACGAGCGCAACCCCAATGCGGTTGCCGAAACAAGGGCCAGGGCGCGGCGACCTTGCGGCGCCGCGGATCATGGGCTGGAACCAGCCCGTCGTTCTTGAATGGTTCGTTTTCATGCGCAGGGGTTGGCTCCACCGGGATGGGAATTATCTGCGACGCTGCGGTCCCATCAAATTTTCGGCCCAAGACATTGTGCGTCTCGTGACCTCGTCTCCAACCAGGTTAATGACGCTGAAGCGGAGCCGGTTCCGGGATGGCCGCGCCGTCCTTGCGCGGATCGGATCCGCCAAAGTTGACGGCGGTGGCGTAGTTCCGCATGACTGCTTGGCCCCCGCCAACCGCTTGGGCGAAGTCACCTCGGACTTGAATCTGGTGGCCTCGGGCTGTGAGTTCGGTTCGGATGGCCGCGGGTATCCGGGCCTCCATTTGGACGTCGCAACCTCCGAAAGAGAGCTTGGTGAAGCGGGCGGCTTCGAGAGCCGCTTGAATGTTCATCTGGTGGTCCGCCACGTTGGAAACAAACTGGGCGTGCGCTTGCGATTGATTGAATCCTCCCATGATGCCGAAGGCGATCCGCAGATCGCCCTTGCTCATGAATCCGGGGATGATCGTGTGCAAGGGGCGTTTGTGTCCGGCAAGAAGATTGGGATGACTGGAATCGAGACTGAAGAGTCCTCCGCGATTTTGCAGCGCGAACCCGGTCCCGTCCGCGACCAACCCGGATCCGAATCCGGCATAGTTGCTCTGGATGAAGGACACGACGTTGCCCTCCTTATCCACCGCGCAAAGATAGGTCGTGTCGGTTCCGGTGCGGGGCGGTTGCCCCGAGTCCACCTGGCAATTCGCCTTGTTCAAGTCGATCAGTTTGGCTCGTTCCCGGGCATAGTCTTTGGAGAGAATGCCCGAAACCGGCACCTGGCTGAATTTGGGGTCGGCGACATAGCGGAGCATGTCGGCGTAGGCGAGTTTTTTGGCTTCAATCATGACGTGAAGGCTTTTGGCCGAGTTGGGTCCCCATTCGGTGAACGGGAAATTCTCCATCAGATTCAACATCGTGAGGGCCGCGATGCCTTGTCCATTCGGCGGGATTTCGGAGACGGTCCAACCACGATAAGTGGTCGAAATCGGTTCCACCCATTCGGCGGAGAACTGCTTCAGATCGTCGAGCGTCAACGTGCCGCCCTGGCGTCGGGAGAACTGAACGAGGCGGTGTCCGATCGGCCCGTCGTAAAAGGCCTTGCGTCCCGAGCGGATGATCTGCCGATAAGACGAGGCCAAATCAGGGTTGCGAAAGACTTCGCCCAATCGAGGAGCCCGCCCATTGGGGAGGTAGGTCTTCGTCGCGCCCGGATCTCTCTTGAGCATTTTCTCGCTGCCCGACCAGTAGGCTGCGACCAATTCGGTGATCGGAAAACCGTCCTCGGCATAGTGGGTGGCCGGGGCCAGAACTTTTGAGAATTTGAGGCGTCCGAATCGGTCCAGCAACTTTTGCCACCCATCCACGGCCCCGGGGACGGTGACTGAATGAATGCCGTTTTGGGGCATGTTGGTCAGGCCTTGGCTGCGCAGGAATTCAGGTGTGAGTTGAGCCGGCGCCCATCCGCTGGCGTTCAAGCCGTAAAGCTTGCCGGTCTTCGCTTCATAGACCAGCGCGAACAAATCGCCGCCCATCCCGCACATCATGGGCGCCACCACCGCCATGGCGGCGTTGGCGGCGACGGCGGCATCAACGGCGCTTCCGCCCTGCGCCAGAATCATCGCCCCCGCTTGCGAGGCCAACGGATGTTCGGAGGCGACGATGCCATGGCGCGAGACCACCATTGAACGGGCCTGGGATCGATCCTGGCCGGAGACGGCAGATATGGATATGACGAATCCCGTGATGAGCGTGAGAGTTGATTTGAAGTTGCGCATAGGAGTGGCGGACATGGAACCACAAAACCGGCCCGTGAGACAATCTCCGATTTTGGCGGCTATCGAGTCCTTTCCATGAACCGGCAGTGAGGCGAGAGGACGTTGGGTTCGCCAAGACCGCGAAACCTATCCCGGAGGGATGAAAGAAGGTAGCCCGGGGTTGAGCGAAGCGGCACCCCGGGGATTCTCTGTCTTGGGGGATCGCACCCTGGCAGGGTGCCAGAAGAGTCCACGACACGAGCCTTCTGGCACCCCGTCCGGGGTGCCGTCGCTTTGACGACGTCAGCCCGGGGGTATCGCTTCGCTCAACCC
>CAYHFE010000430.1:0-7086 GCA_964355375.1 uncultured Verrucomicrobiota bacterium
GGTTTTCACGTGGCGACCGGCTGAAGCCGGGACTACATACTTGTCAAAACGAGAAACTGCTGCCGCAAGCCGAACCTTTGTTTGACTCCATCCGCCGCCACTCCTAGCATTCACTTCGTTTCACCTTTGAGCGAGCTCGTATGCCTTTGCCCAACCTGCCAGAACAATTCAACGCTGCGGCAGCCCTTGTGGATTTGAACATCGCGGCGGGGCGCGGCGACAAAGCGGCGCTCCTGTGCGGCGACCAGACCGTCACCTACCAGCAGCTTTTCGATAACGTGAACCGGGTGGGCCACGCCCTCTTGAAGCTGGGTGTGCGGATGGAGCAGCGCGTGGCCATCCTGCTGCCCGACAGCCCGGAGTGTGTCTATGCCTTTCTCGGGGCCATGAAAATCGGGGCCGTGTCCATCCCGCTCAACACGATGCTCGCGGCCAAGGACTACCAATACCTGCTCAACGACTGTCGCGCCCACGTGCTGGTGGTGGATTCTTCGCTCCTGCACCACGTCATCGAGGTCCGCGAGCACTTGGACCACCTGGAACACATTGTCGTCGTCGGGAATGATCACGAGGGGCCGCTGATTTTGAGCGAGTTGATGGCCTCGGCCTCGGCGAAGCTCGAACCCGCCAACACCAGCCGGGACGATTCAGCGTTCTGGCTCTACAGCTCGGGCACCAGCGGCGCTCCGAAGGCCGCCATCCATCTGCACCATGACATGATCTTCGCGGCCGATCTCTACGCCCAGGACACCATCGGCCTGCTGGAGTCCGACGTGTCTTTCTCGTCCGCCAAGACGTTCTTCGCCTATGGGCTGGGAAACGGCCTGTACTTCCCACTGCGGCTGGGAGCAACCACGGCACTCCTCCCGGAACGGCCTCTGCCCGAGGCGATTTTCAAGACGATTGACCGCCATCAGCCGACGGTCTTTTACAGCGTGCCCACGAGTTATGCGAACATGCTGCATTACGCGGAGAAGACTGGCCGCACGGGACTGGGCCGCGTCCGAATGTGCGTGTCCGCCGGCGAACAACTGCCCGCGGCCCTGTATGAGAAGTGGCAGGCGCGGTTCGGAGTTGAAATCGTGGACGGCATCGGTTCAACGGAAATCCTGCACATCTACATTTCCAACCGCCCCGGTTATGTTCGGCCGGGCAGCACGGGCCAGATTGTTCCGGGCTTCCAGGCGCGCATCGTTGACGATCACGGCGAGAATGTGCCGGTCGGCGAGACGGGCACGCTGCTGGTCAAGGGCGACAGCATCGCCGCCGGCTATTGGAACCAGCACCAGCGGACCAAGGAGACCTTCCTGGGCGAGTGGATCAACACCAGGGACAAGTTCCACAGGGACGCGGACGGCTATTATTGGTACGCGGGCCGGACGGATGACATGTTCAAGGTCAGCGGCCTGACGGTCTGGCCGACGGATATCGAGGGCCTTCTCCAGCGTCACCCGGCGGTGCTCGAAAGCGGCGTCATTGGCGCGCCGGACGAGGATGGACTGACCAAGGTGCGGGCCTACGTGGTGCTCAAGGACGGCCATCCGCCATCGGAGGAACTCGTGCGCGAACTGCAACTCTTCGTCAAAACCAACGCCATGCCGCACAAGTATCCCCGCTCGGTCATCTTCGTCAAAGACCTGCCCAAGACGGCCACCGGCAAGATCCAGCGCTACAAACTCCGCGAAATCGCCGCCCGCGGCGACCGGCACGGCAGCGGAACGATTGTGCAACTCGAGCTGGGGAGCTAGGGCGGAGTTGAGAAATGACGAAGCCCGAATGCCGAAGCCGTGACGGTGCTGAAACCCGGCCATGCGCGGAGCGATTCGAGCTTCGTCATGAGCGTTCTGCCCCGTGCAATGAGTTCCATTGACTACAGCGTGACGGAAGGCCGGTGCGTTCTGCGTCTCAACAGCCCGCCGGTCAACACCATCACCCTGGCCATGCTGGAGGAGTTCCGCTCGGCGCTTCGCCGGGCCAACGCCGACGCCGGCGTTCGGAGTGTCGTGATCACCGGCGCGTCCGGGCACTTCAGCGCCGGGGCGGATGTGGGCCTCTTCCGAAACATCAAGACCGCCGGGGACGCCGTGCGCCTGTCACGCGAATTCCAGGAGACGTTCCAGGAAGTCGAGGATTCCGCCAAGCCGGTGGCCGCCGCCGTGGCGGGCAAGATGATGGGCGGCGCGGTGGAACTGGCGATGGCCTGCCACGTCCGCGTCTGCGAGCGCGGCACATTGTTCAGCATGCCGGAGGTCAATCTCGGCATCAACCCCGGCGCCGGCGGCACCCAACGTTTGCCCCGGCTCGTCGGCGTGGAAGCCGCGCTGAAGATGCTGCTGACGGGCCAGCCGGTGAACGCGGTGGAGGCCTTGTCGTTGGGTCTCGTGGACGAGGTCTGCATTCCGGCTGATCTGGTGGCCTGCTCCGTGAAGTTGCTGGCCGCCACCACCCCGCGCAAGACCCGCGACCGGATCGATAAGGTCAGCGATCGCGCGGTCAACGACCATGCCTTGGCCCAGGCCGCGAAACGGATCGCCGGAACCCGGCCGGAACTCATCGCTCCGTCCGTCATCCTCGAAGCAGTTCGGACCGGCCTCGAGAAATCATTCGACGCCGGTCTGCGGGCGGAGCAGGTACTATTCGCCCGGTGCATGGACACGCTGGCAACGCGGAACAAGATTCACGTCTTCTTCGCCACGCGCGACACGGCCAAGGTCAGCGATCTCGGCGAAGCGCAGTCGCGGCCGGTTGCCCGCGTCGCCGTTATCGGGATGGGATCAATGGGCGCAGGCATCGCCCAAGCCGTCATGCAGGCGGGATTGCCGGTGATCGTGACGGATGAGAACCCAGCCGCCCTGCAAAACGGACAGGCGCGGATCCGGGGATCCCTCCAGAAGCGTGCCGCGCAAGGCAAGCTGTCGCCGGAACGGCTGGCCTCGATGGTGAAGCTGCTTTCCGCGACGACCGATTGGAACGAGGTCGCCCAGGCTGACCTGGTGATCGAGGCGGTGTTCGAGGACGTTGACGTGAAGCGATCCGTGCTTGGCGCTGTCGAGCGCCTCGCCTCTGACGAGACCATCATCGCCTCCAACACGTCCACGATCTCACTCGATGTCCTCGCCGCGGGCCTGCGCCAACCGGGGCGTTTCATCGGCCTGCACTTCTTCAATCCCGCCCAAGTCATGCCGTTGCTGGAGGTGATTCGCCGCGACGACACCGCGCCGGAAGCCGTCGCGACCGCGCTACGATTCGCCAAGGCCATCCGCAAGACGCCCGTGCTGGTTCGCAATCGCGAGGGCTTCATCGTCAACCGCATCTTCATCCCGTATTTGAAGGAAGCGTTCTGGTTGCTCGAGGACGGCGCGGACGCCGAGGCGATTGACCACGCGATGGTCGCGTTCGGTTTCCCGATGGGGCCGCTGGCGCTGCTCGACATGGCGGGCAACGACATCCTCGTCCATGCCGACGCCGCGCTGACCCGGGCCTTTCCGAGCCACGGTGCGACGCCATTCATCGCGACGGAACTGGTCGCGCGCCGCCTGTTGGGCCAGAAGACCGGCGCGGGCGTTTACCTTTACGAGCAGGGCGACTCCTCGCCGTGCGCCAACCCGGCCGCTCAGGAGATCATCGCCCGGGCGCGCCAGCGAAGTGGACGTCCGACGCGAACCATCAGCAACGAGGAAATCACGCGGCGGCTCGTGCTGCGGATGGTGGCCGAGGCGTTTTACGTGCTGGAGGAAGGTCTCGTCCAGCGCGAGTCCGACGTGGACGCCGCGATGGTGCTCGGCACCGGTTTCCCCGATTTCCGGGGCGGGGTGCTGAAATACGCCCGCGACCTCGGCTTGAAGAATGTATTGAACCAACTGCGAATTTTAACTAATCAACTGGGCAATCGATTCGCCCCGTGCAAACTGTTGAACGAACTGAAAGAGACCCCATGACGACGCCAGCAGCACCTCCCCTCCCGGAACGCAAGGACCTCGAAACCACCAGGAAGATGAAGGCCGTGATGGGCAACTACTTCATGGAACTCGAGAACGGCCCCAAGCAGGGCAAGAAGACCGCCTGGTGTACCAGCGTCGGGCCGGCCGAGTTGCTCCGCGCGCTCGGCTATAATGTCTATTTCCCGGAGAACCACGGCGCGATGCTCGGCGCGACCCGCATGGCGAGCGATGTCATCCCGCTGGCCAATGCGCGCGGTTACTCGCCCGACATCTGCTCCTACCTGACCAGCGACATCGGTTCCTACCTCAAGGGCGAGACGCCGCTGAAAAAGATGGGCCTGTCGGGACATCCGAAGGCCGACGTGCTGGTCTTCAACACCAACCAATGCCGCGACGTGAAGGACTGGTTTCAGTTCTACGCCCGCGAGTGGAACGTGCCGTGCATCGGCATCCACACCCCGCGGTCGCTCGGCGATCTCGACGAGCCAATCATTGACGACGTCGCCCGCCAGACGGAGGCGCTCGTGCCGGCGCTGGAACAGGTCGCCGGTCGGAAACTCGATCCCAGCCGGCTCAAGGAAATCACGGTGCTCTCGAAGCGCTGCACCGAGTTGTGGAAGGCCGTGCTGGAAACCGCCGCGAACCTGCCCGCGCCGATCTCGTTCTTCGACGGCACGATCCAGATGGGCCCCGCCGTGGTGCTGCGCGGGGAACCGAGCGCGGTGGAATACTACGAGGCGCTGCTGGCCGAACTGAAGCAGCGCGTCGCCGACGGCATTGCCGCCGTGCCGGGCGAGCGGTTGCGCGTGTATTGGGAGGGCATGCCGATCTGGGGCAAGCTGCGCGACCTTTCCACGCAGTTTGCGAGCCTCAAAACGTGCGTGGTCGCCTCGACCTACTGCAACAGTTGGATCTTCGACGACCTTGATCCGGACGATCCGTTCCGCGGCATGGCGCGCGCCTATTGCCGGCTGTTCATCTGCCGGAGCGAGGATGCGAAGGAGCGATACATCGAGGAGATGGCGGCGAAATACAAGCTCGACGGCATCATCTACCACGACGCCAAGACCTGCCCGAACAACTCCAACAACCGTTACCAGATGCCGCAACGTCTCGAAGCGAAGCTGGGCATCCCGCATCTGGTCATCAATGGCGACCTCAACGACCTGCGGCTTTATTCCGAGGAGCAGTCGCGCACCAATATCGAGGCGTTCGTGGAACAGCTCGCGCAGTAATCGGCACCCGGACCGCGCGGCCCGCGCACGGTCGGCTGCTCATTCACCACTCGTCACGTCTCATGCGTTATTGTTGTGGCATTGACATCGGCGCTTCCACGGCAAAGCTCGTGATCGTTGACGAAGCGGGGCGCATCGTGGGGCGGGCGCTCCGGCGCTCCGGCGTGGACTACGCCGCCGCCGCCGAGCAGAATCTCGCCGAGGCGCTCGCCGCCGCGGGGTTGAAGCGCGAGGACATCTCACGCACGATCTCCACTGGCTACGGCCGGGACAACGTCGCCTGGTCCAACGGGCGCCTGACCGAAATCACCTGCCACGCACACGGCGCCTGGTTCCACTTCCGCCGCCGGATCACGGTGATCGACATCGGCGCCCAGGATAGCAAAGTGATCCACGTCGATGAGGCCGGCCGGCGCTCCAGTTTTAAGATGAACCGCAAGTGCGCCGCCGGCACCGGGGCTTTTCTCGAGGAGATCGCCCTGCGCCTGGCTTTGAACGTCGGCGACCTCAATGGCCTGGCGGAGCAATCGAAAAAGGAAGTCACGCTGGGGAGCTTTTGCACCGTGTTCACCGCCACGGAGATTCTGTCGAAGATTCGGGCGGGGGATCGAGTCGAGGACATCGTCAAGGGCGCGTTCCGCTCGGTGGTCAAGCGGATTGCGGAGATGGACGCGATGGACGGCGACCTCGTGATGACCGGCGGGGTGGCCGCTCACAACCCGTGCCTGGTCAGGCTGGTGGGCGAGTTGTTCGGCAAGCCGGTGCTCGTTCCCCCTGACCCGCAGATCATCGGCGCCTTCGGAGCCGCGCTGCTCGCCCTGGAGAATGTCCCCGCGCATCACGTTTAGCCCCGCTGCCTTTCCGTCAGCGCCCCCACAGAGCGAGTTGCAGCCGGTGGTGGACAAGGTGAATCAATTGATCACCGCCTGGCGGATTGGCTTGTCGCTCGACTGACCTCTGAGCTAGCCTCTTTCCATGAATGCTCGTGAACAAGTTCTCTCGACGCTGGAAGTGCTCGACGAATCCGAGATCGAGCAAGTTGCGCACTTCGTCAGCTTTCTGAAGTTCCGCCGCCGGGTTCAGCCCTTCGCCACGAACCTCGATGACCGGCAATTGGCGCCGCTTTACGCTGAGGCAGCGGAGGAAGACCGCGCGCTCGCGGAAGCCGGCTTGGCGGACTGCCAGGCCGCGTTGCGGAAGGAGGACTCGGCCTGATGGCACGGCGCGGTGAAATCTGCGTGTTGTTCACGCTCGGCATTACTTGATGCCGGCAGCATCGCCCAAGACACACCATCCCATGCACCTGACCGACCGCGAGAAGGAAGAACTCAAGCGCCTGATGGACGCGGGCGAGCCGCTGCCGGCCAAGTTCAAGCTCCGGCTCTTCGCCGACGCGCCGGAAGTCGAACTGATCTGGCAGGGCAAGACCAGCGAGGTCACCAGCGTCGTGCTGCCGTTCCAGAGCATCGAGCAGATTGACGAGCCGAGAAAGGCGGCGGGCAGCGGCTCATCCGAAATGGTCATGCAAGAGACGGCCACGCCGATGGAACTCGGTTTGCAGTTCGACGCCCGCGGGCGGCAACAGGGCGGCTGGACCAACAAGCTGATCTGGGGCGACAACAAGCTCATCCTCTCCGCGCTCAAGAACGGGCCGGTGCGCCGCGACATCGAGGCGGCGGGCGGGCTGAAGCTCATTTACATTGATCCACCGTTCGACGTGGGGGCCGATTTCTCCGTCAACCTCGAAGTGGGCGACGAGACGCTCACCAAGGAGCCGAGCGTCATCGAGGAACTGGCCTACCGCGACACCTGGGGCAAGGCACCGATTCCTACCTCGCCATGATCTACGAACGCCTCAAGCTCATGCGCGATTTGCTCGCGGAGGAGGGGAGCATCTACGTGCATTGCGA
>CAYHFE010000431.1:0-7059 GCA_964355375.1 uncultured Verrucomicrobiota bacterium
TTTCCATTTCGGCGGGGACGCGGGCTGCCCTAGAGTCGAATTGAGCGAGTCAGGCAGCGGAACACCCAGCATCTCATTTTGACTCAGGACACTGTCCGTTCCACGCATGTAGTCCCGGCTTCAGCCGGTTTTCACGCGGCGACCGGCTGAGGCCGGGACTACATACTTGTCAAAATGAGAACTGCTGAAAATGTGCGGGTTGGAATTGCCATCGGACTCCAACCCGATACGCTGCGGGCGAGTTCGAAACGGGCCGGATCTTCGCCAGCGGCGCCGGTTGATCTGCTCACCTCAGAAATGGGATTCGGATCAAGATCGGGGCTGGCCGGTGCCGGACTGACTCACGCACAATTTATAGCGGTTTACACCATGAATCGAAAACGAAACATCGGCACCGGTCTGGCCGGCGCAAGCCACCCACATCAAGCCGTTTTGTCTCTCGAATTCATCTCCGGAGCTCAACGAGCAACGGGCCATGGGTTTGCGCAAGAACTCCGTTCGTTTCGCGAGTTTGGTCGCGACACCCGCGAGATCCAAACCCGCTTCAACACGGCCGGCGGCGAAGAGCGGAGTATAATCACACTCGTCAACGAATTCTGGACCTCAAAGCAACGCGCCGCCAACCGGCTGCATGAGATCTCTTACCGAGCCTGTTTCAAGCCGCAGTTACCAAGGTTTTTTATTGAGCGGCTGACCAGTCCGGGTGAGACCGTCTATGATCCGTTCATGGGGAGGGGCACCACTCCGATCGAAGCGGCGCTCTTGGGGCGCGTCCCCGTCGCCTGCGACATCAATCCGCTGAGCGCGGTCCTGACCAAGCCCCGCCTGCACCCGCCGACCGTTGAGGAGGTCACGGATCGAGTTCGGGAGTTAGACCTGGCCGATCACGATGAATTCCCGGAAGAGCTCCTGACCTTTTACCACCCGGAAACCCTGAAAGAGATCGCCTCGCTCAAGAAGTATTTCTTGCGCCGGCGGGCGGCGAAAGCGCTCGACCCCGTGGACGAATGGATTTGTCTCGTTTCGCTCAACCGGCTGACCGGACATTCCCCGGGTTTCTTTTCCGTTTATACCTTGCCACCGAACCAGGCCGTCTCCGTCAAGGCGCAGCAGAAGATCAACCGTGATCGGAATCAGACCCCGCCCCGCCGACCGGTCCGGGCAATCATTCTGAAGAAGACGCGGATTCTGCTGAGCGACTGTGACGCGATCGTTCGCCAGACTCTCGCGATCGTTGCTTCGCAGGCTCGGCTCCTCACCCAACCGGCCGACGCGACTCCGCAAATCCGATCGAACTCCGTCGCCCTCGTCGTGACCTCGCCCCCGTTTCTCGACGTGGTGAACTACGCGGGAGATAACTGGCTGCGGTGTTGGTTTCTTGGAATGGACGCCAAATCCGTGGCGATCACCACTCCCAAGAAACTGGACGCCTGGCAGGAGGCGATGACGGCGGTGTTTCGCGAACTGCGGCGAGTGCTCCGACCGGGCGGACATGTCGCCTTCGAAGTCGGGGAAATCCGAGGCGGGACCGTGAAGCTAGAGGAAGCGGTCTTGCCCTGCGGGATCGTGGCCGGACTGGAACCGCTCTTGGTCCTGATCAATGACCAGGAATTCACCAAGACAGCCAACTGCTGGGGCGTCGATAACGGCTTCAAAGGAACGAACACGAATCGGATCGTGTTATTCCGGAAGAACGATTGAGGTCTCTTCAATACGAGCGCCGCTGGACCGCCTTTTGGCCGTCCGGCGCCGGCGCAAACAGATCGCTCGGCTTCAGCTCCAGCTCCTTCGCCATGGCCAAACTGTATTCGAGCTTGCCCATATTCGGATACCGTCCGTTCGATCCGAAAGAGAATTTGACCCCGGAGGCTTTGGCCAGTTCCAGGAAGGCCCGTTTCGGAAGCCGATAGCTCGAACTGATTTCCAGAGCAACTCTGTGCTGGATGGCCGCTTCAATCACCCTTTTCATGCGCGCAGGAGTCCAATAGAGGTCATAATCGCGCGCCAAAGGGGCGGGAAGCCACGAAGTATTGGCGAGAATGTCGATCGGTTGTTGGGAAATAATCGAGACGTGCCAATCGACGTAACGGTCCATCCACTTTTGCCTATCGGCCATCTCGACTCGCTCTTCCAGTCCCGGCTCCCAGAGCTTGACGCGCCGTCCGTCCTTCCCGGGAAATGTCATGGTGTCCGTGAGCACGTAGTCGAGTTCTGCCAAGGCGGCGCGGGAGAAACATCCCATCCAATCGGTCCACTCGGCTTGAATGCCTTTGAGCACTGATTTGCCGGCCAGCAGGCCGAGGTAGCGCCGCAATTGATCATCGTTGCTCAAGACGACCGGATATTGGTTTTCCGGCGTTCCGGCATGCTCCACCACCCCGAACGTCACGCCCCGCTCCGCCGACAAAGCCGCAACTTTTTCGATGGTGCTGTTGTCGAGGTGGGTGTGAAGATCGAGGAGAGGAGCGACGCGTGGCGCATCGGTCGCCCCGCGCAGAATCTGCGGCAGAAAGACGGACACCGCAGCCGTGTTGGTGAGAAATCGACGTCGAGAAATGGAAGTCTTCATGGGTGGGTGGGCAGTATCTTGTTGTCTTAGACTGTTGCGTGGGCCGGAAATTCATCCCTGAGATCTCGAATCCGGAACGAATGGCAACCAGGCGCGCACCCAGGATCTCGAAATCCAATATTTCTGGGCCAATCGCCAACGTTACAAGGGCCTGACCGCCGATTACCTGGCGGCCCTGACCCCGGAGGAAAAGGCGTCCAAAGATCACTGAGCGACCCTCGAACGGAGTATGGACGCGAACGGCCGATTGTCTCACGGCGGCTCCGGCGAGATCTTCTTTGGCTCCGGCACCGACATCATGCTGACCTACAGCGGCGGCACCCTCCAAAGCGCCGATGCCGTGCCCGGACCCTGGCAGAACGAAACAGGGACCAGTCTGCTCGAGATTCAGCCCTCGGCCGGCCGAAAATTCTTCCGCGGGCGAGGCAACTGAGTCGGATCAGCCGGGCAGCGGCTCGGGGTTCCACCAGAGATCGATGGGTTTCGCGGCCTGGGAAGAAAAGGGCAGCGAAACCTTGCGACCGCTGCCGGCGGACTGATAGGCGGCGAACAGAACCTCCATCACGACCCGGGCGTCGTCGCCGGTGACGCGCGGCGACTGGTCGTGGCGCACGCAATCGATGAAATGCGCCATCTCGCCGTGAAACCCGTAGTTCCACGCCTCCTCGTAAATGGGAAAAGACCAGCCTTTGGTTGAACCGCCCTTCTCCACCGCGTAGCCATAGCCCTCCTGGCTGTAAACCTCGAGAGCGTTTCCATGCAGCAGGTCGGCGAAGGCCACGCCTTTCGAACCGTGGACCTCCGCCCGGTCATCCATCCCGCCCAGTTTGGTCCAGCTCTCCTCCGCCAATCCAATCGCGCCGTTCTCAAACTCCAGGATAAGGAGGGCGTTGTCCTCGCCCCGGGTTTTGTCCTGGTGAACCTGGGTGGCCATCTGCGCGTAAACGGATTTGATCCTGGGTCGTCCGAGCATCCAGCGGAAGAACTCAATCGCGTGGCAGCCCATGTCCATGGTCACCCCGCCACCGCTGCGGTCCACGTCCCAGAAATGCGGAGCGTGCGGCCCATCATGTTTCTCCGATTGCTTGATCAAGGTCGGTTCGCCCAGGGCACCGGAGTCGAGCAGTTGTTTTAGGCGGACGTATTTGGGAGCGAAACAGAGCTCCTCCGCGTACATCAGCTTCACCTTGGCGGAACGGCACGCCGCCAGCATCCGGTCCGCGTCGGCCAGATTCAGGCACATCGGTTTTTCCAGAACGATGTGTTTGCCCGCGGCGGCGGCATCGACGGTGATTTGAGCGTGGATATAATTCGGCGCGCCAATCACGACCAAGTCGATTTCGGGCATCTCCAGGATCTTGCGGTAATCCGTGTGGTGATGGGGAATTCCGTGGATTCGGGCGAATGCCTCCGCGTGGCCTGGGGTCGGGGAGGCCACCACCATCAGATGGGCGGCGGGACACGCTTTGAGCGCCTCGGCATGGATCGAGGTGATAAATTGTGAGCCGATCAGGCCCACGTTGACTCGGTCGCGTTTCATAGTGGATTCATCAAGCCCAGTTCACCTGGTGAACTCGAGGGCATCGGCTTATCGGGAAGCCTCGGGCGTCGGCTCTGCGAACAACCCCAGCTCCGCGATCGCCGGACAGACCGAGGCTTGCGTGATGCGAAAGCGCACCTTGTCGGTCGTGACCGGATTGGTTCGTAGCAACCGCCGGTTCCCGATGCTGGTGCCTTTGGCGAATTCCTCCCAACGTCCGTCCTTCCACTGATCGAGGGCGAACGCCTCCACCCGCTGACCGAGCGGCAGGTACTCGCGAACGCTCACCACGTTGAAGGTCGTCGGCTGCCCCAGATCGAGCACCAATTCGGGTGTCGTGACACTGTCATCCGTCGCCCAGTAAGTGGAGCGAAGGCCGTCCGAAAGATTCTCGGTGGAAAATCGTTTTTCGCCTCCGCGGATGTTGCTCGCGGTCATTTTGGCCGGGCGTGCGAAATCCGTGGCGAAGGTTTGGTCGAGCGCTCGGCGAAATTCCTGCAACGATTTCACGTCGTTCTCATGGATTTGGCCCCGCCGATCGGGCGGGAGGTTGAGGTTGAGGCAGGCCCCGCGCCCGACCGAATTGTAGTAAATACGGAGCAGTTCGGCCGATGATTTGACGCGGTTGTCCTCCTTCGGATGATAAAACCAGCCCGGACGGATCGAGACGTCGCACTCCGCCGGAATCCAATGCGTGCCGGGGCGCTCCCCGGAGTTGAGGCTCTGGCTGGTCCCGCCCGGATGCCGGCCCGCGGCGTTGAGCGTGGCCCAGCATGGATCGCCGGCGATGCCGCGCTCGTTGCCCACCCAACGGAAGTCCGGCCCGGCATCGCTGAACAGGACCGCATTCGGCATCAATTCGCGCACAATTTTCCATGTGTTCTCCCAATCATAATACGTTCGATTGTCGATGCGCCGCGTCTCTTTCGCGCCGCCGTAGAAGCCGTCGCCGCCATTGGCCCCGTCGAACCAGACGGTAAAGACGTCGCCGTATTTCGTGAGCAGCTCGCGGAGTTGCTGGCGGTAATAGGTGAGATATTCGGGCCGGGCGTAATCCTTGTGATTCCGGTCCCAGGGCGAGAGATAAACCCCAAACTTCAAACCGATCTTCCGGCAGGCTTGCGACATTTCTCGAACGACGTCGCCTTGCCCGCCTTTCCAGGGCGAATTCTTGACCGAATGTTCGGTGTATTGGCTCGGCCAGAGGCAATATCCGTCATGGTGTTTGGTGGTGAGGATCAACCCGCTCATCCCCGCGTCCTTGGCGGTGCGCGCGATCTGGTCAGCATCGAACGCGGTCGGTTGAAAAACACTTTCGGCCTCGTCGCCGTAGCCCCATTCCTTGTCGGTAAACGTGTTCACCGTGAAATGGAGAAAGCCATAGAATTCCATGTCGTGCCAGGCGAGCTGGCGCGGAGTCGGAATCGGGCCGAAGGGTTCGGGAAACGTCGTCGCAGCCGGGAGCAAGCCCGATGTGCCTAGCGCAAGGGCGACGAGAACCAGTTTGAGTTTCGTGTTCATGTTCATTCGATGTCGGTGATGTGTGGGTCGATTAGAACAGATCCGCTGGCCGGATGCAGCGCTCATTTTTTCCAGAACGACCGGACACGTCTGCTTCTCAGCGCGGTGGAATTCGGGTCGGAGTGTGCTCGTGAGAACGTGGCATCCAAGGCGGGCGTTCGACCGGATGCCGATGATGTGGCGGAGTTCCTTGCCGGGAGCCGGACGATCCGGAGGCCGCGCGCATCAAGGAACAACTCCCGGTCCGGGGAAAGAAGCTCTTCAATGCCGTGTTCAAAGAACGCGAAGCAGAGCGGCGAGTGAATCCTTTTCCAGACGCCGAGGACGACTCCCGCCTGCTCACCATCTCGACCGAGCATCCCGGCATTTGAAAAACACTTCTCAATCTGGCGCTCCCGACTATGAACGATCCGCGACCACAGCGTGAATTACTTAACGGCATTGTAGCCAAGGCCGGCTTCGGCTTCGGCCGAGGAATATCCTGGTGCGTCGTTCGCGGTTGCGACATCCGGGCGCTCTTGCTCTGGGCGTCTCATGAAGATCGTAAAATCGTCGTCCAGATATCCTTCGCGCAGTTCTACCTCCGGTGTCCGACGCCGACAGTGCGCCAGGATCTCATCCGGGCTGTAGGCTGTCACGACGGTATCGGGCTCGGCAACGTGACTGAGCAGGTTGAATCCAAATCCCTTCCGGCAGGCCGCGTACAACTTATCGATGGCGTCGAACACGAACCGGGAATCGTCGCTGCGGTAGGACAAGGTGCCGGAAGCGAATACAAAATCCGCCGGCGGCAGCGTCACCGAGAAGAAATCCCCGTAGAGAAAGGTGGTATCGGGACGGTCAGCAAATCGTTCCGCAGCGTATTCAAGAAAGGGAGCGAAATGATCGATACCCACGTACTCCACCTGGCTGAACAATTCGTCGATATACTGTCGCAGTTCACCGTAGCCACAGCCAACATCGAGCGCCGACTGGTTGTCCAATCCGCCAATCTCGAGCAACTGCCGGAGCCGCACAACTTGGCGCTCCAAGTTTCCCCATCCCAAGGATTCCGCAGTTCCCAAACCGAACCTCTCCGTTCTGTCCGCGTGGAACAAGACGATTCCGGCTTTGTCTTTGCAGTTCATAGAGTGGCGCCACGCTTGCGGGTCTGAGTGCGAATGGCAAAGGCTTTCTTGTTTCGCTCCAATCCTGTGGATAAGTCAGCGAACGGCGCTCCCCTGCGCGAGCACGCATCGGAAACCTCGCGTTTCATAGCGCAGTCCGCTTGCTCCGCTGTTGCGTGAAGGGGTCATGAAGGGGTCATGAAGGGGTCAGTTCTTGATAATGGCTACTCCCCGCCCGACTTCCTTCGCCGATACAGCAGGTGGTTCCAATGGCCGCGCGTTCCCATCTCCAAGCGCTCCGCGATCCACCCCACCGTCAGCGT
>CAYHFE010000432.1:0-7055 GCA_964355375.1 uncultured Verrucomicrobiota bacterium
ACGACGTCAGGAGACTCTGACTCGTTTGGAAAGACGGAGTCTCGTGACTCCTGCCCCGGTTCATGGGCAGCCGCCTTTCGCTTGGCGCATGCCTTGGGACCATGAACGGAATGGAGCGGGCTGCGTCGCGTCAGCGTTTTGCAGTGCGCCGGCCCTCCGGCGCTTTTGGCGAGGTGCGAGGAAATCGGCAAGCTCGTAAATCCTCGGAAACACCGCGCTCGCTCCTTCGCCCGCGCGGTTCGGATCGCAGGTGGTGATGCCGTCGGGGCCGAAGCGGGCGGTGACAGTCGTCTTTTTTCCCTCAGCCAGGTATTTGAAGTTCAGGTCGCGCATGGGATGACGGGAAGAGGCTGCGAATCTTGGCGCGCACTTCCTGGAGCTTCGCGTCGTGAACCTTCCCCGCCATGTGGAGAATCACCGATTGCTCGAAAGTGAACAGGCGGTTCGGGCGGATGAAGCTGTCCAACGCCAGACGACCTCGTTCAAAGTCACCGAGGCGGAGAGGAACCGAGTATCCGTCGGAACGGGCCTGGCTCGTAATCTGACAGAGGATTAAATCGTCGCCTGCAAGGTCCGGCACAACGAGTGCGGGCCGCCGCTTGCCGGCCTGCCCGTTGCTTTGCGGGAATGGGAGGACGACTACCTCGCCGATTACAGGCTGGCCCACGCAGCGTCCTCCTCGGGGGTGCTCCAATCCTTCGCGAGCGCAGTCTCGCTCAAAAGCAAGCCCTTGAACGACTCCTCCTCACGCTGGGCGCGCAGGAAGCGAGCGAACTCATAAACCTCCCGCTGAAGCGGCTCCGGCAGGGCCGCGACTTCTTTTCCTACGGGTCAAAATGAGAAGTGCCGCATTGACCGGCTGTTCTGCGGGCAGGATCGAGGACCCGTTCGTGTTCGGACAACGATCGCGTTCAATCTGTTTGACTGTTTTGTCAAACCCAGAACTATGGCGGACGAGCATGCTCCGTTTCAAAACCATCTTTCGGTTCGGCTGGCCCTATCTGCGACGCTACTGGGGCCGATTTGTCGCGGGGATTCTGCTCGGTATTCTCTTCGGGTTGTCGAACGCCTCGTTTGTCTGGGCGACCAAAACCCTCATCAGCCGAATGGCGCCCTCGGAAGTGGCAGCGGCGCCCGCCTCGAATCCGTCGGAGGGGAAATCGGAACCACCCATCCCTCTGAAAGCGCGGTTCAAGGACTTCATGAACACGGCGGTCGAGACGACCGATCGGTTCGTCGATCCGTGGCTTCCCTACAAAGGCCGGGCCGTGGACTGGCGGCAAATCATGGGAGGCTTGCTTTTTCTGCCCCTGCTCGTGGCTTGGCGCGGGATGGCCGGGTACCTGAATAGCTACTGCATGGCCTGGGTGAGTGAGCGCGTGGTCAGCGACCTGCGGGTCGAGGTGTTGGAGAAACTCACGACCCTCTCCCTGGATTTCTTCAATCGGGCCAAGACCGGCGATCTGCTCACCCGCGTCAATCAGGACACGGCCGCTTTGCAGCGTTGCCTCAGCCTGGGCTTCGCGGATTTGGTCAAGGAGCCCATCACGGTCGTGAGCATCCTGGCGGGATTGCTCCTGATCGACTGGCGCTTGACGCTGCTCGCCACCGTCTTTTTTCCGGTCTGCGTCCTGCCCATCATTCTGCTCGGTCGCAAGGTGCGGAAGGCGAGCGCGGGCACGGTGAGCGCGTCGGTCTCGCAAGCGAGTTTGTTGGTGGAAATGCTCGGAGGGATCCGGGTGGTCAAGGCGTTCGGATTGGAAAAGGCCCAAGCCGACCGTTTCCGCAAGCTCTCGCGCGAGCTCGTGCATCACGGCATGAAGGGAGTCCGCGCCAAGGAACAAGTCAATCCGATCATCGAAACCATTTCCATGCTGGGCCTCGGTTTGATCGTCGTTTACATCGCCTCGCAGCAGCGATCGGTCGATGCCATGGTGGCGTTTTTGACCGGCCTGGCCCTGATCTACACGCCCGTCAAAAAGCTCGCGGCCTTGCACGTCCTCTTCGAGCAAACGAGCATCGGGATCGAGCGCCTCCTGCAAGTCTTTCACGAACAACCCACCGTCCGAGAACCGGCCCAGCCCCGGCCCTTCCGGACCTTCCGCTCGGGCCTGGCCTTCCGCGACGTCAGCTTTGCCTACGGCGATCGCCTGGTCCTCCGCCAGATCAACCTCACCTTGCCGCGCGGGATCAAACTCGGGGTCGCCGGCGAGAGCGGCTCCGGGAAGAGCACCCTGGTCAACCTGCTCTTTCGCTTCTACGACCCAACCCACGGCTCGGTTCAAATCGACGGGTGCGATCTGCGCGAAGTGGCCTCGGCCGAGCTGCGCCAATTGATGGCTTTGGTCAGCCAGGAGGTGGTGCTGTTTGACCAGAGCGTGGCGGAAAACATCGCCTGCGGCAAACCGGGGGCGACCCGCGCGGAAATCGAAGCCGCCGCCCGGTCGGCGTTCGCCCACGAATTCATCCTGCAACTGCCGCACGGCTATGACACCCGGGTGGGCGAACGCGGGGTCACGCTCTCGGGCGGCCAGCGCCAACGCATCGCCATCGCGCGCGCCTTCATTCGCGATGCGCCCATCCTGGTCCTGGACGAAGCCACCGCCGCGCTTGATTCCCAGGCCGAGGCGGAAGTGCAAGCCGCGATTGATCGCCTGGCGGAAAACCGCACGGTGGTATCCGTGGCGCACCGTTTGTCCACCCTGGCGCAGACGGACTCAATCATCGTCCTGGCGCAAGGCCAGATCGTCGAGCACGGCCGGTTCGGCGACTTGCTCCGGGCCGGAGGCGTCTTCGCGGCCATGGCCCGACGGCAAGGCATCCACGACCGGCCCGGTCCGGCGACGGAGGCGCCGCCGTAACGCGGGTCCGCCCCGCACCCCCAGCCCTGGGTTTCATGCACATCCTGCACACAGAATGGTCGGACGGCTGGGGTGGACAAGAACACCGGGTCTTGGCCGAAATGCGCGGCTTGGCCGCGCGCGGCCACACCGTCACCCTCGTCACCCGTCCGTCCTGTCGCCTTCGCGAGGAGGCCCGCCGGGCGGGGTTGAACGTCGTCGAGCTGCCCCTGCGCCGGGCGGCGGATCTAGGCTCGATCGCGGCGCTGCGCGGCTTCCTCAAAAGCACGGCCGTCGATGTCGTCAACACTCACAGCGGCATTGACACCTGGGTCGGCAGCCTGGCGGCGCGGTGGGCCGGGACGCCCGTCCTCTTGCGGACGCGCCACCTGAATCTGCCCCTGAAACGCCATTGGCTGAATTTTGTTCATTATTTGCCCGACCGCATCATCACCTGCGGCGAGGCCATGCGCGCGCAACTCATCGAGATGGATGGTTTTCCGGCCAAGCAACTCGTCAGCATTCCGACGGGGATTGATTTCGACCAGTTCCAGCCGAAGCGCGCGCGCGGCGCGGTGCGCGCCAGCCTGGGCCTGGCGGAAGCCGATTTCGTCATTCTGATGGTTGGAATCATTCGCAGCGTCAAGGGGCACGAGATTGCGCTCCAAGCCTTCCAGAAAGTCGCTCCGAAACTGCCCCGCGCTCGTTTGGTCTTGGCCGGCGACGGGCCCAGGCGCGCGAACACGGAGCAGTTGTCCCGCGATCTCGGCCTCGGCGACCGGGTGCATTTCCTCGGATTCCGCGGCGATGTGGCCGATCTCATGGCCGCGGCCGACGTGCTGCTCTTGACCTCGAAATCGGAAGGCGTGCCGCAGGTGGTCACCCAGGCCCTGGGTCTGGGAATGCCCGTCGTGGCCACGCGAGTGGGCGGCGTCCCGGAATTGATCACCCACGAGCAGAGCGGATGGCTGGTGCCGCCGGAGGATCCCGCCGCCACCGCCGCGGCGCTGGAGCGGCTGGCCCGCGAACCCGAGCTGGCCCGACGCCTCGGTCAAGCGGGGCGCGCCCATGTCTGGGCACGCTACAGCCTGCCCGCGATGCTTGATCAAATGGAGCGATTGTGCCGGACCTTGCTGACAAACAAGAGCGGAGCCAGTTAATATGGAGGTGCGATGATCCAACGTCTGACCAGCCCGATCACCGGTGAAACCGCTCCCGTGATCTATTCGCGGCCCTATCGCCTGGCCGAACTGCAAAGGATGATCGCCCGGGGCAACCTGCCCGCGCTCGTCGCCGGCAAGGACTACGAGATTCGCCACTGCCCGAGTTCCGGTTTGTTTTTCCAGACGTGGGTCATGGAGGAAGGCGAGCTGGGGCATTGGTATTCGAGCCCGGCGGGAAGCGAGGGGTTTCGGAACGAGATCGCCCAACAGAAACTCCATTGGTTCGCCCACATGACCGAAGAGATTCTGGTCTTTCGCCAGCTCTGTCCGGAACGATTCCCGGCCGTGCTCGACTTCGGGTGCAACTGGGGCAAGTGGGCGAGCATGGCCTTGGCCCATGGCTGCGACGTTTCCGCCGTGGAAGTGAATCCGGCGGCGGCCGCCTTTTGCTCGGGACGGGGCATCCAGATCCTGGGCTTCGATCAACTCCAAAGCCGGCGCTTCGATTTCATCAACGTCGATCAAGTGATGGAACACTTGAGCGAGCCGCTGGCCGTGGCGCAGAAGCTGGCGGGCTGTCTCAAACCGGGCGGTTTCCTCAAAATGAGCACGCCGGACAATCCCCGGTTGCCGCGAACTCTCATCTCATCCCAGCGAACGGGCGATCATCGAGTTCTCGACGCCAAGACGCTCGATTCGCTCGCTCCGCTCGAACATGTCAATCTGTTCCACCGCGCCGCCCTGGAAGCGCTTGGCGAACGGGCGGGCCTGCGGGCGGTGCGACTTCCGCTGGTCCGATGGCTCGGCGCCGGACAGCTCTGGAACATCCCGCGGCAGCTCAATCGCAATCTCGTCACCCCGTTCAAACGCTGGCTCGGGCGCGGCACCTACGTCTGGTTCCAAAAGGCGAACGGCCGTTGACGGCACCCTGCCGACTCGCCGCCTCAACCGCCGCGCTTCAGTCCGGTGGATCCTTTTCCCTCCCCGAATGTTTGTCTGAGGTCACCGTCCCAAGGCCTGGACACGGCCAGGGCGGCCGCCCCAGCCGCCGACCGCGGAGGATTTTCATCTTCCGAAGCTGACGAAGTTTTTGGCCTGGGGAGAGCTCGTCGCGGCGCCTTGGACGAAGGTCCCGAGCAGGTGGAGCCAGACTTTTGCCACCAGCTCGGCCTCGGTAAATGGCTTGGCGATGAAATCACGCCCCCCGGATTGCGAGGCGTCGAGCCGGGTTTCGAAATCATCCAAGGCGGTGAGGAACACAATCGGCGTGTCCCGAGACGTGGGATGCGCGCGCAACTTCCGGGACAGGTCAATCCCTGACATGCCCGGCATTTCGATATCGAGCAAGTAGAGATCGTAGCGCTGCCCCGACACTTTCTCGAGCGCCTTCTCCCCGCTCTCGGCCGTGTCGATCCGAAAGTGTTCCGAGGTCAGGGCGTTGCCGACGATTCGTCTCATCGTCTGGGAATCATCGACGGAAAGGATGTCGTAGGAGGCGCCGGCTGCTTTGTCGGAGGCGGCCGGGTTGGCCTGCAAGAAGCCAATCGTGTCCAGCAGTTGGCTGAGGGTGCGCCGGCTGGAGGGCGTCAATCGGGCGGGCATCGCCTCCAGATCTTTGACGAGTTTCAGAAACACCTGGAGCAAGCGAGGCAGAATCCCGGTCGCTTCACCCAGGGTCCCGGCGACGAAGGACTCCACTTGGGACGACAATTTCTGGAGCATGGGCCCATGGCGCGTCTCGTTGGCTTGGTAGAGCTCGGCCACCAGTGTCTTCAGATGGGCGATCGGGACTCTCTCCCGGACCGGGGTGGTTGAGGCCGGCGCCGGCGCGGGGCGTGGGCCGGGCGCTGCGCTCTTCGGAACGGGCGGGTTGGCCTTGGGGATGGCGGGATGGGCCGAGGCGGGTGGAGGAACCGGAGGCGGGGCGGGCTTCTGAACGTCGAAGCATTGACGCACCGCTTGAAGAACCTGGACTTCTTCATTGGGCCCGCGGACCACGCATTTGTTGGCCCCCGCTCGCAGAGCCTCACGTCCTTGAATTTCTCCATTCAGCACGACCGCGACGACTGGAGTCACTTTGTTCTCCGCGCTCAACCGGACGAAACCGAGAATGTTGCCCGCGTTCAACTCCGGCTGGCAAAAACTCAGAACGATCAAGTCGAACCGTTCGCCCGTCAGCGCTTTCAGAGCGGTCTGGGGGGAATCGACCGGGATGAGCTTGTGCCCCTCTTGGATGAAGAGAGTCAAGTAGCGCAGGGTTCTTTGCGAATCCGCATCCACACAGAAAAGTATCTTTTTCATGGCACGTTGAGCTTGGCGGCAAATGACTCGCGATCTGAGTCCGATGAACACGGCGTCGCTGGGTCGTCAAACCGACCGTCCGCCTGGGTATGATCCGAAAGCCCTTTGTCGTCGGGCCAGACACGCTGTCGCGGCGAACGCGAATGATGAGCTCGATGCTACACGCTCGCGGTTTCATGTCCAAGGAATTCCTGGCCCGTCAGAGCAATTCGGGCGCATCTCCGAATGAGGACCCGCTTCAGCCGCTGCTTCTCTTTCTTCGGAAGACAGGGGCCGGGGAGAAGCGGAGAAAGATGGGCATGACTTCTTCGGGTGAAACGGCGCGGAAAGATCCGTGGATTCAGAGAAGAATTCCGGCTCCTCGCTCCCTCCAGTGGCCTGCGACCCTTCTGGGAATGAGCTCGCCCTGAACGGAGCGAAAGAGAAGAGCCGGGGGCCAACGAGTCGGCGAGTGCCGCCTCGGTCCCGCGAAGCAGTTCTCATTTTGACTCAGGACACGGTCCGTTCCACGCAGGTAGTCCCGGCTTCAGCCGGTTTTCATGTGGCGACCGGCTGAAGCCGGGACTACATACTTGTCAAAATGAGAATTGCTGCCGGTCCCGGCGTCAGGCAGCTCTTCGCCTTGGACGGGGCGATGGATCCGTGGGTGGCCGGCGATCCCCGATTCGAAGAACGGAAGGGGAGGTCACGTGCCGTGGTGGAACGTTTTCCTGGGCCACCCGTGATCCGCGCGCCCTTCCCGGGCGCAAAC
>CAYHFE010000433.1:0-7032 GCA_964355375.1 uncultured Verrucomicrobiota bacterium
ACAATGTCGGGTCAGATGCCGAAAACGTCCTCCTGACGAGAGCACGCCAGCACTTTCGAACATCCTTGTCGGAGCGAGACTTCCAAGAAACCCCGACGCATCATCCCCCTATCCAGAAAGCGTAAATCCATGGGGCCGGCACCGTCCGGACTAGGGGATTGAATGACCTCGCCGGAACATGGCCGAAGGGCGATATCGCTCTGGACGTGGGTGCGCGGAGCGGGGCGTTTTGACGTCCGATCCACGCTCGGAACTTCATTAAGATCGGGCTGAAGCGGTCGCCGCCAGAGCCGAGGCATGGCGTGTTTGGCGCGCGCGGATTGCGTGAACTTGGCTCTCGAACCTCAGCAGACCCATGGGGAACTGCAAACGCCGGTCGGCCTCCATTCACCTTCCCCTGCGAGCAAGAACCGCAAGATAAGTCAGAACGTCGCGCCCCCCGCGCACCATTACGTTGGCGGCGGCAGACTGTGACCTCGGATGCTCGGGTGGCGCGCAAGCATGAGTGCGCCGGCTCATTCAGCGGCGCCTACTGCCGCCGCCGCCCAGATGCCTGACTCCGAGGCTGAATTCTTGCCCCACTCCTTTGGGCAATCCGCTTCGATCACTTCGCGGAAACTCCACTCGGAAGCTCCACTCCGTTCCCGCACGGTTCAGTTCGGAGACTGACCCAAGATGCGCCCCAGTCATGCCTCGTGCCTGCGCCGGGGGACACGCCAGGTGTCCCGGGTCGAGTTCGACAAAACCAAGCGGGCAGGGCGTCGGTCCTCGGAACCAGAACTTCCGCCGACGAACCGCGGAGGAAGATTGTTTTGAGCGGCGACCAACGGGTCAAATCGGACGAAACCTCCAGAACAGATTCATCTCCCGCTTGGCCTTGCAGGCGCAAAATCAGGTCGCCTGCATCAGTCCGCTCAACCAAGATCAAACCTCCTCCACCTTTTTCTGGCGGCGTGAAGACAGGTTCCGGAACCACGGTGATCCTGCCGCCCGCGTAATGGGCCGGCACCGGATCAGCCCCCACGTTGACGAGGTCGCATCGGACCGGAATATCGATCAGACGAATCTCCGAAGTTCGACCCGTTCGATCGCTCTGGAGAGCAAACTCCACCTCCACCAAGCCGTGCGCCCCGCGCCGGAACGTCTCGCCCGCCGGCAAGGCCAAAACGAATCCAATCCGACCCGAGCTTGCGGACTGGTCATTGACCAGCACCATCGCCGCCGTCTGAGCCCCAAGGGCGCGGGCTTGGACAAATTTCATGAGGGCGGCATCAAACTCCAAGCTGAACCCGACGGCGTTCTCGTCGCCGACCGCGTCGAGGGTCACCCACTCCAGGAAGTTTCCTCCGGCAACCACTCGGCGATCACTGAGCTGCACTCTCCGGGCAAGACGATTCACGGAGGCCAACGCCACCGTGCGCGATTCCGCTTGGGCCACCTGTGCAGCCGTCGCCGGAGACCGCCGCGCGGGCCCGCCGCCCGGTGGCGCGTTCCCATCCAACCCCGCGGCGTAGCGCCCCGCTTGCACCCAATCGGCCAGGCCAATGACGCCATCACCTAAAACCGCTTGCCCGCCAGCGCTGCGCGGCGCGCAGTCCGCCCGCTCGAATTCGCTGGCCGAACTCACCACATCCAAGCTGACGGCAAACAAACCGATTTGCACCCAGTCGGACACCGTGACGCGACCATTGTTCTTGCCGAACGGACGGGGCGTCACGTCCGCCTCAAACCCGTGCGTCACCGTTACGGCTCCGCCCTCCGCGGAAGCCAGAACGGTCGCGCCCAAGACATCCCTCACCTCGCGAACGAACGGCACCTCCGACGGAGCGACCGGGATCACCGTTTCGCCAACTCCGATCGGCACAGCGAATCTCACCACGGCCACTCGCCGGGCTCCCTCGCCAAAATTGCGCCCCGCCGGCAACGCCACATCCACACCCAAGAAGCCTTGGGCCGCTTTGCTCCCATCGGTCCGGAGACTGGCCCCACTCGCGTCACCACCCAGATCCACGCCGGAAAGAACGAGTTGGGACGGGTCAAACTGAAGGCTGAAACTCACTCGATTTTCGTCTCCTTGCCCCACCAAATCGACCGGCACCGAAACTTCCGTTCCCGCGAACGCCAGCGCATCGAGAATTCGAATCGATCGAGCCGCGATCGACACCAGGAAACTCCGCGACACCGTCGCCTGAGCGGTTCCTCCGTCGTTGACCGTGACCGTGATCGTCGCCGAACCGGCGGCACTGTCCGCGGCCTGGATTCGGAGCGTCCCGTGGTCGGACGGACTCGAGTACTCGATTCCCTGGATCGCCACCTTGGATGGATCACTCGAAACCGCGCTGACCCCGAGAGGGGCCGTCTCATTCGTCGGGCCCGCGGTGATTCCACGCAATTCGACGATGGCTTCTTTACCGGGTGGGAGTCCCACCGAGACCAATGGGGCCAGGGTCGGCGGATCGTTGACCGGCCGAACCGTGATCGTCACGACACCCGCCGCCGAATCGCGCCGTCCGTCATTGACCCGGAAGGTGAATCGATCGTCGCCATGAAAATCCGCCTTGGGCGTGTAGAGAACATTCGGCGGAGTTCCGGTCAAGGCGCCGTTCTGGGGATCGGTGACCATCGCGAAAGACAAGGGGTCACCCTCCGCATCGCTCCCGCTGAGTGTGATGGTTTGCGGGGAGTCTTCGTTGGTCGTCAGTTGCTGCGACGACGCAAGCGGCGCGGTGTTCTCGGTGACCGTCAAAACGCCGCGGGTGACTTGGACGACGTAATGGTTCAGCCGGCCATCCGGATCGGCGAGCCGGGGCACGATGTCATAACTTCCCGGCGGACTGGTTCGGGTCGCGCTTGTCTCGTAGCTCGCCGTGATTCGATCCTGGTACTTCAGCCCCGAGACCGCTCCGCTGAACACGGGATTCGTCTGGCCAAAAATCCGACTGGCGTTGTTCGCCGTCACGTTTAGCACCGCCCCCGCCACATTCCAGGTCCTCCGCACAGCCAAGGCGGGCGCATAGTTCGGATTGCCGCCTTGCGTCGCTTCAAGCGTGATCGGGCCGCTCCCGACAATCTCGACCTTGCCGTCCGGCGTCAGCGCCGCCAGCCCGGAGAGGATCTCGAGGCGCACGGGCAACCCGGAGGAAGCGCTCGCCGTCACTGCAAATGCCGGATCGCCGTAAGTCTTGTCGGAGACCGGCCCGAGGGTGATCGTCTGACTGGCTTTCACGACTTGGATCACTCTCGAAACGCCCGGCGCCGCGGCAAAGCGCTCGTCGCCCGGCTGGGACGCCTCGAGGGTGACGCGGCCCACTCCGGTGGGCACGATCGTATTTCCAACCCGATTGGCCGGTCCGGAGATCTCTAGTTCAACAGGCAGTCCGGAGGTCGCCGTGGCGACGAACGCGAGAGGGGAGTCCGCGAACGCGATTTGGAAGGGGAGCGGATCGATCGTGATCGTCTGCGCGGCCTTCGTCACGGTGATGATCCCGGTGGCGAAGTCACCTCCCAAAGCGGCCGTTTCCGGAGCCAGCGCCGCGCGCACCTGGACGCTGCCCGGACCCATCCCCAAAGGACGAAACCGCAGACCGGCCAGCGCGTCCAACGCGGTGATGAAGGTTCCATTGACGATCTCAGTCCGGCCGTCCGGCCGGTAGAGCTGACCTCCGGTGAGGCCGGTGATCTGGAAGTGAGTTACCTCCGGCCCATCGACCGGGTTGCGCTCGATGACCAGACCGTTCTGGCTCAAAGTCTGAAATGGAGTCTCGATGTTGTGAACCATGGGCGCTCCGTCAATGGCCGGTCGGATCTGAATCGCCACCCCGCTGATCGCTCCCAAGGGACCGCCCGACCCGGAAGCACCGCGGTCGTCCACCCGGAGGTCAAGGAAATCGGCACCGCTGAAATTCCGCTCCGGCGTGAAGACCAATCCGTTCAACGCCGCATTCAGATCGCTCAACCTTCCGCGAATCGTCATCCTATTGGCGTTATCCGTGCCGCTGAGAAAACTCAGCGCGCCGACCGCCGGGCTCGATAATTTGAGCGCGCCGTGACGCACCGCGAGAGTGAGATCGATGGCTTCGTTCCCCGAATCATCCGCGATCGAGAGCAGGGATCCGGGACCGGCCAAGGTCAGCGGCGTGTCTTCGACGATCGTTTGGGCGGACGGAACCGTGAGGCGAGGGATCTCATTGAGGTTGTTCACTTGGATCGTGACCAGACCCGAACTGGCGAGAACCGGGTTCGCGCTGTCCGTCACCTTCACGGTCAAGCCAAACGAAGGACGCGTTTCAAAATCGAGGGGTCCCCGCACCGTGATCCGGCCGCTCGCCGGATCCATTCCAAACTGCCCGCCGTCATTGCCAACCTCAATGGAGAAGACGGAACTCGCGGCCGCATCCGGATCGAAGGCCGCCACGGTCCCCACCCAAGTCCCGAGCGGCGCATTTTCATCGACGGCGAACGTCTGGCCATTGATCACCGGGGCCTCATTGACGTTGGAAATGTTGATGACCAGCGGCGCCGTGGCGGACAAGCGAGGAGCGCCGCCGTCGGTCGCGGAGAGGATCAATTCAAAACGATTTCGGTTTTCAAAGTCGAGCGGCCCGACCACCGTCACTTCACCGTTGGCCGCATTGATGGCGAATTTGCCGTCGGAATTCCCTGAGACGATGGCCCAGGTCACGGCTCCGTTGGCCCCCGCATCGGGATCCGTCGCTTGCACCCGGCCCACCACCGTGCCGTTCGGCGAATTCTCGGCCACCATGAATGACTGCGGCTGGATCACGGGGGAGTCGTTCGCATCTTGGACATGGATTGTGGCGATGGCGTTGTTGCTGAGACGAGGCACATCATTGTCTCGAACCACAATCGTCAGGGTGTAGGTTGGACTTGCCCCCGATTCAAAATCGAGAGTCTTCTGGAGCATGATATCTCCTGTCGCAGGGTCGATCGCGAAAACGCCATTGGCATTGCCGACGACGATCGAATAACTGAACTCCGTGCCCGCGTCCGGATCGGCCGCCATCATCCTCCCAACCACGAATCCGAGCGGCGCATTCTCCGGAACAGTCAAGACCGCGTCGGCCAGGGTCGGTCGGTCTCCCACCGGTTGGACCTGGATCGGGACGAGACGAGTTCTGGCCCGACTTCCCCCCGACCCCGCAAAGCCGCGATCATCCATGACCACGGTCAGAGTGTCCGATCCGTTGAAGTTGAGGTCGGGAAGATAATTCAGGCTCGCCACGGCGCGATTGAGCGATTCGATGGATCCTTCGATCGTCATTCCGGCGCTGTCGTTGGCCCCGGCGGGAAAGGGAGCCGTCAATCCGTCGGTGGAATCCAATTTCAGACGGCCGCGGCCCACCGCCAAGCTGACGCGAACCCTGTTGGCGGAAGCATCAGGATCCGACAACACGACCAGCTCACCACCCGCCCCTCGGACCAAGGTAAGCGTATCCTCCAATACCACTACCTCCGCCGGACCCGACACCGCCGGAGAATCGTTGACCGCCTCCACCGTGATCTGTCGGGTCGCGACGTTGCTCAAAGAGCTGGTCGCGGCTCCGTCGGAAACCTGCACACTCACCGTGCGCGGCACCGTCGAGGGATTCTCGCTCGTGTTCTGGTACTTCACGCTGCGCAAGGCCGTTTGGTAATGAGCCGCGGAGTCAAGACCGCTCAAGGTGATCGTCCCGGTCGTCGCGTTGAAGTTCCCGATAATCCCCGGCGTCGCGCTCGGGTCGAAACTCAGAACATCCTGTCCCGGGGCATAGTTGCTCGAAATCTGAATGGTCGCACCGCTCAGATTCACGCTGTCGATATCGGCCAACACCACCGTGCTCGTGATGACCACGGCAGCGGCATTCTCGGTGTAACTCAAGGGCGCGGTTTCCAGACCGGCCAACACCGGAGAGCCATTTACCGCGACCACCGTCAGCGCGCCGTTGACGTAGCTGATCACGTAATTGCCGCTGGTGGCCCCGCTGGGCGTGATCGGATAGGTCCCGGCGGGGCTGCCGGCCAAAGCCGTCGTCGTCAGTATCACCGGACTGGCCAGGTTGACCGCGCTCTCGCCATTGACAAATCCGGAGTAACTGGCCGTCAACGCCGGCAGCGCCGCACCGTAGAGCTTGCTCTTGTTGTCCGCCGTAATGGTCAAGGCCGCCCGTCCAACCGTGAGGGGCACCGTCGCCGTGACGGTTTCATAGGCCGAACTATTCGTGGGAGTGAAGGTCACCAAAAGAGTCTGGTCTTGCCCCGCCGGCAAAACGGTTCCCGCCGGTGGGTTGTAGGCAAACACTCCGGGCACGTTGGCCATGGCGTTGAGTTGAGTACCTCCCAAAACCGTCCCGTAGGTGATGGCGCTCGGTGCCGTCCAGGTGAGCGTGGGCAACTCCTTGGCCGTCACCATCAGCGTGCCGTTGACGTAGCTGATCACATAATTGCCGCTGGCCGCCCCGCTGACCGTGATCGGGTAAGCACCCACGGGGCTTGCAGCCGTCGCCGTCGTCGTCAAGGTCGGGGCTGTGGTTAAGCTCGCGGAAGCGTCCGCGTTGACCAGACCCGAATACGTCGCGGTCAGCACCGGCACCGGGCTGCCCTCCCGCTTGAACTTGTTCTCCGCCGTAATCGTCAAGGGCGCGGGCTGAATCGTCAGCGTCCCGGGAACCAAGGCGATCGTGTAATTGCTGGCGCTGGCTCCGCTGAGCGTGATCGGATAGGTCCCGGCGGGGCTGCCGGCCAAAGCCGTCGTCGTCAGTATCACCGGACTGGCCAGGTTGACTGCGCTCTCGCCATTGACAAATCCAGAGTAACTGGCCGTCAACGCCGGCAGCGCCGCACCGTAGAGCTTGCTCTTATTGTCCGCCGTAATGGTCAAGGCCGCCCGTCCGACCGTCAGGGGCACCGTCCCGCTCACCGGGCTGTAATTGGCCGTGTCCGCCGGGGTGTAGGTCACACCCTGCGACGCCGTCCCCGCATTCGGCGCCGTGCTCGGCGTCGTGAAGGCAAAACTCCCGCCCGTCGGCGTCGCCA
>CAYHFE010000434.1:0-7025 GCA_964355375.1 uncultured Verrucomicrobiota bacterium
TGCAGGAAATACCTTGTCTCGGTGAGGTGGACAGAAGTAAATGAAATCAGTGAAACCTGAGAAGCCAAGCCCGACCCACGTCCTGAACAAGCCCGAAACTCCCGACGCGGAGGTCAAGCTTTCGTATTTCGGCCGCGACGAGTTGGAGGAGTTGGATCGCCAAATCCGGGATTCCCAGGACCCGGTCCGTTACATGATCGTCAGCGACCTCGCGCGCGAGGTGGGCGAGGAATTCTATTACAATGTCGCGGAGGACTTTTGGACGACCGACGTGAACGAAGGGTCTCTTTTCAAGCGGGTGTCGATGGTGGAAACGGTCCGGAAGGTTCTCCGGACCGACTGGGAAAACGAGATTATTCAGGTGCGAGTTGAAGATGGAATGGTTCGTCCTTCGCGTGCGAGAGACAAGATTCCCCTCACCGGCCGGCGGAAAGCGAGCACCAAAGTGCCGAAATGACGGTGCTGCCGCCGTTCAGCCTGGCGAAATCGCCGCACTCACGACGCGCCCAATTCCCGCTGATCATTCAGCCTGCGAGCGGGCCTTTCGCTTCCTGGCCTTTCGACTGAAACGCGCCCTCGGTCAGCAACTGTATCGCCTCGTCATCCGTCATCTTGGTGCAAAACATCTTTCCTGATCCGAGCAGGTCGCTTCCAAGATCCTGGATTTGACTCGAATCAATGAGCGGATTCCGCAGAACCGTTAGATGAGCCGAACGCTGGCGCTCGCCAGAGTCATCGAAAGGAAACGCAAGATGAAGAACCTGAATAGCATTGTGACGGCAGCCTTTTTCTTAGGCTTGTCCTTGTCCTTAACGTCCGCTCAAGAAACCCGTGCCCCGGGTGAACGTGGAGGTCGCCCGTCGGGGCGGGGTGGCGCCCCATCCGGATACCAGGCGGCGCCGGTGCCGAAAGATGACGCGGAAAAGAAGATCCTGGACGTGCTCGAGGAGATGAGCCGCAATCGCGGGATTGGCGTTCCGCGGGATGATGGTCGGCTTTTGCGGCTGTTGGTGGAAAGCACGGGCGCCAAGCACGTCGTCGAACTGGGGACCTTCCGGGGTTACTCGGGCATCTGGATGTGCCTGGGACTGCGCGCCACCGGCGGCAAGCTAACGACCTTTGAGATCGACAAACAAAACGCGGAGACCTCGCGGGCGAACTTCAAGCGCGCGGGCGTGGACTCGCTCATCCACCTCATTGAAGGGGACGCGCACCAGGAGGTCGTCCAGGTCAAGGATTCGATCGACCTCGTGTTCATCGACGCGGACAAGGAGGGCTATCTGGATTATCTGAACAAATTGCTCCCGCTGCTCCGTCCGGGCGGCCTGGTCATCGCTCACAACATCGATCCGGGCCGCGCCGATGCCGGATTTATCAAGGCGATCACCACCAACCCCAATCTGGAAACCGTCTTCCTCTCCGTCGGGAGCGGCGGCATCAGCGCGTCCATGAAGAAGCGCTAAACCTGGATATTTCACTTCCGGGGGAGCACACGCGCCCGCGCGTGTTCCCGTTGGCGCCCCGCCGACGGGCTCCCCGGTCGCTGCCGAGACTGAGTGTGATTCAGCAACGGGTACTGGATTGCGGCGGGGCGCCGCGATCCGCACGCGAGGGCGCGGGCGCTCCCCGGAGAATCGGGTGAAACTTTCAGGCGCACGTTCGTTGCAGCAATTCTCATTTTGGCACGTATGTGGTCCCGGCTTGAGCCGGTCGCCACGTGAAAACCGGCTCAAGCCGGGACTACATGCCTTGACCGGACGATGTCCTGCGCCAAGATGAGAATTGCTTCGCGCGTTCGTGGCCCGCTTCATTGTCAAGCGCGCGGCCTTAGGCTAGACTCGTCCCGCTTTGAACATGAGCACAACGAAAGAAAAACCTTATGGGGCCACGGTCACCGGTCGGGAAGAAATCAATCCGCTCCTCCTGATTCTCCGCGTCCAACCCGATGGCGAGCTTTTTGACTTCAAGCCCGGCCAATTCGCGGTGCTGGGCTTGCTGGGCCGGGAGCCCCGCGTCCCCGAGTCCAACCCGGAGGAAGTCCCTCCCGAGCCCGATAAGCTGATCCGCCGCGCTTACAGCATTGCCTCCTCGAGCGTGGAACGTCGCTACGCCGAGTTTTATCTGACCCTCATCACCAGTGGCCAGCTCACTCCACGCCTCTTTGCGCTGCAGCACGGCAGCCGGCTTTTTCTTGGTCCCAAGGCCAGCGGCCTGTTCACGCTCGACCGCGTGCCTCCGGGCAAGGCGGTCGTTCTCATCGCGACTGGAACCGGTCTGGCCCCCTACGTCTCGATGTTGCGCACGATGTTGGTGAGCGACACGCAACGACGCTTCGTGGTTCTCCACGGAGCGCGGTACAGTTGGGACTTGGGCTATCGCGGGGAACTCGAGAGCCTGGCCCGCATCCGGCCGAACTTTACTTATGTTCCCAGCATTACCCGGCCGGATGAGGATCGGCATTTCCTCGGTCAGCGCGGCCGGTTGCAGGCGCTCTTGGAACAGGGGGTGGTAGAAAAAGAATCCGGCGTGGCGCTGGATCCAGCGCAAGCGGATGTGTTTCTCTGCGGCAACCCGGAAATGGTCCAGACCGTGAAATCGATCCTCGAAGTCAAAGGCTTCCAACCGGACCACGGCAAAGAGATCGGTACCATCCACGTGGAGGAATACTGGTGAGATCTCCGGTGAAGTGGGGTGGGGCGAGACTCCGTCGAGCCCTGAAATCAGTTCTGAAACGAGAGTCAGGGCTCGACGGAGTCTCGCCCCACCGACGGACGAAATGACGGTCCCAAGGCCTGCGCGAAGCGGATCGAGACGCTCGGCGGTTTCATTCAGCTCGCCCGGTCATTCCGCGCAAACAGACCGCGGTAATAAAAGCGGCGCAACAAGGCAAAGGGACAGTAATCGCTCCCAATGAACGGACGAGCGGAAAACGTTTCGGCGGAAATCCTCGGCCGCTCGCCAATCGACCGGACAAAATCGGAGAACGTTCGCTCGTAGGCCTCGCCTTGATGCGGCGCGGCTAATTGCCGGGAGGCGGCGCGCAGGGCTTCGACCGTCGCGGGCGCGGCCGTCTGCAGACCTCGGAGCAGGGTGGGCACTCTCGAGAAATCCCCGGACGGATAAAGAAAATCTTCACCGACTCGAGCCGCGTAGCGGTCGCCGCCGCTGCCGATTCGCGGATAGATGGGGAGCACGCCTTGGCTCAAGGCTTCGAGCAAGGCGATGGGCAATCCTTCGTAATCGCTGACAAAGACCACCACATCCCAACGGCCCAGAATCCGCCAATAATCGGCACCCTGTTGCCGGCCGTGAAAGAGCACTTGGGGGTGGCCTTGAAACTGTCGTTCCAGCCGGACCCGATCCGGACCGTCGCCCAAGATCTCGAAACGATAATCGAGGCCGCTCTGGTCCAGCGCTTGACATAGTTGCGGCAGCCGATCGACTCGCTTCTGTTCCCGGACGACCCGGCCAACGAATCCGCAAACGATCGGGCGCGCGGCCAAGGGACGGCGTGCCGGAGGATCGCCGGGCGGCGCGATGGGGTAGGGGACCAGACCGATCCGGTCCGAAGCGAGATCGGGCCAGGCGTTTCGCGCCTCAGCCTGGAGCGTGTCGCTGACGCAAAGGAGGCCATCGACCAGGCCCGGTTGGGATTTCAGAATGAGCCGGATCTGGGGGAGATCGGAATGGAGCAGAGAGAGGCGGCGCTGCGCTCGGTCCAGATCGGCGAGAAAGGGGAGTCCCCAGGCATTGTGATAGACGACGGTGGTGGACGGATCGATCCGGGCTGCGGCCAGCCGGCGGCGAGCGGAGGCAATGGTATGGCGCCAGGTCAGGCCCAGACCCGTGACCCGCTCGGCAACCGGGCCGCCTGGCTCGAAAAGCGCCAGGATCGAGGAATCGATTCCTTGCGGTCCGTCCCGATGCAAATGATGTCGGAGCACGGATTCCACGCCGCCCAAAGTTCGGAAATGGGAGAAGATGTGGGTTAATCTGATTCGATTCATCCGGCGCGTGATGGCCGGGTGACGATAGTGCGTCGATGGGAGTCAGGTCAATTCTGGGGAGGGTGATTAAAAGCCGGTGAGGGCCTGGAGCGCGGCCATCCCGGGCGACTGGTTCTGCGAGCATCCTGCCCGGGGCGGCAGGATGCCGTCGAAACGAGCACGCAGGATGCGGGCGCGACCCGCCCGCTTTTTAGTCACACCCATTCCGGGGAACGGGCGGGAATGCGGGTTGCGCTAAAACGATTACCCGATATAAGAGGCGCATGATTGCGAGTTCGTTTGACCATCGGCTGAAGTTTCAGCAGGTCTTTTGGTTTAGCATGATCGGGTTGACGGCCCTGTTGGTCGGCTATTTTCTGGCTGCCAACCTCTTTCTCATGGCCTTCGGTTTGACCGGTTTTCTCTGGCTGCTCTTGCTCCCGTACCACTCACGGCTCTCGGTTTATCTTTCCGTGGCCACCTTCAGTTCGGCCATGATCATCCCGCTGTTTCCCGGGCGGCCCTACATGTGGGAGTTCGCCGCGTTGCTCGGTTGGTCGGGTTTGATCATCACCATTTCCATGCGCAAGTATGTGCCGAATTTTGGACGCGAGATCCGGGAGAATCGGTGGCTCTTCCTCGGCATTATGGGCTACGCCGTCGTCCTGCTCGTGACCATGTTTTACCGGGGGTTCGGCCTGCGCATTCTCGGGTCCGACCAAATGGGCGGCCGCTTCTACTTCCAGCAGTTGACCTGCGCGATTTTCCCGTGGCTCTTCATCATGTGTCCCTTGACGGAAAAAATCCTGCTGCGCCTCTACATCATTCAATGCCTGATGACGGTGACCTACTTGATCTCGGACTTTGTCTTGTCGGTCGCGCCCGAGGGATTGTTCTGGGTGCTGCAATTCTTTGAGCTTTCCGGCGACGCGATGAATTTTGAGATGCAGGCCGCCCGCTTCGGCATCCGCCGCTTCCAATCGTTGTATATCGTGAGCAGCGGATTCATCTGCCTCATGCTGACCGTGTTCAGCCTGCGGGATTTTCTCAGTCGAAAAGCGCTCTTCCTGATCCCTTCCCTGTTCGGCATCTTAGGAGTGGGACTCCTGAGCGGGCACCGCTACCTGGCCATCATCTTGTCCGGCGTCTTTTCCTTCTGCGTTTATGCCCAGCGGTTCGTCAACTTCAAGAACATGTTTGCCGCCGGCGCCGCCTCGATCGTGATTCTTTTCACCACCTACGGTTTTGCCGATCGCATGCCGCTGGCGGTCCAGCGCGCCGTCTCCGTCCTGCCCGGGATTGCCGTGGACAAGCAGGCCCGGCAGGATGGGGACGCCACGTTTGAAACGCGCCGCATCCTGCGCAAGGTCGGGCTCGAGTTGATCCCGCAGTATTTCTGGACGGGGCGCGGCTTCGGCTTGGCCTCGACCGATTATTCCTGGCAATGGGATCCCTCCACGATCACGACTCACATCAACCAAGGCCGGTTTTTCAACGGGTTCATTGGGTTGATGGTCAACACCGGGGTGTTCGGGACCGTCTTCATGATGCTCTTCCTCGGCTCGGGAACATTTCTGGCGTGGAGTGTCCTGGCGCATTTGCGGCAGCACGGTTGCGAGGATTATTTCTCCCGCATGTGTGGGGTGCTGGGCGGGCTCTGGATTGCCAACACCGTGGCGTTCCTCTTTCTGCATGGGGACAGCGAGTACGCGATGAAGACCTTTTCGCTTCAGGCCGGCTTGCTCCTGGCCTGCCGCGTTCGCCTGAAGGCGCGGTTAGCTGTGGCCGCGGCCGGATGAAGATTTTGCACCTGACGGGTGAGCGCGAGGACATGGGCGGCATCACCTCCGTCATCCGGAACCTCTCTTCCGCCAGCCAGCCTTGGGGATGGAACCATTCGGTCTGGGTCAACCGCGCCTACGTCGAACTGCGGCAACCGGTGCTGTCCTATCGTCACAGCCGTCATATCTGGAGCGATTCACCCCATCATCTCTTCATCCTGGCGCAATCCATCCGCGCTTTCTTCGAATTGAAACGCCTGCTCGACGGTGAACATTTCGACCTGATTCACGCGCACACGCGCGGGACCTTTCTCGTGGCGCTCGGGGTGACCTCGTGGCTCGGGCGGGACGTTCTTTTCACCAATCATTCCTACGCCCGCCGGACGGCCCTGTACCGGCGGGCCGTCGGGCGGCCCCGATTTCACACGGTGGTGCTGACTCCGAACATGGCCCGGCATTACGGGTTGGTCGAGGATTTCCCCAAGGTCAATATCATCTCCGCCTGCTGCGCGGATCGTTTTTTCGAGGAACCGGTCGCGACCCCTCGGCCACCGGCGGAGCGACGGCCGGTGCGATTGGTCGGAGTGGGCAACATCATGCGCTGGAAAAACTGGCATCTGATCGCGCTCGCCCTGGCCCGGATGACCGAGCCGGAGCGGGAACAAATCGAGTTCTCCCACTGGGGCCCGACCCCGGGTGATCCGGATTCCCAGAAGTATGAGGGCGAGCTCCGCCGGTTGGTGCGCGAATCCCGGCTCGAAAAACAATTCCTCTTGCGCGGGCCAACTCAGTCGGTCAACGACTGCCTGCGTCAATCCGACTGGTTCGTGATTCCGTCCACCAACGAACCGTGCTCGGTGGCCCTGATCGAATCGCTGGCCCTGGGCGTCCCGGGGCTGGTCTCGGCCAGTGGGGGCAATCTCGATATCGTCCAACCCAACCGCACCGGCCTGCTTTTCCGGCCGGATGACGCCGACGACCTGGCCGCCCAGTTTCGGGTCATTCTCCGAGCGCAGATCCAGGTGGCGTCACCGGCGGAGATTCGCGACACCGTCCGGCATCGCTCCGCCACCCAGGTGGCTTCGCACTATCGGGTGGTGTATGAGAAGCTCCGGCTTCGCCCTGCTGGAACTCGGGCGCAGTGAAGCGACGGGCTGAATCGGAGTGCCGCCCAGTTCGGGGCGGCCGTTTTTGCGCAGCAACTCTCATTTTGACTCAGGACACTGTCCGTTCCACGCATGTAGTCCCGGCTTCAGCC
>CAYHFE010000435.1:0-7007 GCA_964355375.1 uncultured Verrucomicrobiota bacterium
CGGGCTTGCGGAAATAGTCGCGCAACGACTTCACGCCGAGAATTTCGCAGGCTTCGTGTTCGATGGCCTCGGCACGATCCTTCCAGATGATCTCGATGACCTCGCGGACGCGGCGCTCGATGTCCAGCGGATGATTCGGGTCGTCCACGAGGATGCCGTCCCACGGGATGCGGACGGGATACGCGACGGGCACGTCCTCCGGGCGGCGGCTGCTTCTCGGACGCCATGCCGCTGGTCAGGTGGTTGATGCGGTCGCGTAGCAACGTGGCGGTCTGGTGGTGATCGTCGTCGAGGCTGGTGAGTTTCTCCAAATCCAGCACGCGACCGTCCTGTGCATAGATGCCGTAAAGCCCCTGCAACTGGTCGTCGAACTCGTCGGCCAACAGCCGGCGACACGCGCTGACCATGCGCTGGAGCTTGTTGCGGGTTTGGGAATCAAAAGCCATATCAGTGCAGGTGAAATCGTGCCCAAACCGCTTTGGCGTTTGACAGGCTGCCATCAACGTGGTGACATTTCATTAATCCAGTTCTCTGGAGGTGGAAGGCTTTGACCTTCGGCGCCCGCAAGGGCGCTTCTTTTTTTAGGGCAACCATTTTCTCCCCCATCCTTCAATGACACCGGCGGCGTTTCGATGGTATTTGAATTCTTCCAACAACTGGGCGATTTGTCCGCCAAAATTTGCGGCCAGCGGTTTCCCTTCGCGCCGGGCCAGCGTCGCCCGAAAACTGGGATGCGCCACGATGTCGGCGACCTGAAGACCGGCGATGTTGTTCGCCTTGCTTTTGACTTTGAGCTGCCGGCTGGTCAAGTGCGCGGCAAACTGGTCGGGCGGCACGAAGTCTGAACCCTGCTCACACACGCGCTCGAAGGAGTCCTTGAGGCGGCGGTCTTCCTTGCCTCCGCGTGATTCAGCCATCACGTCGCCCTGGGCTTTTTGCTGCCGGAGCCAGAGCACGTAGCGTTCGACCATGACCGTGAGACAGTAGTGGTAGGGATCAAATCGCCATGAACGATACCGCTGTTGCTGCTCCAGCTTGTCGATGACCGCCGTCAGCACGGTGAAGTCGAGATGCCGCAAGAGGTTGAGGAATTCAAGGTTGAAAGCGGCTTCAGTCGCTGGGTCATTGAGCGCCTCGAAGGGCGTCTTCCTATTGACCAGTTCCTTGCGGTGAAGCACCACCGGCTCGTCGGCGTGTGCGCCAAAATACTTCCGCTTCAACGCCTCCAGTTCGGGGAACAGCGTCTGGTCAACGTAGGACAACTCGAAGACAACACCGGTCAAACTCAGATACCGATGGTTTGGGTCGGCAGACGCGCCCATGTCCGAGTTGCCCACTTCGTCAATGTAGAGGCGGTATTTCACTGCCACTTGATCCTGATCTTCACGTATTGCCGAAACTTCGGTTTCAGAGTCTCGATCTCAGCGATGAGCGCCTCGGCCTGTTCAATCGAGGTCAGTTCCGCCGGGATGGTCAGTGTGACTTCATAGCATTCCTCCAGCTTGCCGTTTTCGGGCAGCGGCTTGGGCTCGGCGCATTCCTTGATCGCGGCCTTGATTTGTTCCAGTTCGCTGGTGAGAACGTATTGATGCCCCAGCAGTTTCTTCAGCCCGGCAAGATCGTGCGTGACGGTGATGCGTAAACCCGGCCTTTGCCGATCCTTTCGTCATGGACGCGTCGGGCGGCTTCACTGGCGGCCAGCACGCCCGCCGCCACGTAGGAGCGTGGATGGGTGATCGCGAGGAATTTTCGCCCCGTCGCTCCGAGGAAGGAGCAGTCCCACCAGCCGCATTGGTCTTTCTCGCCGAGGAACGCCACGAGCGCCCGAAGCAATGCAAGTTGCTCGATTCGGTCCTGGTTGAGTGGAAGATTCAAGCTCGTCATTAGGTCGGATCGCGATGATTCAAGGCAATACTTCCGTGACGATAGATTCTCCGGGAGCGGCCTTGGTCCACTGAGTGGACAGTTCAACCATGCTGAGACGGCCAGCTCTATGCCTATCGTTTTTCCATTGGAGTAACAATCGTGCCATGCCGGAACAGTAGGGATTCGCGCGCAATGCAAAAGCGGGAAATTCGGGTGGGAAACCGGTCCTGAGTCGCGCATTGACGCATCCCTGGCTCGGGTGCGTCGGGACCCACCCACCCCCCGCGATGCCCCCCGAGTCGGTCCGGACGTGGAGACGGCGCGGTTTTCCGGGTGTCCATCGGTCCCGTCCGCCATCCGAACCGCAAACCGCCGAACCGACCAGCTCATCAGATGGCCGGCAATCGCTCGGAATACCCCGTAGAGCGCCTTTGAGGCGGGTCCGCAGGCGAACCATCCACCGTTCCGCTCAACGCCGCCTGCCGCCAGCAGGAAGACTGAGCCGGCAATCGAATGGTGTCTGGAGTGCTCCGCGAGCCTATCGTCTTCGTTTGGCGCAACCCACCGGCCACCCCGCGACAGTCCCCCCGGGATGCTCGTTCAGGATCGGGTCGGGATCACGGGGCACCTGGTCCGCGTTTGATGCGGCCACTCACGACAGACCGCCACCGGATCAGAGAACCACCAGAATCAGCGGCGGATCAGCCTTCGCCGCCTCGACCACCGCCTTGGCCTTCTCGTAGGTCCGGCCACTCATCCCAACAGCGGAACCGACGGCATCTCGGGTTTGTCCTGAACCTTTAGGTAAATTTTCTGAAGGTGCCTTGCCTGACTGTTTTCATTTCTCCGCCTCGGGTCGAAGAAGCCTCTCCAGCCGCTCGCCCCATCTTCCACCCGGACGCCATCACGCGCCACGATGCCCGCCAAACTCGCGCAATTGGCCTTGGAGCAACCTTCACAGGCGAGAGTGAGTGTGGGGAACGGCATTCTTACAACTCAGCGTCTCAGAACTCAAAAAAGGGGACAGAAAGGGGACAGTCAAAAAAGTCGAGAAGCTTGAAAGTAACGCAACTCCTTGCTGATAAGTGGTGCACCCAGAACGAGTTGAACGTTCAACCTTCTGATCCGTAGTCAGATGCTCTATCCAATTGAGCTATGGGTGCGTACTTTTTACCAACGGCATGTGTCGGTCAGGCACGAAACGAATTCACAATCTGATTCTGGTTTCGCATGCCGGCGCCCTGCGAAGAGGACTCGTCGAGCCCCAATACCCTCGACGCCAAACTCACGATGCAAATCGAATCCGTTACGTTCCATCTGAGACATATTTCGCCCGAATTCGGTTTCGTGGCAAGCTTCTTCGCAACAACGCTGTCTTCTCCCGGGATCGCTCCCCGAAATCAGTCGCCGGGCTCGAAATAAATGATCCGCTTCGACGGCGTTTGGCTTCGACCGTCGGCCAGCGCGTTCCTGGCATTCGAATCATTGCCAACCCTCTCATCGTCGGCCACACTCGGCGCGCATGAACAAGTGTTTTTACATCACGACGGCGATCGACTACCTGAACGGACAACCCCACCTGGGCCACGCCTACGAAAAGATCGTCACCGACGTCATCGCCCGTGCGCGGCGCAGCCTCGGCGAAAACGTTTTCTTTCTGACCGGGCTGGATGAACACGGGCAGAAGGTCCAGCAGTCGGCTCAAGCAGCGGGCCAAACGCCGCAAAGCTATTGCGATGAATTGGCCCTGATTTGGCGGGCTTTGGCCGAGACGCTGAGCTTGACCAACAATGATTTCATTCGCACCACCGAAGCCCGCCATCATCAGATCGTGCGAGCGGTCCTCGCCCGGCTCCAGGCCGACGGGCATTTCTACAAGGCGGCTTACACCGGATTCTACTCCGCCAAAGAAGAGACCTTTCTCACGGAGAAGGACCGGCGACCGGACGGCACGTTTGATCCCATCTGGGGTGACGTGGTCGAGTTGGTGGAGGAGAATTACTATTTCAAACTTAAGGATCACCAAGCCTGGCTCATCGGGCACATCGAGGCGAACCCGGACTTCATCGTCCCGGCCCATCGGCGCAATGAGGTGCTCGGTTTTCTGAAGAACCATCCGCTCGAAGATCTCTGCATCACCCGCCCGGCGGCGCGTCTCAATTGGGGGATTCCCTTGCCGTTCGACGATCAATTTGTCACCTACGTCTGGTTTGACGCTTTGGTCAATTACATCACCGTTCCCGCCGCCCATGGCGATCCCGCGGTCGCTCACTTTCTGCCGCCGGCGTCGCCCGCACGGGAGGCCGGGCCCTCGCTCTGGCCGGCCGACGTCCACGTCATCGGAAAGGACATTCTCAAGTTCCACGCGGTCTTCTGGCCGATCATGCTCAAGGCGATGGGTCTGCCGTTGCCCCGGCAACTGCTCGTGCATGGCTGGTGGCAGAAGGATGGGCAGAAGATGAGCAAGAGCACCGGCAACGTCGTCGATCCCACGTCCATCATCGAAGCCTGGGGCCTCGATGCCTTCCGTTTCTACGTCGTGCGCGAACTGGACATCGGACCGGACGGCAATTGGACCGACGCCGGTTTTCGCGCCCGTTACCAGGCGGAACTGGCCAATGGTCTGGGCAATCTGATCAACCGTTCCCTCTCCATGCTGAAGCGATATCGCCAGGGCATCGTGCCAAAACGCTCCGATGAACTCGCGGCGGAAGTCACCGCCGCCGCCCATGAGGCCATCGCCGAAATGCGGAGCTTTCAGCTTCAGTCCGCCCTGCAGAGCATCTGGACCATCGTCAACCGGGCCAATCAATACGTGGACCAGACTGCCCCGTTCAAGCTCGCCAAAGACGCGACCCAAGGGCCGCGCCTGGATGAAGTCCTCTACAACCTGGCGGAATCGTGCCGCATCCTCGCGGTTCTGCTCTGGCCTTTCCTGCCCACGACGGCCGGCAAGATTTTTGCCCAGCTTGGACTGGCGGGCGCGCCCGATCGATTTGACGACGCGGTCTGGGGCGGGCTCGAGGCCGGCCACAAGATCGGCGACCCCGCGCCGCTCTTTCCGCGCAAGGATGAGGCCGGCGCGAGCTCGAAGCCGAGTTGACGATGTTGACCCTGGAACAATTGGCGGCGCTCTACGACCAAGACCGCGCCGCCGCCCACGCCCAAGTGCAAGAGTTTGTCCTCGGCGGCCGGCGTTTTGCCTTCAACTCCGCGCCCGCTTTGATGGGAGTGATCAACCTCTCGGCGGACTCGTGGTACCGAGAAAGCGTCTGTCTGACCGCGGACCGCGCCATCGAGCGCGGTCGCGTCCTGCACGCCCAAGGCGCCGACCTGATCGACATCGGAGCGGAATCGACGCTGGCCCACGCGGCGCGCGTTTCGGACACAGCCCAAACTGGCCAACTCCTGCCCATTATCCGCGGCTTGCGCGCGGAGAACATTTTAGTATCGGTCGAGACTTACCATCCGACGGTGACGCGCGCTTGTTTGGAGGCGGGAGCCCAAGTCCTCAACTTGACCGGGGTGGAGCGGAGCGAGGAGATGTTTCGCATGGTCGCGGCTCACGACGCCGCGGTCATCCTTTGCTACGTGCAAGGCAGCCACGTCCGGGACGTGGGAGATTTCGCGCTGCCACCGGATTCCACGGCCATGATGCTCGAGTATTTCGCGCGCCGGCTGGAGGTCGCCTCACGCTGCGGAGTCGGGAAAATCATCCTCGATCCCGGACTCGGTTTCTACTATCGCAACCTTCAGGATGGCGCCGTCCGCGTCCGGCATCAAATCACTACCTTTCTGAACACGTTTCGTTTGCGCACTCTGGGCTTCCCGATTTGCCACGCGCTTCCGCACGCGTTCGAGTACTTCGGCGAAGAGGTCCGATCCGCCGAACCCTTCTTTGCCACCCTCGCCGCCCTCGGCAAGACGGACCTCTTTCGCACCCATGAAGTGCCGCGGGTCAAGGCCGTGCTGGAGACGTTGCGGGTATTTTAGCGCGCCCTTCGGCCAGCCGACAAAGAAACACGCCCTCCTCTCCGGATTGAGTCAACCAACGATCGACGATTTCGATCCCCGCCCCCGCGAGCCAGGGCTGAATTCCGACGAGTGTGTGCCGATAAGAAAAAAACAATCGAACCCTCTCTCCCGCCTGAAATTGAAACCGTTCCGCGCCGATTCCAATCTCGCGGACCCGCTCAAAACCAAAGTAGGCGGCGATGCGTCTGAGGCCGCATCCCGACGGTCCGTCTTCGATGACAAAGTCGAGTTTCCCGTCGTTGCGCTCGACTCCGAGATCAAGCAGAAAGGTGAGAAGCCAATCTGCCGTCAATTCATTCGCGTACTGCGGAAAGACCTTCTGCACCCCGGCGAGATAATCCGCGCCCGGCGCGAGATTGGCGCTGAGCAGCAGTTCATCTCCGCGGCGCAAACACCCGGCCAAGCGGGGCAGAAGCGACTGCGGCTCGAAGTTCGGGATCAGGCCGAAACAGGTCACGATCCGGGGCTCATCCCCGGCCCCGGATTCCGCCAGCGCCTCCGAAAGATCATCGGTCGAGCCCAAGTCGCAGACCAGGGGAACCCCATCCTGGGCGGAGACGAATTCCGCGCCCGCTTCCTGCGCGACCAGGACCAAGGGCACGCTGACGTCGCACGGGATATAGGAAAGGGACCGCGGTTCGCGCCCGAGCAACCGCAGAAGCCGGGCTTCCTTCCATCCGTCGCCACAGCCCAGTCCGATCACGCGGATGACCTCCCGCCCGGCGGCGGCGGCAGCCACGGCGGCAAAGCTCCGATCATAGATATCGGCACCATCCGGATCAATGCGGGAAGGCGAGAATGCGGCATGCAAGGCCAGCCATTTCTGCGCTTGCTTGACGCTGTCGTAATGAAACTTGTGCTGGACGGCCCGCGTCCGAAGCGAGTGGAGCAGATCGCGGCGGACCTTCTCCGGGAATTGACTCCGGTGAATCGCCACGGTCACGGTGGAACGCATATCGAGCCCACGATAATCCAAGCGCGGCGCCAATTCCAAGGTTCAACGCTCAACGGACCACTTCATTGCGTGGGGATAACCATGGAGTCGCTCCTGAGCACAGCAGTTCTCATTTTGACAAGTATGTAGTCCCGGCTTCAGCCGGTCGCCA
>CAYHFE010000436.1:0-6997 GCA_964355375.1 uncultured Verrucomicrobiota bacterium
CCACGTAGTCGGGTTCGGTCAGCGGATGCTTCTCCAAGTAGAGCCCGAGCCAGGTCGTGGGGCGCGTGGAATAGTTCTCATCCACCTGGCGCCATTGCTCCGTCACGCGGCGCGTGAAGAACGCTTCTTGCGCCAGGTATTCGAGCACGGGGTAATAATCGCTGTGGAGAGTGGTGTTGGGCGGGGCGAGGAACGCGCCGTTCTGTTGCGAGATCAGCTCCCGAGCCAGAAGGACGGGCAGGCGCGTTATCTCGATCCGCTGCAGATCCTTTTTGACCGACGGCTCGGCAAATCGCTTCTCGAGGGCATCCAATTCAACTTTGAGCGGCTCGACCGATCCGATCAGGACCAGATCGCCGGGGGCCGGATGCCAAACGCTCGTGTAGGGAAAAACCGAGGTGAACGTGCTCAAGACCACGTTGAGCGTCTGCTCGCTCGTTTCGTAGATCTGCACCCATTGGGCCATGACCCCGCCGGCCTGCAATCGCTCGCGGCAATCTTCGTAGTACTCGCGACTGAACACTCCCGCGACCCCGGCCATCCACGGATTAGATGGTTCGCTGATCATCACGTCGTACTGTTGATCGCTGATCTTCAGAAACGATTTGGCGTCGTCATTGACGATCCGCAGGCGCGGGTTCTGGAGGATGGCGTCGTTGTAGGGCGCGAAGAGACGCGCGGCCTCGATGACGTCCGGCGAGATTTCCACGACATCGACCTGCTTGAGGCTGGGATGTCGGGCCACGGCGCTGCACGTCATGCCGCTGCCCAAGCCGACCACCAAAACCCGCTCGGCCCCGGGACGCAGAAACATGGGAATGTGCCCGAGCAGAAGCTGGGTGGGCACATCACCCCCGGTGCTGGCGTCGGCCTTGCCGTTGACTTTCAGGCCGAGCAGTTTTTTCTCACCGCTCGTTTGCGTCACCACGGTCACGGTTGAACCCGCGCCATCCCGGTGAAACTCGAGCTGCTCATCCGCAATCATGCGGTGATAGGCGGCCCGGCTCGGGGGAGGCTGGCTCATCCGCCAGAGTCCCAGGGAAAAGGCCGTGTTCCAGACCGGATTGAAGATCAACCCGGTGATCCAGACGACGCCGACCACACCCAGCGGGGCCAGGGCCACCCATCGCCGCGTCACCCGATGGCGCAGAAGAATGGCCAGCCCAATCAGAGCGTTCAACGAGAAGCCCACCGCGAAGGTGCGAGCCAATCCTACGCTGGGCATCAGCCACAAGCCCGTGACGATCGCTCCCAGCACCGTCCCCAGGGTGTTGATGGCAAAGACGCGGCCGACCGATCGCCCGGTCCGGGCCAATTCGGCGGTGGCGATCCGGCTGACCAGCGGCAGGGTCATGCCCAGACAAACGGCCGGAACAAACATCACTCCAAAGCAGACCAGGGCCTGGACCCATCCGTAAACGGGAAACGATTCGGAGCTTCGCGACAATAACGCGGCCAGCCGCACGAACCAGTAAGGCAGGTACTCATAGAGGAACATGGAGAGGAACAGCGTCACCGCCAACGCCAGCTCGGCCCAGGCAAATGCCTCGAGGGTGCGTCGCAATCCTTTCCCGAGGTAAACAAGCCAAGCACCGACCGCGATGCCCGTGATAAACGTGATCAGCATTAACGAGAACGCGTGCGTGCTCGAGCCGAGGGCCAGCGCCAGAAGCCGGGTCCAAGCCACCTCATAGAGCATCGCCACGAACCCAGACACGCCGATTCCGAGGATCGCCAGCCGCAATTCGTCATGGGTGAATTGTTCTTCGGCCTTCGCGGGAGCCGCCGGCGGCGCTGATGCCGCAGGCTCGATCGTGCCTTCGTTCATTCGCTGGCTCAAATGCAGTGCCATCAAACCGGCGGCGAGATTCAAGATGGCGCCGCCAAACATGGTCGTTTCCAGACCCGCGGAAGGAATCCACCAGAAATCCGCCACCACACAGCCCGCCACCGCTCCGGCGCTATTGACGCAATAGAGCGCCGCCACCCGCTCGCGCAATTCCGAGAGCGAACGGGTGACGAATTTCGTGAGGACGGGAAACGTCGCTCCCATCAGCACCGTGGGAAGGAAGACGGTGAGGAAGCTGAAAACGAATTTCAACGCCAGCAATCCCTGGCTGCCCGGTTGCCAGCCGCGGGCCAGTCGCACGAACATCTCGTGGCAGAACAGGTAGTAAGTTGGGAAAAGCACCGCGTAAACGGCAATCCCAATTTCCAGCCATCCGTAGAGCGCGAGGGGCTTGGCCGCCCCATCCGCTCTGCTCCCAAACCAGGCGTTGCCCAAGGCCAAACCGCCCATGAAAGCCACCAAGACCGCGACCACCGCATAGCTGGTGTGCCCCAAAAAGAGAGCCAAATAACGCGCCCAGACGGTTTGATAAACCAGCCCGGCCACGCCCGAGACAAAGAAGCAGAGCATGACCACGGCAAAGGCATAACGGGCGTTTGGTTTCATCGGCGCGAATGGTAGCGGTGCTCAACTCGTCATCAACCCTTTTTGCGGCCGGCTCGGTCGGCCAGTCACCGAGAATTTCCCGCGCCGCCTTCCTCCTCCATCGCCACCAGAAACGGCGAGGTTCTGCCGATTTCCGGATTTCCCCTTGCCGACCCTGGGACGGTCCGCCACTCTGAGGACATGGCTGCCGTCGAATTCGATGTCAATTACGTGGCGCGCTTGGCGCGCATCTCCCTCTCTCCGGAGGAAGCTCAGACTTTGGGCGCGCAACTCGGCCAGATCCTGGGCTACATCGAGAAGCTCAACGAACTCGACGTGCGTCAAGTCGAGCCGACGGCGCATGCCATTCCGCTGGTCAACGTGACTCGCCCCGACGAAGTCCGTCCATCATTGTCCACCGAGGAAGCCCTCCGCAACGCACCCGTCCAAGCGAACGGGCTCTTCATCGTTCCCAAGATCGTCGAGTAGCCGGAAATCCCCCGCTTGGCCGCTCATGTTTGCCTCCCCCGCCCTCATTTTCCGCTGCGATCTCGCCGACACCGCGGCCGGAGCCGCAGGACTCCCCCCGAGCGGGGCGGGTCGGCCGGCCTGAAGCTCGGCGCTCACCATGGTCTCGGAGCTGAAAGTGGCCGTCCTCGGCACGGGTTCGTTAGGCAAGGAACACGCCCGTCTGTATGCGGCGCTGGCGTCGGCCGGGCGAGTGCGGTTTGCCGGTGTTTTTGACGTCGCGCCCGAGGCGGCGCGCAAGGTGGCGGAGAAGCACAAAGTGCGGGTCTTCAATTCGATCGAGGAAGCCGCCGAAGCGTCGGACGCCTTGAGCATCGTCACGCCAACTTCAACCCATTTCGAACTCGCCAAGAATCTCCTGCAACGCGGCAAGCATCTCCTGGTGGAAAAACCGATGACCGACCGCGCAGCGCAGGCGGCCGAGCTGGTTCAATTGGCTCAGGAGCATCGGGTCGTGTTGCAGGTCGGACACGTGGAACGATTCAATCCGGTCTTCAAGTATCTGGAAGCCGTGGCCACTCAGCCCCGCTTCATCGAGGCCCATCGCCTCTCCCCCTACCCCGCCCGCAGCACCGACATCGGCGTGGTTCTGGACCTGATGATTCATGACCTCGACGTCGTCCTGGCCTTTGTCAAATCACCCTTGGTCAGCGTGGATGCCGTCGGCATCCCGGTTTTGAGCCGGACCGAAGACATCGCCAACGCCCGCCTCCGCTTTGCCAACGGCTGCGTGGCCAACTTGACGGCCAGCCGGGTCAGTCCCGAACGCATGCGCAAGATCCGCGTCTTCAGCGCCGGTCCCACCACGAGCTACGTCTCCCTCGATTACCGCGCCCAGGAGGGCTACATCTATCGCATTGCCCGCGATGGCGAGGAGGAATCATCGTTGCTCAAGAAACTCCTGGCCGCGCGCGATTCCACGATCGTGAGCGAATTTGGCGGCCAACGGATCGTGCGGGAACCGGTGCCGCTCGAAAAAGACGAACCGCTGAAGTTGGAACTGCAAAGCTTCATCGACTGCGTGATCGCCCGCCAAACGCCGGTGGTGAGCGGAGAGTCCGCCCGGCAATCCCTGGAACTGGCCCTTGAGATCACCCGGCAAATCTCGAACCCGAGCTGAGAACGAGCCCGACCCGTTCCCTCGCCGCCTACGGATGTGAACCCGCCCCGTTTCATGCTGATTGCCGGGGAGGCCAGCGGCGACATTCTGGCCGCGGAATTGGTCGAAGCGCTCCAAGCATCCCCCCAACTCGCTTCCTTCGCCGTCCCGCCAGATTTCATCGGAGCGGGCGGACCGGGAATGGCCGCGGCTGGCGTCTCCCTCGAGCTGGATTTGACCCAACACGCGGTCTTCGGAATCTCCGACGCCTTGACCCAGTACTGGAAATTCCGAGGTCTCTTCCAGCGGCTGTTTCGGCTCGCCGTTAAACGCCAGCCCGACGTGATCATCTTGGTCGATTTTTCCGGGTTCAACCGTCGGTTCGCGCGCGCGATTCAACAGTTCGTTCGCGGGCGGAGGGGCGCTTTCCACAACTGGAATCCGAAACTCGTCTATTACGTCTCACCGCAAGTCTGGGCGTCGCGCGCCTCCCGGGCTGACCAACTCGCCCGCGATGTGGATCTTCTGCTCAGCATTTTTCCGTTTGAGAAAACCTGGTATGCCGCGCGCGTTCCGCAATTGCGGGTCGAGTTCGTCGGGCATCCCCTGATCGATCGCCACGCGCGTCCCGGGCCGGCCGGTCCAAGGCCCAGTCCCGAATCCACCGCTCCGCTCCGCCCGGCGTCGGCCGAGCCCGCGCGGTCGCCCCTCGCCGTGAAGGAATCGCCGCCTGGAGTCGGGCCGGCGGATCAGGCCGCGCCCTTGGTCTTGCTCCTTCCCGGAAGCCGTCGCCGCGAACTCGTGGCCCATCTGCCGGTCCTGCTCGAATCGATCGCCCGGATCAGAGCCACGCAAGCCATCCGTGTTCGCATGATCCTTCCGAACTCAGATCTGGCCAGCCAAGCCCGACAGATCGCCGTCTCCGGCGCGCGCCCGGAAATCCAGGTCGGTGGATTATCCCGATCGCTGGGGGAAGCGAAACTCGCCATCGCTTCCTCGGGAACCGTCACCTTGGAATGCGCCTGCTTTCGTGTTCCCACCATCGTCATTTACCGCACGTCCTGGCCGACTTACTGGATCGCCCGACAGATTGTCCAGGTGCCCTACTTCGCCATGCCCAACCTCCTGGCCGGGGAACGGCTTTACCCCGAATTCATTCAAAGTGAGGTCACGGTCGATAACATTACTCGCGAGGCGCGAGACCTTTTGACCAACGCCCGCCGGCGTTCCGCCATGCAGGCGAAGCTGAGCCGGGTCATCGACGCTCTCGGTGAACCCGGGGCCAGCGTCCGGGCCGCGAATCATATTCTCCGCCTTCTCCCCATCGCGCCGCGATGACGGGCCAGCCCTGCCTTGCGAGCCACGCTCTTCTTGCCGACGTCGATTGATCCAACGCCAGCCATGCTCATTCCGGAGCGTCGGTCATCCCGGCTTGAACCGGTCTTCACGCTTCGAGCGGCTCAGGCCGGGACGACAAACGTCGAACGGGCCGTGTCCCGGGCCAAAATGAGAAGTGCTGATCAAACGCTGATCCCTCTATACATCGGGAGTGAATTCTGGCAGCCTGACGGCATTATGGCACTCGATGACGTCCTACTGGAAGCGGAGGAAAAAATGATCAAGACCGAAGAGGTGGTCCAGCATGAGTTCGCCGGAGTGCGGACCGGGAAAGCCTCGGCGGGTTTGGTCGAGAACATTCAGGTCGAGGCTTACGGATCGACCATGCGCATTCGGGAGTTGGCCGGCATTACCACTCCGGAGTACCGGGTGATTCTGATTCAACCCTGGGATGCGAGCACGGTTCATCCGATCGAAAAGGCCATCCAGAAAAGCAATCTCGGATTGAATCCGATGGTCGATAAGAAATTCATCCGCATCGTCCTGCCGGAACTCAGCGAGGAACGCCGGATCGAATTCACCAAGATCGTCCGCAAGATGTCCGAGGAAGGCCGAGTCGCGGTTCGGCACGTCCGCCGCGAGGCCCTGGAGCATCTGAAGAAAGAGTCCAAGCAAGGCGGCATCACCGAGGAAGAGCTGGAACACGCGGAGAAGGAAGTGCAGAAGCTGCATGATCAGTACATCGCCAAGATCGACGCCCATTTGGCGCACAAGGAAAAAGAGATCATGACGGTTTGAAGCGATCCGTTCATCTCTCGTTCGGGATCGCCCGGCCAGACGCTCAAGGGAATCGAAGGGCCGAAGCCTTCACCGAATGCGGTTCGGCGATCCGGAGTTCTCGATGAACCGCCAGGTTGTGGAGTGCGGAGCCCTCGGCCGCTCTCGGAGCGCTCGGCCAAAGCGCCGGAAGGTCGGCCCACTCCAAGGCCTGGGCATTACCCGCAAGTCGTGAGTGGGAAGGTGACGCACGAAAATAGTTCTCTCGGCTGTGACGATGCGATCGAGGCGCGCGACAGATGGCCTCTAAAGTCCGGCTGCCTGCCAATCAGTCAGCATGACATCAAGTGGACCGCCGCGAAGCACTGAGGTAACGCGGCAAATGATGGCATCCTGTGGTAAGTCGAAGAGCACAAGAGCGGGTCGATTCTTGCTTCCGGCGCCCGAAGTGAACGGAAACTGACAAATGAACACTTCACCGAACATGTCAACGGCAGGAATCGTAAACGGCGTCCTCGGGTGAATCGTCGCGCAGGAATTGCTCGTACGATGCCCAACGCCACTCGGCGTCTTCGGTCTCATCCCCCATCAGGACGATGATTCGGGCTTTGCCGGCTTTGGGCAACTGAGCCGCGATCTCTGGAGGGATCTGCAAAACGGCGGAGCCGCTCAACTCCGTGGTGAATTCGATGGCGTTCATGTTGAGGAGGTATCCCGATTCTTGAGAGGGGTCAATCGGCTCGTTCGCACGGACATTCACCCAGTAACGCACCGGGTAGGCCCGAGCGGTCACCCGCTCAGGCCCCCCTCAGAACCGTACG
>CAYHFE010000437.1:0-6991 GCA_964355375.1 uncultured Verrucomicrobiota bacterium
ATCCATCCACCAATCCATCCACCAATCCATCCACCAATCCATCCATCCACCAATCCATCCACCAATCCATCCATCCACCAATCCATCCATCCACCAATCCATCCATCCACCAATCCATCCACCAATCCATTCTTCGCATGAACATCCTCGCCATCGGAGCCCATCCCGACGACCTCGAAATTCTTTGCGCGGGCACGCTCGCGCTCTACGCAGCGCAAGGGCACCACGTTGACATGGCCGCATTCACCTGCGGCGACATGGGCGACCTGGAGATTCTTCCCGAGGAGCTCGCCCGCGTTCGCAGAGCCGAAAGCGAAGCCGCGGCCGCCATCATCGGCGCGCGTTTGCTCTGGCCGGCGGTCATGGATGAGCACGTGTTGGCCAACGAGGCGCAACGCCGCATCATGATTGATTTGATTCGGGAGAGTGACCCCGATGTTATTCTCACTCACAGCCCGAATGACTATCATCCCGATCATCGCTACGTGTCCCAGTTGGTCTTCGATTCCTATTTTCAAAAAGGGCTGCCGCACATTCCGAATCAGTCGAAGCCCGCCTGCCGCTTTGGGGAAACGCAAGTGTATTACATGGACAACATCGCCGGCCTCGGTTTTTTGCCCACCGAATACGTCGATATCACCTCCGTCATGGAAACCAAACGACGCATGCTGCGCTGTCACGCCAGTCAATTCCACGCCATCGCCGAATTGACGCAACGCGATCTGGAGCAGTTGATCCACATTCAATCCAGCTTTCGCGGCCTGGGCGGAGGATGCGCCTTCGCCGAGGGATTCTGCCGCCTGGAAACCTGGCAACGCGGACTGGCCCGCCGCCTTCTGCCCTGATGGTCTGCTCCAACTCTTGCCCATGCCACCTGATCCTTTTCACCTCTCGATCGCCGACATTATTATCATCGTCGGCGAGACGCTTTTGGTGGTGATCATCGGTCTGCTGGCCGCGCGCAAAGTGGAGCGGACCACGGAAGGCTATTTTCTCGCCTCTGGCACCATGCCGTGGTGGCTCATCGGCGCGGCGTTCGTCTCCACGAGCGTCTCGAGCGAACAAATTGTCGGCACCGTGGGCGCGGCCTACAAGGGTGGTCTGGCCATCGCCAACTGGGAATGGTGGTGCCTGCCGACTTACATCCTCATGCTCGTTTTTTTCATTCCGCTTTACCTCCGCAATCGCATCACGACCGTGCCCGAGTTGCTGAACCGCCGGTTCGGCCCCGCCTGTGGGGGCATTTACAGCGGGGTGATGTTGCTCGGCTACGTGTTCATCTTCCTTCCGCCGGTCCTGTATGGCGGCAGTCTCACGCTCAGCGAGCTGACCGGCTGGCCGCCCTGGTCGGTGCTTCTGGGAACCACCCTGCTCGTCGCCAGTTACACTCTCCTCGGCGGCCTCGGATCGGTGATGTGGACGGATGCGGTGCAGTGCGTGATGCTGGTGGGTGGCGGAATTGCCCTGTTCTTCGTGGCGCTGGCGAGGATCCCCGGCGGCTGGACCGCGATGGTCGCCGCCGCGCCGGATCGTTTTCACCTTTACCGACCGCCGTCCGATCCGGAGGCCCCGTTTCTCGGCCTCATCGTGGCGTCGTTTGGTGTCTTCCTGTTCTATCAATCCACCAACCAAGTGATGATCCAGCGCGTCCTCTCCGCGCGCTCCACCTGGGATGGGATGATGGGCATTGTCTTCGCCGGTTTCATCAACCTGGCCCGACCACTCGTGACGTGTCTCCTCGGGCTCATTGTCTATCATTGGCTCGATATCATGCGCCACGGCCCCTCGTTGCTCCCGGATCGGCAAGACCAGACGTTTCCTTATGCCCTCGCCGTCTTTGCTCCTTCCGGGCTTCGGGGTGTCATCCTGGCCGGATTCTTCGCGGCCGTGATGTCCACGGTCAGCGCGCTCGCCAACTCTGTCGCCACCATTTTTTCCCTGGATGTCTATCGCCGGTTCTGGCGCAAAGATGCCGGGGACGCGGAACTGATCACCACCGGACGAATGGCCGCGGGAACGGCCCTGGCGCTCTCCGCGATCGTCGCTCCCGTCGTCGCGCGCATCGGCCTGTTCAAGTATTTCCAGACGGGGGTCACCTACATGGCGACGCCCTTCATATCCGTGATCTTGCTGGGGCTTTTCTGGCGACGCACCACTTACGCGGGCGCGATCGCGGGCCTGGCTGGCGGCTTGCTCATTCAAATTGCCCTCGCCCTCGCGCTCTGGTCCAGTGGCTCGTCACTCCACTGGCTCTATGTGGGAGCCCTCGCGCAGGTTTTGACCATGCTGCTCGTGGTCGTCGTTTCCCTCTCCACCGCTCCGCCCAGGCCGGAACAAGTGGAAGCTCTTATCTGGCGTCCCGAGTGGCTCCGCGCCTTTGACGAAACCGCCCGACAACGTCCTTGCTGGCAGCAGGTCAAGGTGTGGTTCGCGATTTACGCATTTGGCTGGTGCTACATTTACTGGCGATTCTGGTAGAGTGTTTGACCCACGAGAATGGGTGGATTATTGACGCGGCGCGGGTGAAGCAGCCGGTTGCGTTGGATCGGAAGCGTTTTGCAGATCGCGGTCCAAAGCTGCGCCGTCGAATGGAATCACGATAATCTTGCTCCCGTGGGTATCGTGCCCGCGCTCCTGGCCTTTCGGAACATCGAGGACCGCGAGAGTGAAATGGGTGACGTGGCCATTTTCAATAACCACGCCGGGACGTTCCAACTTATCCCAATGGTTGACGGTGCCATCGGCATAGCGCACGAAGTCCTTCGTCGGATCGTAAGCCAAGCCCCGGAACGTCCAATTCGCGATGCCATTGGGTGAGGTGATGTGGTAGGCCTTGCGATCGCTCCAACCGTTGACCACGATGTGGTAAAGGCCGCCGCTCTGCCACACGACCGGATCTTCCAGATTGCGCAGCGGAAGGCCGGCGACTTGCGGATAAACCGAAGGCCCCTGAACCTTGTAGGGACCAAGGATGCCGTCTTTGCTGATCCAAATGGCGCCGGATCGCGGCACGATCATGTAGTCGCCATCCGGACGAACCATGATGCTAATGTTGGACATGCGGGCGCGCCCGAACGAATTGGTTTCCACCTTGATCGAGCCGAGATGTTCCCACGGTCCATCCAGGGACTTGGAAACAAAGACATCGCCGGGCCGGGTCTCGCTGACAACAACGGCATAGCGCCCGTCCGGCATGACCAGCGCCGTCACATTGTGCCCTTTTCCTCCTTGGTTGTCCGGCCAGCAAAGCCCCTTGTCTGCATACGGGCCGATGACGTTGTCGCTGACCGCATGCACGGCCAGGGAGCTGCCCCATCCGTTATGGCCCCGGGCCTGATTCCAGCGACTGGCAAACATGTGATATTTGCCATCGGGTCCCTTGATGATCTGTCCATCCCAGTAGCACCAATGCGTCATGGTCATGTCCTCGAGGCCGTTCTGCGGATCGCGCGGGAAAACTCCGGGAGCGCCCCACACGTTTGTCACCAAGGAGCCAACGATGGGGGTCGGCAGAAAATAATCGATCAACGTCTTGTCGGCGGCCGGCGTCGAGGTTCCGATCGAAAGCGACATCACGGCAAAAAGCTTCAGCAGTGTTTTCATAGGAATCATTCGGATGCTCATTCTTGTCTCAGGGTCTTGGGTTCGTGTTGGAAGTGGCTGGCAAAAGTGGTTAAGAGCCTGTTTTAAAATTGAAAAGGGTCCTGCGGCGAGGGATTTTGGCTGCGGCCAAGGCGGCGAGACCGGAGCATCCCCGCAGCGGGCTGTGACGGTCGAGCCAACGCTGGCCGCAGGCAAAAGACCCGCCGCCCGGAGGGTTTTCGCGGAAAAGGCCGCTGGGCTTCGTTGCTCCTCGGTCACAGACCGCTGGCGGGTATGCTCCCTCGTCGCGCCTCGCCCAGCGGCCTTTTCCGCGAAAACAGGACCCTTTTGAATTTTCAAACAGGCTCTAAGGAGTTTCACCCGTGAGCTCGCTGGTGATTCGCAACGTCTCGCCGGTGTCTTCCATCTCGAAGATGCAAGGTTGCGCGCCGGGGCCATTGGGAGAGTGCAACACCATCATCAGCTTGCCGCCGAAAGTCGTGAACAGCATCGCGTGTCCGCCGCTCTTGGCATAGGCTTCGTTCGCGGCAGGGCTGCGGTCCCGGGAATCGCCCCGAATGCCGACCTCGTTCTCGACCTGCATCATGAGCACCGTGTGCTCCTGGCCATCGACCTGACGAATGTGGCGCATTGCGGTTGAACTGGGTGGAACGGGCTACCAGCCCGTCCTTGGCGGCAACTTGCCGCCGAGTCGGTCACGGCTACTGAACTCAGGAATCATTGAGATCCCCGGCGGCCAAGCCTGTGGGCTGGTAGCCCACAGGAACGGGCAAGTTGCCCGTTCCACTCTGACTCGAGCCGGAAAGCGGGGGCAACTCATCGCTTGAACGGGTCACTGAAAGGAAAACGTCATCCAGTCGTAAAAGCTGCCCTGGGAGGCGTGGATTCATGAGCGACTATTTGTGTGGATAAGCGGTTAGACGGACTCCTGGTCAACGGAAAAGGCGTTGCGAGAAAAGATAGAGATTGTTCCGCCAATGCGTTGCATCATGCGCATTGCCGTCCACGTGCCAGACGTGCGGCACATTCTTTTCCTTAAGGTAGGCATGAACGCCTTGGCTGATGCGGATCAAGCCGTCCTTGTTGCCGCAGGAAAGCCAAAGCAGCTTCAACTGTCTGGTTGCCGCCGCCGGATCGGGCACGAGTTCTGCCGGTGGTTTCGTGTTGGGCGCGGATGAAAATCCGCCGACCCAGGCGAAGGTGTCGAGGTGCGCCAACCCGAAGTTGAGGGACTGGCCGCCGCCCATCGAAAGCCCGGCCAGCGCGCGATGCTCGCGGTCGGCCTGCACCGAATAGCGGGATTCGATCGCAGGGATGACATCATCGAGCAGGTCACGCTCGAAGTTGGCGAAGGCGGCGGCCCCGGCAAACACGTCGCCCTCGGCGCGGTCGTTCTTCTGCGCTCGGCCATTGGGCATGACCACGATCATGGGCAGGACTTTCCCGTCGGCGAGCAAGTTGTCGAGGAGCACGTTCGGCGTGGCAAAACGGTTCCATTCCGTCTCGTCGCCGCCGATGCCATGGAGCAGATAGAGCACGGGATACTTGTTGTTCTTCGAGTAACCGGGCGGCGTATAAACCTGCATCTTGCGTTTCGTGCCGACGGTTTTGGAATCGTATTCGATCATTTCCAACTGGCCATGCTGGATGCCCTCGCGCTTTTCGTTGAATCCAGCGGGCGGGTCGGGAAACGCGGGCTTGTCGTCAGGGCCAAGGACGATCGGCCCTCCAAATCCGCCGCGACCGCCTCGACCCCGCTGGCCGGGTGCGGCCGCGTTCGTGGAACTCGCGAGAGCCGGGGCCGCGGGAGCTGCCACCTGAACACGCTTGGCGGTGAGTTCCTCGGTGGCGAACTCGCCCACCTGGCGGGTGAACTTGATCTCATTCCCGGCGAGCTTGCCCTTGTACTCAATGCGGATGTCATTGTCCTGAAACTTGAACAGTTCCACGACCGTCACGACGTCCCCGGTGATCTTGCCTTCTTTCAACTCCGCCTCGCGCTGCTGATCGCCAACCTCCGAATTGGCCTTGCCGGTCACTCTTTCGCCATCGGCCTTGAAGGTGAAGAGGTATTTCTGCAGGCCGATTTGGGTGTCGAATTCCGCGCGCCATTGGCCGGAAACGTCGGCGGCGTGGGCTGGTGCCACAGCCAGAATTCCGACAAAGGCCACGGCCAGTATTCTCATGCTTTTCTTCATAGGCTTCGGGTTGTTAAGGGTTCAGAGAGTCAGATGAATTCGTGTGCCTCGCTTTTCGGTGAAAGGCCTTGATTGCGGCGCCATGGTCAGCCCTCTGCGCGTGGGTCACTTGGAGGGGAGTGGCTTCATTTGTTCCCAGATGATGTCCGCGAGCGCCCGCAGTGAACGGTTCACCGATTCCGCACTGGGGAACGCCTTGGCGACATCCGGTTCGAGCACGGACGACGTTGGTCCCCTGCGCATACCGCCTGGCATACTTGCCTCGCACGCCGTGGGAGAAATCATACTCCGCCCGCATTTCCGGTTCGTCCTTCTTTTCAGATGCTTTCTTCATAGTTCCTTCGTTCGCACCGGCTGGCGGGCCGGGCGCTGATGATGCGCACATTATCACCGCGCGCTGTATGGCCACAACCAGCAATCTCTGCCGATGGGAGCAGCCGAGGATGATGAAGCGGTCTTCCGTTTGGGAATGGGCCGGGTCGGGTATCGTCAACGACCGTGGATCGCCAAAGATCGTGGTCGCCTCGTCGAAACTGACTCCGTGCTTGGCCAGTTTCGTTCCTGCCTTCTGCTCATCCCATTCAAAACTCAGTGGCATGGTCAGTCCTTCTTCTTCTTGGGCTTCCAGTCGAGACTTCCACAAAATCCCAGACGCTGCCCCGCGAGATCACTCCGACGGTGCTGCCCGGATGGGGATCGCGTTTGGTCATGAGGAGGATGTTGTTTTGAGCTTTCCGCTGAGTCTGGGGCAGGCTTTGCCACGGTCACTTCTTCTTCGGCCAAGAGGCTTGCACCGTGCGGACCCACTCATCCGCCATGAGTTGGTGCCCGGCGTAGGTCGGATGGATGCCATCCCAAATCCAGTATTCGGCCGGCGCCCGGTTGGTCGCGCTCTCGAACATATTTTGGAAAGGCACGACCGGCGCGTGATCTTTCTCACCCAGCTTGTTGACGATCGAGACGCGCGCGGCGACTTGGGTGCGATAGTTCTCCCAGTTGTTCTTCTTCGCGCCCACCGGCAGGCCAAACGGCTCGCACAGGACCAATCGCAGGTTGGGCAGCGCTTTAACGGTGTCGGCGAGCAATTGGTCGGACTGCTGTTCGTATCGTTCGGCCGACACCCCGGAACTCAGATCGTTGACTCCGATGAGGATGCTGAGGAGGTCGGGCCTGAGGTCAAGGGTGTCGGT
>CAYHFE010000438.1:0-6987 GCA_964355375.1 uncultured Verrucomicrobiota bacterium
CTCAAATCGATTGGTTCGAGGGAAGCGGTTCGCCGCCAGGATTTCTTGGAAGGTCGCTCGAACCGCACCTGCTGTCGCGGTCAGGGCGACGCGGTTTCGTCCGCCAAACAAAGTCTAGTATGAGAACCTCGTCGCTTGGTCTCCGGGTCGTTTTGCTCCTCGTGTCCTTTGGTCTCGGTCCGCTTTTCCGCAGCCAGGCCCAAGACGGGACTTTGGATCCCAGCTTTGACCCGGGCAGCGGCGCTCATTATTTGCCGATCGTGCGATCGCTCGTTTCCCAGCCAGACGGGCGCTCCTTGATCATGGGTGATTTCGATTCGCTGAACGGCACGCGCTATCCCTCGATCGCACGGCTGATCGGCGAGGATGGGCTGGACCCGACCTTCACCCCGCGAACCGCCGACTCGCCCCGAGTCGAAGGCCAAATTCGAGCCGCGGTCGTGCTCCCGGACGGCCGAGTCTTGATCGGCGGCAACTTCGTCGTTTACGGTTCCACGTCCGGCGACTTCCGCTTTAACCTGGCGCGATTGACCACAAACGGTTCCGTCGATCTTTCGTTCTACAACACGTTTAGCTCCGGAGTGGTGAATGCCCTGGCGGTGCAATCCGACGGAAAAATTCTCGTGGGCGGCCAATTCCTGGCCCTTCAAGGCACGACCAATGTCTTGAGCTTCCTCCGCCTCACCGCCGATGGGCGGCGGGACAATTCCTATCCGCAGCGCGTGGCCGGCAACGGCAGCGTCCATTTCATTCAAGTCGTGACCAATGACACGGCCAATCCCAACGCGGCGCGCCTGGGCGGCGTCCTGCCCGAGGTGGGCGGAGCGCGCACCAACTACTGGCTCTCGCTCAAGGTGGACGGGACGGTGGAATCGGCTTACGGCGGAGCGGGGGCGGTCAACGGCGCCGTGGTGAGCAAGACCGCGCAAGCCGACGGCAAATGGCTGCTCGCGGGTTTTTTCACTCAGGCCAACGGCGCCACCTGGAACCGGGTGCTCCGGTTGAATGCCGACAACACTCCGGATTCCAGTTTCAACATCGGAACCGGGGCCGATGCCGAGGTTCGGGCCGTGACGGCGCTCTCCAACGGCAAGATTCTTCTGGCGGGTGGGTTCACGAGCTTCAACGGCATTAACTGCGGTGGGATTATTCGGCTCAATTCAGATGGTTCGATCGACGGTACGTTCCAGCCAGGAACGGGCGCCAACGGTCCCGTCTTTCAAATGCAGTTCCAGCCGAACGGCGACATCCTCGTGCTGGGCGCATTCAGCGCCTTCAACGGCTCGGCTCGAGTCGGCATTGCCCGGCTGAGCGGCAACGGTTCGCTCCTTGCATCCTTTGCGGGTTTGACCTCAACGAGTCTGGCGCGGGGCGGCGTCAACACCATCGCGCGGCAAGCCGACGGCAAAATCCTGATCGGCGGCAATTTCAACGCGGTGCGCGGGCGTTACCTTCCAGGCGTCGCGCGCCTGAACTCGGATGGCACACTCGACCCATCCTTTCGGCCCGGCGCGGGCGTGGACGGCCCGGTCCAACACATCGGAATCGAGACCGATGGAAAGATTCTGATCGCCGGCACGTTTACCGCGGTCCAAGGCGCGATTCGAACCAGTCTGGCGCGACTTCTGCCGGATGGTTCGCTCGATCTGACCTTTGCCCCGGCGCTCTTGAAGTTGGATGGCACGCCGGGTTCTTTGAGCCGAGTGATCCCGCTGCGGAACGGCCAGGTTCTGATCGGTGGACACTTCCGATCGCTCAACGGGACGAGCAAGAGCACCTTTGCCCGGCTGAATAGCGATGGCGCGACGGATTCTTCCTTCGACGCGCAAATCGTCATCCAAGGCCGGGATTCGCTCAATCCTACCCGGGTTCTGAGCGGTCTGAATCCCACCGTAGAGACGGCGGTGCCGCACTCGGACGGGACTATCGTTATCGGCGGTTACGTGACTTGGGATGGACTGGCGCGCGGCTATCTCATGCGCCTGAATTCCAGTGGCCAGATGGACACCCGCTTTGTCCCCAGTTCCGTCGCGACGAACGTGGTCATCACCGCGGGAACGGTCCGGGATTGCGCACTCTTGGCCGATGGCAAAATCCTGGCGGTGGGCGGTTTTGTCGAGATCATCACACCGGGTTTCACGAGACCGCGTCGAGGCGGGATTGCGCGCTTTGACAGCACGGGCCAGCTCGACCTCGGTTTCGACCCTGGCCTGGGAGCGAATGATGAAGTACGCGCGCTAGCTCTGCAATCGGACGACAAGATCCTCATCGGTGGCGATTTTCAACGATACAATGTCCCCGACGTGTCCCGCCCGAACAACCGTTTGCGCCTCGCCCGCTTGAATGCCAACGGGTCTTTGGACGAAACGTTCCAGCCAGGGACCGGCGCCAATGACACCGTGAACGCCGTCGTTTGGCTGCCCACGGGCCGCGCGTTCATCGGCGGCGTCTTCACGAACTACAATGGAACGATCCGCCCGGGCCTCGCCGGGGTCATCGCCCGGACCCTCTCGACCAACACCCCGCCCGGTCTCATTTCGTGGTGGCGCGGCGAGGGCGACGCCAGTGACGCCACGGGCGCGCACCCTGGATCGTTGTCCGGAGGCACGACTTTTGGCGCGGGGCGAGTCGGGCAGGCCTTCCAGTTCGATGGCGTCGATGACAGCGTGGACCTGGGTGGTTGGTTCAACCTCCAGAAATTCACCGTCAGCCTTTGGGTCAAACCCGCGCCGACCCAGATGACCTACGCCGATCTCCTCGATAACAACCACACCGGATTTCGGAGCTGGGTCATCCAGTACAACAACGTGACGGACACGACCAAGAGTGAGTGGACCCTGGGCGCGAATGGTGTGGGCGGCACCAATTTCACTCTTCTCAACGGCGTCTGGCAACATCTCGCGATGACGGTTGGCACGAATCGCGTCCTGCAGATCTTCCTCAATGGCGGCCTGGCCGGTTCGGTCACCGGCGGCGGCCCGGTGGTGTATGACGGAACCGAATTCCTGCACATTGGCAAACACCACCTGCTCGGCCGCTACTTCAACGGGCTGGTGGACGAAGTCATGGTTTTTGATCGCCCGCTTTCATCGACGGAAATTCAGGCACTGTCGGCAGTCGGAAGCACGAACCTGCCGCCCCAGATCACCGTGCAGCCGGTCAGCCAAACGATTCCAAACGGCGGCACCGCGACATTGAGCGTGACCGCGTCGGGCGCGGGGACGTTGACTTTTCAATGGCGCAAGGACGGTGCGAACCTCACGGATGGGGGACGGATTAGCGGAGCCAACACCACCCGGTTGATCATTACGAACGTGCAAGCGAGTGACGCCGGTGGTTACTCGATCGTCCTGACCAACTCAGCGGGCTCCGTGACGAGTCAGGTTGCCGCGCTCGCTGTGTCACCCGCGACGGCGCCGTCGGCCGGGCCGGTTCGGCTGCAACAGCCCACCGCCACGTCTTCACAGACCGGGTTCGGCATCGCGTGGACCGTCGATGGGGCGACTGACGATTCAAATGGCTGGGCCATCCATCCGGCGATCGCCAATCAAACGGCGGTCTTTGAAACCTCCACCAATCTTGGATTTGCCGGCGGCACCGTCCTGACCTTCACCTTGATTCAGAACTATTCGAGCAACCCGGGACACACCTTGGGTCGTTTCCGCTTGTCGGTGACGACGGACGCGCGGGACACGTTTGCCGACGGTCTCGCCGGTGGCGGAGATGTCAGCGCGACCTGGAGTACCCTCAGCCCCTATTCACTGCTTTCCGCCAAGGGCACCATGCTGACCAAACTGCCGGACGACTCGATCTTGGCCAGCGGCATTAATCCCGGGACCGACACCTACACCATTGCCGCCCTGACTCAACTCACGAACATCACCGGCATCCGCCTGGAGGCGCTCCAAGACCCGTCCCTTCCTTCCAACGGTCCCGGGCGCTTCGGCAACAACGGGAACTTTGTCCTGAGTGAACTGCGTTTGGAGACCGCCCTGCCGGCGCTGCCGGTCATCACCAGCGCGCCATCGGCCACCGGACAAGTCGGAGTTGCCTTCCGTTTCCAGGTCACCGCCAGCAACAATCCAATCAGTTACGCCGCGACCGGGCTGCCTGCGGGCTTGAGCTTGGATCCAACCAGCGGGCTCATTTCCGGCACCCCGACGTTGGCAGGCGCGAACGCAGTGACCCTGAGGGTTGCCAGCGCAGCCGGGGCGGCCACCCAGACGTTGACGCTGACCATTTCTGTTTCCACCGCGGCGGCGAACACATTTTCGACTTGGGTGACTGCTTACCAGTTGCCTGCCGGATCGAACGGTCCTGCGGCCTCCCCCAGCGGCGATGGTGTTCCCAACTTGCTTAAGTTTGCGATGGGGCTGGACCCCAAAGTGGCAGCGCGCACCAGTCTGGTGGCGCCCGTGATGGAATCCCGAGCCGGGCAACAATTTGTCGGGATTGCCTTCTCGAAAGCGAAGAATGCCACGGGACTTCAACTGGTGCTGGAGACTTCAAGTGATCTGAAGACGTGGCGGGAAGTGCCGGCCACTTTGGAAAAGGCCGCGGACCTGGACGCTAACCGGGAATGGGTGCGTTTGCTGGAAAATGCGTCCACCACCAGCCCATCGGCGCGTTTTTACCGATTGAAGGTGTCTCTAGGCTCAGGTTCGGTCGCTGGCGAACTGAGCTTGGGCGTGAGCGTGGAACTCTTGAACACTCCGATGGGTCCTCAAGGAGGAACGCTCACCGTGAATCGACCGGGCGACCCGCTGCACGGCCTGCAAATCACGGTGCCGACCAATACTTTCGGAGCGTCCACGCCCTTTATCATCAGCTCCAGCCCGATTCAAAGTCACACGTTTGGCGAAGCGATCAAACCCATTACTCCATTGATCCGCGTCGAAAATGGAGGACAATTTGCCACCAACTTGATGACCGTTCAGGTGCCGATCAAGTTGCCTCCGAATCATTTTGCCCTGGCCTTCATGTATGATCCGACGAGCCGGAAGCTGGAAGGAATGTCTCTCGTGGACTTATCGTCCAACTCGATCACCGTCGCCACGCACCACTTCTCCAGTTTCTTTGTCTCGGTCACTCCGTTGGACAGACTCTTGGAGGAAGTGGACACCGGTTTTAAGCCTGGGGTCGATGACTGGGAATTCACGAATCGCGGGTCATGGCTCGCTCCCGGTGGCCACTGCGCAGGCCAAACCATGTCTGCGCTTTGGTATTACTCGGAGAAGAAGCTCAAGGAAAGCGCTCCTCCGCTCTATAATCGCTACGACAACCAGGGCAGCCCTTTCCGCACCCCTTCATTCGGGCGGGACAATGTCAACGGATATGCTTTGGCCTCCCGCGTTCAGGCCGACATTGACTGGACCAGTTTTGCCAACGGGTTCTGGTTTGACGTAAACCTGAGTGATCTCAACACCTATCGCGCTTTCATCTACTCCATGCTGGTGACCAAAGAACCCCAAACGATGGGAATCTACAGGACGGGCGGCGGTCATGCGTTGGTTGCTTATCGCGCCGTGGAAGGAATTCTTTACGTGCTGGATCCCAACTATCCCGGCAACTCGGATCGCTACGTCAACTTCAATCGAGTCACGGGCCATTTTGACCCCTACTTCTCCGGCCCCAACGCGGATGATCTGGGCCGCAGCTACCCCCGGATCGTCTATTGGGCCAAAACTACCGAGATTGATTGGGGGTTGATCGCTCAACGCTGGCAGGAGTTTGAGAACGGAACTATTGGCCAAGGGGATTTTCCGGCTTACACCATTACCCTCAGCGATTCTTCCGGCACAAAGCTTGGTGACATCAAGAATTCAAACCGATGGCAGGCCTTTTCGACCGTTTCGGACAGAATCGCTCTCTCTTCTGCGGAGGCTTTGACGGTAAGGATGTTTGACGCGAACGGGCTTCAATTGCCCCCGGGTGACATCGCTGTAAATCTAAACGAAGGAATCAATTTCGTCGGCATCGAAGTTCGCAAGAACAAGTCCGATGCAGGGCAGAAAGCCACTTACGAATGGATTGGTTTCAACTGGGTCGAGATCAATCGAATTCCGACGATGACAAACCAGCCACCGGTCTCGCTCTCCATCTCTCCGTCCTCGGTGACGATTGCGACGAATGCCACCCAGATCTTTACCGCCACCGTGACTGGAAAGACTGACCTCTCTTGGAGCGTTCAGGAAGGAGTGGCGGGAGGTTCGGTCACACCCATTGCAATCACGAACATGCTCCAGCGCCTCTACACGGCACCGGCTGCGCCCGGGACTTATCACGTCATCGTGACGAACTTGCTGAATGCGAACCAGAGCGCCATGGCCACCGTGGTCGTGTCCGCCCTTCACCACTGGGTATCGTATTTCTCGGGAGGGGAGCTAGAATCGGACTATTGGACGAATGAACAGGGACGGCGGGAAGGAACCTGGAAAACTTACTGGAAGAGCGGAGGGGTCAACATTGAGCGGAATTACGTGAATGGCGTGATCAACGGCCGTTTCGTCATTTATTTCGAGAATGGAATGAAGTCGGTTGAGGGCAATTATAGTAACGGTGAACAGATCGGGTTGCGCTCCGAATGGTGGCCCAACGGACAGAGGAAATACGAGGACACTTATGCCAATGGCAAGCTGAACGGCCTTTCCATCGAGTGGCGTGCTGATGGCACCAAACTCAACGAGTACACCTACCGGGACGATAAGAAGAACGGTCCCTTCATTGGTTATTCACCAAATGGCGTTGCAGTGATTTTCGGAAATTACGTCAACGACCTGCAGGATGGTCTGTGGACCTATCATTTCGTCACAGGCGCCAAGAGTCTGGAAAAGTCGTATGTGAAAGGCCAACTGGACGGGCTCGAGATCGCCTGGTACGAGACTGGGACGAAAGAGCACGAAGGTGCTTACAAATTGGGTTACTATACGGGACGATGGACCTGGTACAAGCCGGATGGCAGCGTGGATCACGTCGTAGATTATCCCG
>CAYHFE010000439.1:0-6987 GCA_964355375.1 uncultured Verrucomicrobiota bacterium
GGGACTACCTGCGTGGAACGGACCGTGTCCTGAGTCAAAATGAGAACTGCTGCGGGACCGGGGGCGGCACTCGCCGACTCGTTGGCCCCCGGCTCTTCTCCTTCGCTCCTTTCAGGACGAGCCCATTCCCAGAAAGGTCGCATGCCACTAGAAGCGGGTCCTCATTCGGAGATGCGCCCGGTCGCCATTATGCGCTTGCTTGGAATTGGCGGGATTCTAGCCTGATCGATATGCGTCCGCTGCGGTCGCTTGGCATCTATATCACGGTCGTATTCTTGGGAGGAGGGTTGCTCGCGCCTTGGCTATACCGACTGGTCGAGTGGGGCGGGAGCGGTTCAACCATCCTGGAGCGTCTCGCCCATAATCCCTTTCACCGCTTTGTCAATCGCTCCCTGCTCGTCTTGGGCGTGCTGGGACTTTGGCCATTCTTGAAATCCACCGGGTTGAACTCGTGCCGTGGCCTGGGGTTGGCGCGGTCCGGGTCTTCATGGAAATTGGCCGGTCAGGGATTCTTGATCGGTTTCGGTTCCTTGGCCGGGGTCGCCTTGGTCGTGCTGTGGTCCGGCGCCCGCACGCTCGATGGCAGCCGATCGGGGCTTGATCTCCTCCGACATTTGGTCAATGCCGGTCTCGCGGCCGTGGTGGTGGGAGCCTTGGAGGAGATCGTTTTCCGTGGAGCCGTGTTGGGAGCGCTGCGGAAAGCATTGGCCTGGCCGACGGCCCTGGCGCTGAGCAGTGCTCTTTACGCGATGGTTCATTTCTTCGAACGGCCGGAATCGCCGACGGCGATCGATTGGAGTTCGGGGTTGGTGGTTCTGGGCCGGATGATGCGGGGCTTCGGTGATGGGCCGATGCTGGTCCCGGGGTTTTTCAATCTGGCGCTGGCCGGGGTGATTCTGGGGCTCGGCTACCAGTTCACAAGTTCACTTTATTTTTCGATGGGACTCCATGCCGGTTGGATCTTTTGGCTTAAGTCCTACGGCTTTGTCACTCGGCCGGCCGCCGACGCCAGCGCTTGGCTTTGGGGAAGTGGCAAGTTGATTGACGGCTGGCTCGCCTTCGCCGCGCTCTTGGCGGTCGTCATTCTCGTCCATCGGCGGTACCGCGACCTTTCGGTCCGCCATAACGGCTGGTCCGCCGGCCCATCTCCCTAAGCCCAATGCCAACCTCGGCCACGCTCGCGACGCTCCGGACCTGGCTGGATGCCAGCCTGGGGTTCCTTTACCCTCAGATTTGTCAGATTTGTCATGATCAGCATGCGTCGGCCTCGGAAGGGTATGTCTGCGTCGCGTGCTGGCAGAATGTCCGGTTTATCAAGCCTCCGTACTGTGAACGTTGCGGATTGCCCTACGAGGGCGAAATCACGACGAGTTTTGAGTGTGGCAACTGCCGGGAATTGGAGCTTCATTTTGAGTCGGCCCGAGCGGCGGTGGTGGCGGCGGGCATGGTGCGCGACGTCATCCATCGCTACAAATATGATCGCGCGCTCTGGTTCGAATCGTTCCTGGCCGACTTGCTGGTTCGCCAGGCGGCCCCGCTTTTGCGGCCGGCCGATTGGGATTTCATCGTTCCCGTTCCGTTGCATCCCTTGAAAAAGCGCGAACGCGAGTTCAATCAAGCCGAGCGTCTGGCCCGACATCTCAGCGCCGCCACCGGAATTCCTGTTCATCCCTCGCTCCTCCGGCGGGTCGCGGCGACTCAGACGCAGACGCGGCTCACTCGGTCCGAGCGCGCGGTCAATGTGGAAAAGGCGTTCGTCATGGGGCCAGGACCGAAGCTCAAAGGAGAACGGATTGTCTTGCTCGACGATGTCTTGACGACCGGGGCGACGACCAGCGCCTGCGCTAAGGTGCTCCGGCGCAACGGTGCCGGGGCGGTCTGTGCCTGGACCGTTGCTCGTGGGATGTAAATGTCGTAACCTCGATGAATTGATAACACCGCCGACCATGGCAAATAACTCTTTCACCAATAAAAAGCCCGGTCTCGAAACCTCCGAAGGAACTCCCGGGCCGACCCCGTCGAATAGCCCGACGACCTTTATTCGGAAGCCCAAAATCGGCCAGCCCAAGTCACGGAAGCGCGAGATTCCGGAAGGGCTCTGGACCAAATGCCCGAAGTGTTCCGTGATGATCTACGACAAGGATCTCGATCAGAATCTGAAGGTCTGCCAACCGTGCAACCATCACTTTCCGATCGGCGCCCGGGAACGAATTCATTCGCTGGTCGAAACCTGTTCGTTCGAAGAGATGGACGCGGAAATGTTGAGCGTGGATATCCTGCGTTTCACGGGTGTCGCCTCCTACACGAGCAAGCTCGAAGCCTACCAGAAATCGACCGGGCTCAAGGATGCCGTCATCACCGGCATTGGGAAGATCGGCGCCCACCGCATCGCCCTCGGAGTGATGGATTTCACTTTTCTGGGCGGGTCCATGGGATCGGTGGTGGGTGAGAAACTCACGCGCTTGATCGAAGCCGGAACCGCCAAGGAACTGCCCGTGGTCATCATCTCAACGAGCGGCGGCGCGCGCATGTACGAGGGGATGTGCAGTCTCATGCAGATGGCCAAGACGTGCGGCGCCTTGGCCTATCATGCCAAGAGCCGTCTGCCCTACATCAGCGTGCTGACCAATCCCACGACCGCCGGCGTCATGGCCAGCTTCGCCACGGTGGGGGATCTCATCATCGCCGAGCCCGCCGCCATGATTGGTTTTGCCGGACCCCGCGTCATCAAAGACACCACCCAATCGGAACTGCCTCCCGGTTTTCAGACCTCGGAGTTTCTCCTTGAACATGGCTTGATCGACGCCATCGTGCCGCGCAAGGAGTTGAAGGACCGACTGCAATACTACCTCGATTTCCTGACTGAAGGACAACGACGATCGGCCGCCGCTGGTTGACGCTCCCACCGGGACCAGGCGCAGGCCGAGGCCGCGCCCGAGGCCGCCGGTGGCCCTGCGTCATCGGATTCCGCCGGCCAGCAGAGTCTGAAAGTGGGGCGGCTGTTCCTCTCGCGCCACCGCGTTGATCTCGATCTTCTTGAATCCGGCGGCTTCCATCCACCGCTGCAAATCGCTCTCGGCAAAGCCGAGCCATCGATCCCCGTATAATTCGCGCGCTTGTTCGAATTGGTGCTGGAGCAAATCCAGAATCAGGATTTGTCCACCCGGCACGAGCAACTTGTGAGCGGCGGCGATCGCTCGGTGGGGATTCACCGCGTGATGCAGAGCCTGACTCAGGATCACGAGATCGACGCTCTGCGGCTCAATCGGAGGGGCCTCCAAATCGCCGCCGCGAAACTCCAGGTTTTTCAGTCCGTTCTTCTTGGCCTTGTTCGCGCCGAACGCCACCATCTTCTCCGAGTTGTCCACCGCGATCACTTTCCGGCAACGGCGCGCGAGCAACTCGCTGAGCAGGCCTTCACCCGATCCCAAGTCCGCCACGGTCAACGGCGGGAGAATCCGCAGCAAGAGATGGCCAAAGGCCTGCCACGAACGGCCCGGCCCATAACTGCGATCAAACCGCCCGGCCACTTGATTGAAATAAACCTGCGCTTGCTCGCTGCGCCGCGCCAGGATGCGCTTGAGATTGACTTGGTCAGCCGGGTACTCGGGCATCTCCTTGGCCCCGCGAGCCGCCAATTGGATGAATTCGAGAGTGACCCCGTCCGCCTGGAGATGGAGCCGGTAGAAGGTTCTCTTGCCTTCCCGCCGGGATTGCAGCAACCCCGATTCTTGCAGCAGTCCCAAATGGGTCGAGATCCGCGACTGGCCCAGGTGCGTGATCTCTTGCAGCTCGTTGACGGACAGCTCCTCCCGCTCCAGCAGGGCCATGATCCGAAGCCGGGTTGGGTCAGCCAACGCTCGCAGCGATTTCAAAGTGGTGGACATGATTCAATCCTGCGCCCGCCAGCATTTTCTCAAAATACCTGTTGACGCGTCGGCCAAGGTATATATCTTCAAATCCTGATACGTCAATATGACAGTTTAAAACTTCGGCCCCCCTATTTTTCATGAGCAAGAATTACATCTTTTCTTCCGAGTCCGTCGGCGAAGGCCATCCGGACAAAGTGTCCGACCAGATTTCCGACGCGATCCTGGACGCCTGTCTGACCCAGGATCCCCGGAGCCGGGTGGCCTGCGAGACCTACGCCAAGAGCAACCTCGTGGTGGTGGGCGGCGAAATCACCACCGGGGCCAAGCTCGACTACAATGACATCGCCCGCCGAGCCATCCGGGAAATTGGCTACACCCACGACGATGACGTCTTCCACGCCGATCGCGTCCTGATCCTGAACGCCATCACCCAGCAAAGCCCGGACATCGCCCAGGGCGTGGACGCCAAGGCCGCCGAGGGCAAAGGCACCGCGGAGCAGGGGGCCGGGGATCAGGGCCTGATGTTTGGCTATGCCTGCAACGAGACTCCCGAACTCATGCCCGCGCCGATCATGTATGCCCATCAGTTGGGGCGCGAGCTGAACCGGGTGCGCAAAGCCGGCGAAGTGAAATGGCTTCGCCCCGATTCCAAGACCCAAGTCTCGGTTCAGTACGTGAACGATCAGCCGGTTCGGGTGACCAACGTCGTCGTCTCGACTCAGCATGCCGCCAACGCCAAGCACAAAACCATTCGCGATTTCATCATCCGCGAGATCATCAAGAAGGTCTTGCCGGAGCACTTGCTCGACCAGAAAACCCAGTTCCTGGTCAATCCCACCGGGCGATTCGTCGTCGGAGGGCCCCAGGGCGACACCGGTTTGACTGGCCGCAAGATCATCGTGGACAGCTACGGCGGCATGGGCCGTCATGGCGGTGGCGCCTTCAGCGGCAAGGATCCTTCGAAGGTCGATCGGAGCGCGGCCTACATGGGGCGTTATGTGGCCAAGAACATCGTCGCCTCCGGCTTGGCCACGAGCGCGGAAATCCAGTTCGCCTACGCCATTGGGCACCCCGATCCCGTCTCCGTTTGCGTGAACACGTTTGGGACGGGTCAGGTCAGCGACGAAGTCATCGAGAAGGCGGTGGGCGAAGTCTTCAGCTTCAAGCCCGCGCACATCATCAAACAACTCCATCTGCTCCGTCCGATCTACTCCAAGACCACCAACTACGGCCATTTCGGCAAGGTGGATGATCTGGCCAGCATCACTTGGGAACGAACCGACAAAGCCGCCGCCTTGAAGCGCGCGGTCGGTTGACCTGACTTTTCGAGCCGTGTTTTGAACCAAACTGCGTGTCTGATGAACTGATCTAGACTTATGAGTACCATTGTCAAACTACCGTCCACCCGCGCCAAGGCCTCCAAGCCGGTCGTCAAAAATGGCGCGCCCAAGCCGGATTACGCCGTCCGCGACCTCACCCTCGCCGAATGGGGACGCAAGACCATCCAGGTGTGCGAACACGAAATGCCGGGTCTCATGGCCATCCGCAAAAAATACGGCCCGACCAAGCCGTTCAAAGGGGTGCGCATCACCGGCTCACTCCACATGACCATCGAGACGGCGATCCTCATCGAGACGCTCGCCGAACTCGGCGCGTCCGTCCGCTGGGCGAGCTGCAACATCTTCTCCACCCAAGACCACGCGGCCGCCGCCGTCGCCACGACCGGCATTCCGGTCTTCGCGCACAAGGGCGAAACGCTCGAGGAATACTGGGACTTCACCCTCGCCGCGCTCACCCATCCCGGGAACAAAGGCCCGCAGCTCATCGTCGATGACGGCGGCGACGCCACCCTCCTCATCCACAAAGGCTACGAACTCGAAAACGGCAGCGATTGGGTCAACACGCCCAGCGACAATCACGAAGTCGAGGTCATCAAAGCGCTCTTGAAAAAGGTCGCCAAGGAACGCCCCGGGTTCTGGCACGAAGTCGTGAAGGATTGGAAAGGCGTTTCCGAAGAAACAACCACGGGCGTGCATCGCCTTTACCAGATGCTGGAACAGGGTAAACTCCTCGTCCCGGCGATCAACGTCAACGACTCCGTCACCAAATCCAAGTTCGACAATCTCTACGGCTGTCGCGAATCGCTCGCCGACGGCATTAAGCGGGCCACCGACGTGATGATCGCCGGCAAAGTCGCGGTGGTCTGCGGCTACGGCGACGTCGGCAAAGGCAGCTCCCATTCCCTCCGCGGATTCGGCGCCCGCGTCATCGTCACCGAGATTGACCCGATCAACGCCCTGCAAGCGGCGATGGAAGGTTTCGAAGTGACCACGATCGAGGACACGCTCGGCAGGGGCGACATCTACGTGACCACGACGGGCAATTGCGACGTCATCACCCTGGAGCACATCCTCAAGATGAAGGACCAGGCCATCGTCTGTAACATCGGCCACTTCGACAACGAGATTCAGGTGGATCGCCTGAACAACCTCAAAGACGTGAAGAGAATCAACGTCAAGCCGCAGTATGACAAATACGTCCTGCCCAGCGGCCGGACGATTTATCTGCTCGCCGAAGGCCGTCTCGTCAATCTCGGCTGCGCCACCGGCCATCCCAGCTTCGTCATGAGCAACAGCTTCACCAACCAATGCCTCGCGCAACTCGATCTTTGGAAGAACCGCGACACAAACAAGGTGGGCGTCTATCGATTGCCCAAACACCTCGATGAAGAAGTGGCCCGCCTGCACCTCGACCGCATCGGGGTGAAGCTGACCAAGCTGACGAAGAAACAGGCGGAGTATCTCGGCGTGCCCGTGGGAGGCCCCTACAAGCCGGAGCATTACCGGTATTGAGCGAACTCCAATTTCAAGACATGAAAGGCGAACGGGAAACCGTTCGCCCTTTTCGTGTGGATGCGGAAGAAACGGAGTGCCGCGAAACGAATCCGCGACGATTTCCACGCGAGGAGAAAAGCCAGCTTCTTAAAGCGAGTTGCTGGAGTTGCGCAGAGATCTGCTCTCAGTCGTGACGATTCAGTTGAAATGGGTGGAACGGCCAACTTGGCCGTTCTCGGCGGCAACTTGCCGCCGAGTCTCGCACGGCAATTGAACTCACC
>CAYHFE010000440.1:0-6985 GCA_964355375.1 uncultured Verrucomicrobiota bacterium
CATGAAATCATTACGCCAGGCTGTCAGGTTACTGTTATAGTTTGACCCCTACGCCAGTCCTACGGCCCTACGCCGCGGACGCGGTAGAATGCAGTGCCACCGACGAAGGGAAGCCGCACACTGCGCTCGGTGGCTCTGCCTGCGTCCGTCCAGGTGGCGTCAGTGACACGCGCTTTCCATTCCACTTGGAATGGCCCGGTTCCGCCAGACCACATGAGTGTGATTCCGGTTCCGACGGGAACAACACCGCTGGGCATTTGGATCGTTAGGGTGAGCGCGGTTGAAGAATGGACTCCCTTCAAAATCGTTAAGGCGTCTTTCTCGGACACGAAGATGTTGCCCTGACCGTCCGCAGCTATACCCCAAAGCACACTCCCGAATCTTGCTGGCGTATCGGGTCCGTGGTCAGAAGTTAGTCCTTGAGTTGGAATGAGCCCAGCAAGCGTGCTCACCACACCGGCTGGGTTGATCCGTCGAATGGTGTTGTTACCGGCGCTACCGTCCGTGACAAAAATAAAACCGGACGAATCCACCGCCACGCCATTCGGTTGAAAGAATCGAGCTGCGCCTCCAACCCCGTCCAAGCTTCCTCGAATTCCAGACACGCCTGCCAGAGTGGATACGACGCCAGTTGGGGTGATTTTCCGGATCGAGTAATTGTCGCCGTCCGCTACGTAAATGTTGCCCGCCGTTTCCACCGCCAAACCGTAAACGGCTTTGAATCGGGCAGCTTGTGCGATCCCGTCAGAATTGCCAGAGGTTCCCGCCCTGCCAGCCAGAGTCGTTACCATTCCGCTCGCTGTGATCTTTCGGATTGTGTGGTTGTAGGTGTCGGCAACGTAAACGTTGCCTGAAGCGTCCACAGCGATGCCGTGCGGACCGTTAAAGCGCGCATCTCTTCCCAGGCCATCCGCGCCGACGTCGATCAAGCCGGCCAGGTATTGGGATTCGACCCACGGTGAACCCGCGAGCGTCGTGACCACGCCACTCGGTGTGATTTTCCGAATTGTGCTGTTGCCCGTGTCGGCGACATAGACATTGCCCGCTCGGTCCGCAGCCACGCCGCGAGGGCCATTGAACAGAGCTGCTGTGCCTATGCCGTCCGCATTCCCCGGCTTGCCCGTCGTGCCGGCAAGCGTACTGACCATGCCGGCCGGCGTGATCTTGCGAATCAAGCAATTTTGATCATCCGCCACGTAAATGTTTCCCGAACCGTCCGCCGCCAGTCCATACGGATAATTGAATCGAGCCTCACCCCCCGTCCCATTCGCGCTGCCAACCTGTCCCGGCTTTCCCGCGAGAACCGTGAACGTGTAGGAAGTTGAGGCCCCGGGCGGGTTGACACCTGATTGTGTACTGATGTTTAGGATCGCCTTGGCGCTGGTTACCGTGCCTGAAGAATTGCTCACCACCACCGCATACACGCCGGCGTGATTCGATTGGACATTGAGAATGGTGTAGGTGGATGAATTGGCGCCGGGCAAGTTCGCTCCGTCTTTCTGCCACTGGTAACTCAGCGGGGAGGAGCCCGAGGCGGTCACCGCAAAGGTAAGATTCGCTCCAACCGCCACCGTTTGGCTCTGTGGTTGAGACTCAATTTGCGGCATCGCGGTGGCGCGTGGTATCCACTCGATAAGTCCTGAACGGGTGTCTCCATCGCTTGCCTTCAAATCATTCCATTTCCCGGGCGCGTCAAAATTGATCACCGCGTGGTCCTCGTCGCCACTGTTATTCGGTTCTCCCGGGAGCCAGTTGGTGAAAGCGACCGGTTCACCGCTGATCCAGACCCAGGTTCCCTCGACGGCCTCATCCGAAAGGCCGATCCAGCGCCGCACGTAGCCGAATTGCGCAACCAACCAATCGTTCTCCGCTGCGTTGCGGATGGTCACAAGGTTAGCGCCCAGGGCGAGAGCGGTTGCTTGGGCCTCTTTCCATTTCAACAAATCCAGAACCTTGTAGTAATGGCCGTTGGCGGGATTCAGGATCCAACCTGTCCCCGGTGGCATGGCCGACGCCACCGTCACCACTGTGATCGTGGCCGCACCGCTGGTTACGGTGCCGTAAGCATTGCTGACGGTTACGGAGTAGGAGCCAGTGTCGGTCGTTTGAGCTGAGGTAATCGTATAGGAGGCCGTGGTGGCTCCGGCGATATTCGAGCCGTTCTTCTTCCATTGAAATAAAAGCAGTGCGGTGCCGGCCACCGTGACGTTCAAGGTGACGCGCTGGCCGAGGGCGACGGTCTGGCTTTGGGGCTGCGTGGAAATAACCGGCGGTGTTCCCGCATTCACTGTGAGAGTGGCCGAATTGCTGGTCACGCTTTTCGCCCCATTGCTAATAAACACGCTGTAACTGCCCGCATCCGATGCTTGTGCTGCAGCGATGGTAAACGAAGAACCAGTCGCTCCAGAAATGTTAACGCCATTCTTGCGCCATTGGAAGGAGAGCGGCGCTTTGTCCGTCGCGGTGATGGAGAAGGCAACCCGCGATCCGATCGAGACGACCTGATTTTGAGGTTGGGCAGTGATTGTTGGAGCGGCATCGGTCCCGCCGGATCCGGTCACTATGACCCGGATACGACGCGTGACTGCACCTCCGCTGCTATCCAACACGTTGAACCAGTATTCGCCGCTGTCACTTGGTTGAGCCCGGACTATCGTGAGAATCGCTTCAGTCGAATAGGCTGCCGGATCGGGGTAAGTTATCCTCGGATCGGAAAGGCTGACGAAAAGGCCGTCCTTAAAGGCAATGGCTATGACCGGACGATTGACCCGAACGATCAACTGAATCGTTCCCCCCACAGGAACTGTCAAGTCGTTCGGCACTGCGTTGAAATTGGGGGCGTTGCCCCAGGATTCGCCGGGGCTTGGGTCGCGTCCGCCGCCGCCGCTACCCGCGCCTAATCCGACTTTGACGTACGCTCTGCCGTCTATGTTTTCACGCGTCCCCGCCTTAACAAAATTCCAATCTGGATTGCCGCCATAGGTCGAATAAGCGAAATCAAACGATCCCTCCGACATGATGTAACTGTTGTCGGCCCAGTCGAGAAAAGCCCTTTCCTTGGGCGCGGATTGGCTGCTCGGGTACATGTAGAGCGAGTATTCAAAGGAGCTTTTGACGTCAAACCGGCCGTCGGTTCGCAGGCTTCCAGACTCCTTTTTATAGACAAATACTGGCGTGCCAAAGCCGTCCTTGGCTTGCCGGAGGAATGTATATCGGTCCACCCCCAACGATAGGAGTTCCGCGCCATCAAGCCGGCCCGCGTTGTTTAAGAGAAGGAAGAGCAGAGCCACGTAGCCAAGGCCGCGACGAAGTGATGGAGAAATACCGGTTGTCATGAGATTGAAAGGGCCTGAAGGATGTTCGTTGGGGGAATCGGGTTGTTGCACATCGGGAGGGCGGTCCCATTTGGGTTGGGGAGCAGGCTGACCGTGGGCTTTCTGCGCGAGGTGCCGTGACGCCTTCTCGGTTTTGGCGAAGGCCCTTGAAGGCGAGATTTGCGGTGGTTTCATGAGGCATCCAACCGGATGTAACGCCTTCAAGAGTAGCCCACGAAGGCTAGGCGAAAACAGTGTCATTCGCCCGTTTTCTTTCCGTTTTTTGTCCTGAGAGAGCGGTCGAATGTCATGACATTCGACCTGAATCGCCTCGACTTGGAAATGGTCCCTCTTTACGCTGCGGCTTCGTGAACAAGCGCGAAATCAAGAATGGTGCGGCCCCAATTGAGGCGGCGGCAGGTTTCGTTCGCCAGCCTGGGCCACGGCTGCTGCCGGTGCTCGCTCCGTGGGTCGTCCTTCTGCTCGGATTGGCGACTACGGTGTGGTTGACGGCCTCCGCCCGTCGCGAGATGACGGCGCGTGATGCCGAACGCTTCCATCACGAGACGGAGCAATTGGTTTGGGGGATCGAAGCTCGCTTGCGGACTTACGCCCAGGCGCTCATGGGGCTGCGAGATCGCTACTTCGTCTATCAGACCAACATGACGGAGGAAATATGGCGCAGTTTCATCAGCACCCTCCATATCCCCTTCCATTATCCCGGGCTTTATGACGTCGGGTTCGTCGAAAGTGTCTTCGATATCAACGCACCTAATATGTATCCGGCGCGGGACGAGCATCTGCGGCGGATGCGGGAGCGGCTCGGTCCGGAATACCGGTTCAAGTTGCCCCCAAATGGCATTGCAGGCGTGGGTTGGTACTTCTTCCCGGTGACTTGGCATAGCTATGCCCAATGGCGGCGGGATCCCGTGAAGGAATATTCGCATTACGGGATGGACCTGAATCAAAGCCCGGACTTGTGGGCGGCCATGAACTGGGCCTTGGGTGAAGATCGGCTGGCGTTTTCCGGACGGCAAAGCCTGGATCCCGATCGCCTCGACATCACCGGGCTGTTGTTTTTTGCGCCCGTCTATAAAAACCCCTGCAACTGGATCATTGGCCAGTCTTCCGAGGAAACTCAGCGTGAGCATTTAAGAAACTTGCGGGGACTCGTCTTCGGAAGCATCGACCTGGCGGCGTTTCTCCAACACCACCTGGGAACGGATCCACCCACGGTCACGTTCGCGCTCTATGCCTCGACCAACCAGGCGGCCAACGTGGGGCCGGATCATCTGCTCTTCGACAATCGCTCCCAGTTCCGTCACGCCAAATCCGACCGGGTGACTGAAACCCTGTTCGATCCGCAACCGCCGCGCGAGCTTCCTCTCTATGGCCGCACCTTGAGCTTCATTTCCGAGCCCGGGCCCGCGTTTGTCAGCGCCCTGAATGAGCGCACGCTCTGGTTCGCTGCCAGTTTTGGCGTCGCCACAACTCTGCTGCTGGCCGGGTTCATCGATTACCAGACCCGGGCCAATCGCAAGGAGCGGAGAACGAGCGAGGCGTTGCGCGAATCCGAGATGCAGCTGCAGGCGCTGATGCGCGAGCGGGAGCAATCCAGCCGAGACTTGCACGACGGCGTGCTCCAATCGCTCTACGCCCTGGGACTGGGCCTGCAAAAAACCCGCAAAGTGCTTCAACGTGATCCCAAGCGTGCTGAGGATCACTGCCAGCAGAGCGTGGAATCCCTGGAGCTGGTCATGGGAGAATTGCGCCGGCACCTCGGGCAAGGCTCGCGACAACCGTTGCAGGAGTTGGACCCGGTCGCCGCGTTCGAGGCGCTGGCGCGGGCCAGTGATCGCAACGGGCCCGTGCCGGTGCGCCTGGAAATGGAGGCGCAGGGGTTGCGGAATCTGTCCTGTGAACAGGCGTTTCATTTGCTGCAGATCACGCGCGAAGCGCTGGCCAACGCCCAACGCCACAGCCAGGCCTCGCGCATCCTCGTTCGGCTCCGGCGTGCGTCCGACGCCATCGAGTTGAACGTGGACGACGACGGGGTCGGGTTCGACCGCGCGACGGTGAACGGTGAGGGTTACGGCCTGCGCAACATGCAGGCGCGGGTGGAGGAGATGGGGAGCGAGGTTGTTTTGGATGCCCGACCTGGCGGTGGCACGCGGGTCTCGGTGCGGATCCCGGTGGCGCCGGATTCAGAGGTGAAAGCGGGGGCATGACGAAGGCATGAGCGAAACGATTCGAATCTATTTGGTCGATGACCATCGAGTGGTCCGGGCGGGTTTGCGGAGCATCCTGGCGGAGTATCCGCGCATGAAAGTCGTGGGGGAGAACGGTGATGCCTCCGCGGCTTTGACCGAGATCGCGCAGCTCCGGCCAGACCTTGTGCTGCTGGACGTCCGCCTGGGTCAGGATGATGGATGCGAACTCTGCACGAAGCTGAAACGATTGTCCTCGCCGCCCCGCGTCCTCATGTTGACGTCCTACGTGGACGAGGAACTTTTTCTTCGTGCGCTCACCAACGGAGCCGATGGCTACATTTTGAAGGACAGCCGGGATGAGGCGTTGGCCGCGGCCATCACCACGGTGTTCGAGGGAGGGACCGCTTGGGGATCATTCGCGACTCAGATGGTAAAGGCTCGAATGGGAACAGAAGTGCCTCCCATCAACCCGAACGAACTGGGACGACTGACGGCCACCGAGCGCCGCATTCTGGCCTTGATCGCCGATGGCCAGACCAACAAGGAAATCGCTGCGAAACTGAAATTCACCGAGAAGAGCGTGCGCAATCAAGTCAGCGTCCTGATGGCCAAGCTGGGCGTGGAACGCCGCGTGCAAGCCGCCGCGTTCTTCGTCAGATCGTCTGTGGCACACGAGTAATCTCACCCAGGAAAGCCGGGAGACATGCTTCTGGAAGAACGAGCGAGGAAGGGGTCAAACTATAACAATTTAACTTGTTCATGGATATTTTGCTTTTGTTTAAGGTGATGGAGTCGCCTGGTGGCGCTCTTCCAACTACCCAAATGCAACCGGCCAGCGATCGCTTTGATCGTCAGCGTCGTTTCCCGACGTAACCGGGACGCCACCGCCAGTTTCTCCGGATCGCTCTTGTTCCGTTGCTTCAAATCCACCTCTTTCCATCCCAACCGCTGCAACTCCTCGGCGATGATTCGCTCCGCCTTGGCTTGCGCACTCTCCCGCCGCAGTTCCCCGGCATGATGCTCGCCCAACCGGCCAGCCATGCCATCCAATAATTCCTGCCGGAACGCCTCTGGGCCCAGACACCATCCCCGCCGCAATGGCTCCCATTGCGCCCCATCGGTTTCCTGCGCCCGACACGCTTCCATGCGTTGCTCGAATTCAACGACCTTCCGCCGTGTCGGCCGCAACGCCATGCTCGCCCAGCAACCGGTCCACCCGGATCCAGGCCGGTCGGTGGGCCGGTGCCGCCAGATACCAGGCAAAACTGCTCCACGGATAACTCAGCAACCGGTCTGCCGCGTCCAAGAGCTTGGCCCGCCCCGGATTCAAATGCACGTAATCGCACACCGTCTTCAGGTATCCGGGGCTGCGGCCATCCACGATCAGGGTTTTGTAGCCAGAGGTTCTTCCTGTGGCGTGACGTCCAGCCGCGTTCGGCTGCGGGCCAGTTCGATGCAGGT
>CAYHFE010000441.1:0-6984 GCA_964355375.1 uncultured Verrucomicrobiota bacterium
GACAGAAACAGCGCCCGCGACAGGAGAAGGCCACGAAAAATTCGTGCCCGCAGTCCGGACAACGCACCCGCGCAAAACCCTGCTGCAGATCGCCGCATTCCAGAAACTTCTCCACGGCCGTGTCGATGGCCGGACGCCAAAAGCCGTAGCGTTCCTGGTAGCGCTCTTCATAGACCGCCTTAAACTGATACGCCAGCCTTTTTCCGATTCCAGCCATTTGTGCCGTAGCATCTTCTCCCGCTCCGCCAGATATTCGCGCAAGGCGACGTTCGCTTTGTGATCTGGAGGAGCCTGCCAGAAGCGACTCACGCCTGTCATTGAACCATTCCGTCTTTCGATTGGACATTTGCGGCGCACCTGAAATCACAGCGGGCACACGGCGGATTCCACCATCTTTTGGTATTCGCTGACCTTGACTTTCCCCCTGACTTTAGGCCGGAGCTGAGTTGAGAATGGGCCGCGAATGCGGCACGACTCTCCGAAGATCAGAGCCCAAAGCCAGACGCACTGCCATGGACGCCAGCGCTCCGGTTCATGGGTAGGGAGGCCCGCGCTGTCGCGCCTCCCATTCCACGGCTCCACTGGAAACAGCGAAGGACCAAAAAATTCCCCGCTCAAGCCCGCGTGCCGCTCGGACCACGCCTTCTTTCACGGGATGCGCCAGATCAATGCCTCCGCCTATTTATGCTTGAAGGAGATGGCGCAGCCACCTCCGGCAGCAAGCTGAAGGCTGAGCGTTTGCTTCCCGGTCACCTTCCTCCTCTCGATCACGACATGCTTGGGAAACCGGTCGGAGTCCGGACTATCCGCATAAATCTCGGCCGTGTATGATCCGGGCCCCAGAAAGTCCAAGGCCACCTTGATTTGGCGTGGATTCCAGTCGGTCATGCTCCCCACAAACCACTTGTCTCCCTTGCGTCGGGCGACACTGATAAACTCTCCCGGCACGCCATTGAGCAACTTCGTCTCGTCCCAGGTTGCGGGCGCATCCTTGATGAACTGGAATGACGGGTCCCCCTTGTAGGCATCGGGATAATCGGAAACCATTTGGATGGGCGACTCATAAACCACGTACATGGCTAGATGGTGGGCCCGCGTCCCCATAACCATCGGTTTGCTATTGCGCGGAGTGAATTCTTCTTTCGTAACGTTGTTGAAGCCGCCAGGGGTATAATCCATAAAACCCTGCAGCATGCGGGTGAACGGAAGCATAACGTGAACGTCGGGATTGTCCCTCAATCCACCTCTCGACACTTCCATTCCGATCACGGCTTCGTATCCAAGTATGTTGGGGTAAGTCCGGCTTAGCCCGGTAGGCTTGGTGCTGCCATGATAGTCCAACATCAGGCGATGTTCGGCGGCTTTCCTGGCACTGCGGTAATAAAACGCGATTCCTGCCTGGTCGTCGCGCTCGATGAAATCAATCTTCACGCCGGCAACGCCCCATTGCTCATAGATGGGAAAGGCTTCCTCCAGTTGTCGCACCGCATCCCGGTAATGGATCCAGATCCATACACCTACGTTCAGTTTCTTGGCGTGTTGCACCACCGCTGGAATATCAACCCTTCCGTTCATTTTTGTAATGTCGCCCCGGGCAGACCAGCCCGCATCAATCACCAGGTGCTCGAAACCCGACTCCGCCGCAAAATCAACATAGTGCTTCATTCCCTCCGTGGAAAAATCTCGCACGCCTGCCGCACCAATGGAGCCGTTCCACCAGTTCCACGCCGCCCTTCCCGGCTTGATCCACGAAGTGTCGGCAATGGCGTTTTCTTCGTTCAAATTGGTCAGGATTTTGGACTCAACCAACGTCCCCGGACCTTCGCCCACCTGGAGTATTCTCCACGGAGATGTCAGCGGCAGCCGACCGGTCACACACACGCTCGCATCCTCCAATTGCGGAGCAAGCGTGGCTTTGAGCCAGTGCGCCGACCACCCGCTCGAATGGGTGGTCAGGTACATCGACGTGTATTTTTCCAGGTTCGCCTCGTTGATGACCACCCACGCCAAGCCCGGCACCTCCATGAGAAGCGGCAATCCAATCAGCGGATCGTTGACCACGCTGCCGACATGGCAGAAGGCCGTGATCGGAAGCTTCAGATATTCGCTTTCGTAGCTGTGGACCGAATCCCGGGGAAGAACCTGTGCGTAGGTGATGGCATCCTTGCTGATTCTGAACTCGGTCATTTCGCCGGTTAAGCGATATTCAGCAATGCCCGGTTGCTCGGGAACAATGTACCGGAAGGCGACCGCGTCATTGTAGGCCCTGGCTTCGATGGTGAGGAGTCGCGCCGGACTTCCATTCTCCTGCAGCTGGAGCCTGATCGCATTGCTTTTGTCCTCCACGTGAGTCGTTTTGCCGGCAACGAGCGCGTAGGACTGGTCCAGGCTGGATCTCTCGACACTGACGATTCTGACATCCTCCCCCAGCGGCCGGTGATCCTGAAAGATCAGGGCGAGAGCCGATTGGTCGACAACCGCCCGGTCCTTGAACCGTACGGAATACACCAGTTGTTCACGCTCATCGGGCGCCTGCCCGCTCTTGATGGTTTCGAAGAGAATCGATATGCGGCTGTCCGGGGATCTCAGCTCGTGGGTTTGCGCCTTGACGGCCGCCCCCATTAGAAATGGCTGTAAAACAAGCGCGATTGCGGCGGCTCTGAATGACATTTTTGGGTAATTTTTCATGGTATTCATTGTTGTTGCTATCAGACCACCACCCAGCCAATCCGCGCAGCCGGTCGTCGCCTGACAGGAGGCAACCTGTTACCAGGACCGTGCCTCGAATTGCCTACACGACTCACGGCATTTGCGGCGGGCGGGTTGGGTTCGGCGAGATAGACGGGCCTCCTGAAGGTGACGCTGGGGAAGGCGACCACGGCGGACCAGGAGGCGCTTTGCGGCTGGGACGGGATTGCGTTGTCCGAGAAGGGGCCGATGGGCAGGCGCTGATTCAAACCGTATGGCGGCCTAGTTTTGTTCATAAGCAATTCCAGTGGCAAATATGCCAGTCTTCTCCGATTCCAGCCGTTTGTGTTGTAACATCTCCTCCCGCTCCGCCAGAAACTCGCGCAAGGCGACGTTCGCTTTGTGATCTTGGGCAGCCTGCCAGAAGCGACTCAGGACTGTCACTGAACCATTCCGTCTTTCGATTGAACATTTGCGGAAATTTATTAAACATTGGCGGCTGCATTGCAGAACAGCGCAGAGGTGCCATGACTAGCGAATGGGGAGGCGGGGTTCATGACTGGTGGCAGGCCGCAGGGTTTTCAGGTAGCCCGCGCTGATCCAGTAGATGTCCCCTTTATTGTTATTTCTGGCAGTAAAGAAAAAATATTTACCATCAGGGCTGACCATCGGACAAAATTCCCCCTTTCCTTTATTAATGGTCGGTCCCATGTTGACAGTAGGCGTCCACTTCCCATCCTGATTGAAACTGATATACAAACCTCTGCCGTCTTTCTCTGATACGACAATCAGATAATCTTCATCCGGTGAGACATAAACATCACCTTCATTGCCGGATGTATTGATTGCGGGTCCGACATTTACGATATCGGTGAATTTACCGTCTTTAAAGCTGGCGCGCCATATGTCCCCTCCCCCAAGTGATCCGGGTCGGTCTGCCCGCCAGTACAAATGGTTTTTTGCGGTAAAAACAGGATAGAGCTCTCTACCGTCCGTGTTTACTTCATTGCCAAGATGAACAGGTTCGCCCCATCCGTCTCCTTCCCTGTGAACCATCCACAGGTCATAATCCTTCTTGGCTTCCCCGGTTCCGCTTAATGGTCGGCCGCTCGCGTAAAAGATCATATCCCCTCCTGGTGACATTGACGGGTCCACTCCCGGGTAATCTCTGCAGAATGAAATTACTTCAGGCTTTGTCCACACATTGTTTATTCGTTTCATGATCATGATATTGCCTGAGCCAATTGAGTCGGATCCCCTGGTGAAGATGAACTCATCTCCCTTTGGTGAAAAAACAGAATTGAGTTCGAAGTTGTCAGCTGTGGAAATAATTTCCGGCGCAAACATTTCCACAGACATTCCCGGCGGGGTTTGGCCCAGGTAATCCCCGGTCAGTTTCGTTGATGCGTTCTTGGCTGGCTTTGCGGGGGGAACTTCCCAAGCTACCGGAAGCGGCGCATTCCGAAGATGTTTGTCCGCAAAGTCCATGAACCAGTTCCAATCGGAAAGTCCGAGATTGTGGCTGCCTTCGCGCAGATGGTAGCCGATGTGTCCGTGGTTAATGGGCTTATCCGGGGGCGGCATGGTGCTGGTTTTCAGTCCCTCCAGGCCGAATAGGCGGAACACCGGTGCGGCGGACACGGCGGAACGGAACTCGTTGGCGGGATCGGCCCACTGATCTTTCGTGGCACTGGCAACATAGACCGGGCGCGGGGCCATCAATGAAAGCAGCATGTGCTGATCCACCGGAAGTTCCTCCTCCCGGTTGTTGTAGGTTTTGTAGTTGGCGCAGAACCAATGCGGAAACGACTTGTTGATTGCCGCGATGCTTTCACCCTGCTTCCCCCTGGCCAGGGCCGCACCCGTGCTGCCGGAGTCGTTGGAAATGACGATGCCGAATCGTTCGTCCTGGGCACCGGCCCAGAGTGCGGCCTTGCCGCCGCGCGAGTGCCCAAGGACTCCGATGCGGGTCGCGTCAATATCCTTGTCGGTCTCCAAGTAATCCATCACGCGACTTGCGCCCCACGCCCAGGCGGCAATCGTTCCCCACGCATCGCCGGGCCGTTGGCCTTCCGGCCGGGGGTCGAATATCCCGTGAACGCCGTCTTTGAACCCATCGTGTTTATCGGGATCAACTTCGGGCGTATAGAATCCAATTGCGGCGTAACCCCGGGCGATGATTTCTTCTGCAGGCCAGAAGGGGGAGCGTTTCTCGCGGGTCGGATCGAGATTATCCTTGCCGCGATGGCTGATCAGCAGAAAGCCGGGGGCGGGAGACTTGCGATTATTCGGGATGAAGATGACGGGTTCAATTTTTCCAGAACCGCCAGGGCCGGAAAAAGTGATTTCAATCCGCTTGAGCGTGGCCTTTCCCCCCATCGCATTCGTGTTCTCTTCGATGACTTTGAAGACCAGGTCTTTTGGCCGGCCAACGGGGGCGCGGCCATAGACGTGGGTGCGGAAAAGTTCGAGAATTTCAGGGCGACGTTGCTCCTTCCATTCCTTGGCGGTCTTGACGGGTTGTCCGGTTTGCGACAAGAGTGGGTCAGGCAGCGCGGAAAAGACGTAGGGTGCAAACAGGATCAATACGACTGCGAACACAGTTGGTTTTTTAAATAGTGTCATAATATTCTCTTTCAATTTATTAAACTCCTGGTTGCCATTTTAGCTTCCAGCCTGGCTTTAAGTTCGGAAACCACTTTCGGATGGCTGCCCGCAACATTCATCGTCTCATTTGCCGGCGACGCGTGATCATAGAGTTCAACCTCACCCGATTTATGAACGATCAAGCGATACTGATCTGTCCGAATGGTTTTCGCCTCCGCCAGATAGGAAACCGCCTCATGCCCCGCACCCGCCGGATTCTTCAACAAGGGAACCAGTGACTTGCCGGTCGCAAATTGCGGTTTTTGCATTTTCACCAAGTCGCAAAGCGTCGGGAAAATATCCTGGGTTTCCACAATGCCACCGGCCTGGACGCCGGGGTTTTTGATGCCGGGATGGCAGATCACCAACGGCGACCGCAATGATTCCTCAAACAAGGCATGCTTGCCCCAGATCGAATGCTCGCCCAGTTGCCATCCGTGATCCCCCCACAAGACAATCACAGTATTGTCCGCCACACCACAGGCCTTGAGCTTGGCGACCAGCATCCCGACATGTTCATCGGCGTAACTGACACAGGCGGCATAGTGCCGGCGAACCTCATCGGCAAAACCGGCATCCTCGCGCGGATCCTTTCCCCAGCGATAATATTGCATGAACTCACCGGAATTGTGCCACGTTGTTCTGCCTTTGGGCTTGTCCGGATGCGGAATCGGCGGCAGTTCGACGCCGGAATAAAGATCGAGGAAGCGCTTTGGGGCTCCAAACGGCAGATGCGGTTTAAGGAGCCCCACCGCCAGGAAAAACGGTTTGTCGCTTTTTGACAACTCTTCCAGTTGCTTCAATCCCTCTTCTGCAATCAACCCGTCCGGGTAAATCGAGTTCGATCCCTCAACGGCTTCGAATACAGGAAATTCGGGGTTTCCTTGGCGGATTTGTCCGTGGGACAGTCCATGCATGGCACCGTGCGGGTGTTGCCATTCGCCAACCGGCATGAGGTGCCGATCCCAGGCACCGGGCATTTCGAACGCGCCGGCTTGATTCCAGTCCTTTCCGCCCAATCCGCCAGGGTGATGCGAAATTTTCCCCACCGACACCGTCGTGTATCCATGCGACCGGAACCATTCCGGCATGCTGGGTGGAACCGCATCCGGAGCCTTGGCCAGCTTTTTTGCCCGGTTGAACAGCGCATCGTTGCCCGCATCCCCATAACGCCCGGTCAGCAAGGTGTGCCGCGATGGACCGCAGCTCGGGGCATTCACATAATGGCGGTTGAACGCCCGCCCGGCCACCGCCAGTTTGTCTATGTTCGGTGATTGAATATAATCCACCCCGAAACATTTGAGTTCGGGCCGCAAATCATCCACGCAGATCAGCAGCACATTTTTCGTTTCTGCGCTGACAATGGAAACCCAGGCAACCCCGGCAACGATCAATAACCATGTTTTCATTTATCGCTCCTTTCTCCGAGGGTGACGCCCCGGCCCGTTACCACTGTCTTCTCGGACTGGGTCCAAGAGTGGGTAGTCCTTGCCGGGGACGATTTCGTTGTCATGGAACTTAAAGTTTTCGACGTTGTTCACACTCACCAGCGGTTTTTGGATTTGGATGATTTTGTTGTGGTGAATCCGGATGTCCTTTGAAGTTGGTTTTCCTTGCCCCGTCCCCATTGAGAAGAGGGTTCTTCCCCAA
>CAYHFE010000442.1:0-6984 GCA_964355375.1 uncultured Verrucomicrobiota bacterium
CTTGTCGAAATGAGAACTGCTGTGGTTTGAGTCATCTTCAACCGACTTCGTTCGCGTGCCAACAAATCGGCCAGTGCGGCCAAGGAGCACACACGCCCCGCGCTTGTTCTTCTGTTTACGGCGGGGGCGCAGTTCAGGCCCCACCGCCCAATTCCGGATGAGATGCCCCACGCCGAAGCGCCCAAAGCCAGCCGATTCCCCCGCAGAGCATCCCGGCGAGTGTTCCGAGAAAGGCTCCCACCGTGACGTTAAGCCGAACGTTCGGTCGCACCGGGCGCCAGCCAGGTTCGGCCCGGTCCACCAATTCCACTCGTACTCCTTTGGATAGGCCAATGGTGTCACGATAAACCGCGGCGATCCCGTTCGCCGTCTCGGCGGCTTCACGGACGTCCTCGCTGAACACCCGAATTTCGATCAAACGGGCGTTCGAGGCCGGACGAATCACAAGATTCTTGGACAGCAACTTGTAACATTCCGCTATTGGGAGAAGACCCGGAGCGCCGATTCGCCTGGCATAACTCTCGTTGAGCCTCAACCGCTCGATCACGGGATGAAGGACCTCGCGCGAGCGCAATTGTTCGATCTGCGCTTGAACGAAAGCAGGGGCGGTCTCTCCGGGTTTTGCCTCGGCCGCCCCAACCTCGAGGCGCGCCGTGCTGGAGTAAATCTCCGGCAGGAGGAAAGTCACGGCGACGGTGGTCAGAAGGACGAGGAGAAATCCGGCGAGGAATCTTACGACGAACGTGTGACGGCTGGTGGGCCTCGAGTTTTCAGACATAATGCTTTCCCTATAAGGTATCCACTCCCTTCCTGAACTCGACCCCACCCTTTGTCAAATGCTCTTTCCGGCTCGCCAGCAGTGCTCATTTCGGCCCAGGACACTGTCCCTTCCACGCATGTAGTCCCGGCTTGAGCCGGTTTTCACGCGGCGACCGGCTCAAGCCCGCACTACATGCCTGCCAAAATGAGAATGGCCGAGCTCGTGAAGCTCCAGAGAAGGATTTTTGCCCGCTCCCGGCATGGTCCGCAGTCGTGGCGAAGACAGAGTTCAGCCTTGCAATTCCGGGATCGGCTCACATTTTTAGCGATCATGTTTCCTCGAATCGTCGCTCGTCCCATCCAAGTCGCTTTCACCTTCTCCGCGCCGAGTTGGTTGGGGGCGCTGTTTCTCCTCCTTCTGAGTTCATTTTCATCCGTCGCTCTGGATCTGAGCGAGGCGGTGATTCTGTCTCCGACGAACCTTTCTCGGACCGAGAAGAAGGCGGTCGAGATGTTGATCGCCGAAGTGGCCAAGCGCTCGCAGATTCGTTGGCGGAATGTCACCGCTTGGCCTGACGACCAACGACCGGTCATCGCGATCGGGCCGGTCTCCGGCTTGACGACCTGGGCAGGGACTGATTTCAGGACGGTCACCGGAGAGGCCGAGGCAAGCGGGGCCGAGGGCTACCGCATCCGGGTGACGACGAGCCGGGGCCGCCCGGCGGTGTTTGTCGTGGGTAACGACGCGCGAGGGGTTCTGTTCGGGGCCGGCCACTTGCTCCGGGTCTTGCAGATGGGACCGCGCCAGATCGCCCTGGCCAACGAATTCAGCGTCGCCACGCAACCGAAATACCCTTTGCGCGGACACCAACTGGGCTACCGCCCGAAGACGAACTCCTACGACGCCTGGGACCTGGCGACGTGGGAGCAATACATCCGAGATTTGATTATTTTCGGGGCCAACGCCATCGAGTTGATCCCGCCCCGATCGGATGATGACGCCGACAGTCCGCATTTTCCTTTGCCGCCCATGGAGATGATGATCGGCATGTCGGGTCTGGCGGACGCTTACGGAATCGACGTCTGGATTTGGTATCCGGCGATGGACCCGGATTACGGGGATGCGAAAACCGTCGAACGGGCTCTCCAGGAGTGGGGCGAGGTCTTCCGGCGGCTGCCGCGCGTTGACGCGGTTTTCGTGCCCGGCGGCGATCCCGGCCACACGCACCCCCGGCAATTGCTGGCGCTCTTGGAGAAGCAGACCGAGGTGCTGCATCGATCGCATCCGCAGGCGCAGATGTGGGTTTCGCCCCAAAGCTTCAACCAGGAATGGCTGGACGAGTTCCTGAGCATTTTGGAGCGAGATCGGCCGGGGTGGCTCTCGGGCGTGGTCTTCGGCCCGCAGGTTCGGATCAGTCTTTCGGAATTGCGCCGGCGCGTGCCCTTGAAGTATCCGATCCGGCATTATCCTGACATCACCCATTCCCGGCAATGCCAGTATCCCGTCCCGGACTGGGACGTCGCGTTCGCCGTCACGGAAGGCCGGGAATGCATCAACCCGCGCCCTCACGATCAGGCCGCGATCTTCCGCCTCTTGCAGCCAGACACGATGGGTTTCCTGACCTATTCCGAAGGCTGCAATGACGACGTGAACAAAGTCATCTGGAGCGCGCTGGGCTGGAATCCCGATGCGGACGTGACCGAGATTCTCCGCGAGTACAGCCGCGTCTTTATTGGCGAGCGCTTCGCGGATAATTTCGCCCAAGGCCTGCTGGCTTTGGAACGAAACTGGAGGGGTCGGCTTATCGCCAACGAGCCAATCTCGACCACGCTCCAGCAATTTCAGGCGATGGAAAAATCCGCCTCGCCTCGGGAACTCAAGAACTGGCGCTTTCAGCAAGCGCTTTACCGGGCCTATTACGATGCCTACACCCGGCGCCGTCTCGTGCATGAAACCGACTTGGAAGAACGAGCCCTCCAGGCCTTGCGCGAGGGAAGCACCCCAGGAGCGCTGACGGCCATGGCTGCGGCTGAGGAGTGCCTCGACCGGGCGTGGCGGGACCCGGTGGCCCGAGATTGGCGCACGCGGATCTTCGAACTGGCGGACGCCCTGTTTCAGAGCATCGGCATGCAGCTCAGCGTGCCGCGCTACCAAGCCATCGGCGTCGATCGCGGCGCCACTCTCGACACCCTGGATTCTCCACTGAGCGACCGGCTTTGGCTCAAGCAACGATTCGCAGAAATCCGCGGCCTGCCGCTCGAACGGGATCGACGGAAAGCCTTGGATGACATCCTCGATTGGACCAATCCCGGTCCGGGAGGATTCTACGACGATTTTGGAAACACCTCCCGGCAGCCGCACTTGGTTTGGGGAAAACCTTACGACCGCGACCCGGCTTTCCTCGAATCACCGCACGCCGGATTTGGGCGTGCGGGAAACGTCCCTGGCTCTGGCGGTGTCGGCACCAACGCCATACGCCGCTCGTGGATCGACCATGCGGAGTCAATGAATGACGGTCCGCTCCAGGCGCGCTACACCCAGCTTGACCCCAAGGCGCGCTACAAAATTCGTGTCGTCTATGCGGGCGACAGTCCGCAGCGGTCCATTCGGTTGGTGGCTAATGACGGAGTTGAGATTCATCCGCTGATCGAAAAACCGGCTCCCGTTCGACCGCTCGAATTCGACCTGCCTCCCGAAACGACCCGGTCCGGCCAGCTCACCTTGAGCTGGTTTCGCGAACCGGGCCTCGGCGGAAATGGCCGAGGATGCCAAGTGGCCGAGCTCTGGCTGATGAAACGGTGATTGCCTTGGGGCCATCGTCATGGGATGGAAACCGGCGATGAAACATCCGATGGTGCCCAAAACCCAAGCCGCAGCCTCTTCCGTCTGGGAGAATCCCGTCAAACGACTCCTCCGTGAAGGCCGGCCGGCGATTGGCATCACGATCACGACGAACAGCGTCGAGGCCGCCGCCCAAGCCGCCGATCTCGGCTTCGATTTCCTCTGGCTGGAGATGGAGCATTCGCCGATCACCCTGGAAACATTGCGCCAGATCATTCTGGCCACGCGCGGATTGAAGGCGGTCCCGTTGGCCCGCGTTCCGTTCAACGAGCTTTGGCTGGCCAAACGGGTCCTGGACGCGGGCGCCCTTGGGGTGGTGTTTCCTTTCACGAGCACGCCGGCCCTGGCCCGGCAAGCGGTCGAGGCCTGCCGATATCCGCCCGTCGGGCGACGCGGCTCCGGAGCCAAACTGGCCACCTTTCGCTGGCCGGCGCCGGAAGGGTACTACGATTTCGCCGATCGAAATATCCTGGTGGTCACGGTGATTGAAGATGCGCAGGGCCTGCGCGAGATCGACCGGATCGCCGCCACTCCCAATGTGGATGTCATTTTCATCGGAACCGGGGACTTGTCGTTTTCCCTCGGATTGCGGGGCGAACAGAATCATCCGAAGCTCGAGAAGGTCGTGTCGAAAATCGTTAGCGCCGCCCAGCGACACGGAAAAACCCTGGGCCGCGTCGTCCAGACAGCGGATCAATTGAAACAGTCGATCGACCAAGGATTCCTCTTTTTTCAGGTGCCAACCGAGCTCCATTTCATGGCCGAAGGGGCTGGACAATTCCTTGCCGCGGTCGGGCGCAAGAAGGGACCCGACACGAACCGAGCCTTCTACTGAATCTCCTGCAACTTCTCCTCCAAACGCGCATCCCCTCGTTGGACCCCGGTCATACTGCCCGCTCCTCGCCGTTTTACTGCCCATTTCGATCCGGCGGCTCTTTCCCCAACAGGTGCCGCACGAAGAAGTCATTCATCCGTCGCGTCACGTAGGCCGACGCCGGACCCCGCGTCCCGTGCTCCGCGCCGGGCACGACCAGCAACTCAAAGTCCTTGCCCGCTTTGATCAAGGCGTCGGCGAACCGGAAGGTCGATTCAGGAGGAACATTGGTATCCATCTCACCCACGATGAGGAACAGCTTGCCGCGCAGCCGGCCCGCATTGTCAATGTTGGAGCATTCGCTGTAGTGTGGCCCGACCGGATACCCCATCCATTGCTCGTTCCATGAGGCCTTGTCCATCCGGTTGTCATGGCAGCCGCAATTCGCCACCGCAACCTTGTAGAATTCCGGATGGAAGAGCACGGCGCCGCCCGCGTTCTGTCCCCCGGCCGAGGTGCCATAAACTCCGACCCGCGACAGATCAAGGGCAGGATACCGGGCCGCCGCCGATTTCATCCAAAGAATGCGATCCGGGAATCCGGCGTCCTTCAGATTCTTAAAGCAGACATCGTGAAAGGCTTTCGAACGATGGGCCGTTCCCATGCCATCGATCTTCACAACGATGAAACCAAGTTCCGTCAGCGCGGCATAACGGCGGGCGGAACTGAACATTTTGGGAACATACGAACTTTGGGGTCCGGCGTAAATATCTTCGATGACGGGATACTTCCTGGTGGGATCGAAATTCGGGGGGCGGCAAATCACGCCCCAAATATCGGTCTGACCATCCCGGCCCTTCGCCACCCAGACTTCGGGCGCTTCCCAGCCGCTGGTTTTCAATTCGGAAATGTCGGCCTCCTCCAAAGAACAAACCAGCTTGCCATCGGAGACGCGTCGCAATTCATTCACCGGCGGCAAGTCCACTCGCGAGTAAGCATCGATCAGGTATTTCCGGTCCGGAGAGTACTGGAGAGTGTGGTGGCCGTTGGCCGCGGTCAGCGCGACCAAGCCCGAGCCGTCAAAATTGACCCGGTAATAGTGCAGAAGGTAGGGATCCTGACCCGCGTTGCGGCCGCTGGCCTGGAACCAGACCTGCCGATTCTCCTCGTCGATGCGGTCCAGGCCGCGCACCACGTACTCCCCGCGGGTGATCTGGTTCTTCACCGCCGCGGTCGAGAGATCCATCAAGTAAAGATGGCGCCAGCCGTCGCGTTCGGAGACCTCAATCATCTCGTCGGATTTCTCCAGCCAGTTGACCAGATTGAGCCGCAAGCTCTCCGTGTGCACCGTCCAAATGAAAGTCTCGGATTTCTCGTCCACGAGGTGGCGGACCGCGCCAGTTTGCGCGTCCACTTCGATCACCCGGAAACGCTGGTGTCCGCGATCGACCTGGGGATAGGCGAAGCGGCGGCCATCCCGACTCCAGCGGAGCCGCGGGCTTTCCCAGCCGTGCTCGAAACGATCCACCTCCGGCTTGATCCTCTGGCGATTGGCGACGATGAAGACATTGGGCTCGTAGGTGGTGAGCTTGTCCCCAGGCAGATCGTAGGCGCGGGTTTGCAGTTTGGCTCGACCGCTCGCCGCCGGCGATGATTGGACCAAATAAACTTCCTTCCGATCGCCCGGTTCGATGCGAAAGGCGATGACCGCCCCGGAATCGGGAGACCATTCGATTCGTCCGTAGGCTGAACCTTCCCGGCCATCCTCGCTGAGCTGGATTTCCTTCGCTCCTTCCTCGGAAGAACGCAGGAAGACGTTGTGGTCTTTGATCAAGGCCGTCCACCGGCCGTCCGGCGACCGATCAGTGAACCGCCGTGGTTCTCCCGCGGCCCGTGAACGCGGCCCGCGGCCCGATCGACCCGTCGCTTCGGCCGTTGCCTCGTTGGCCGTCTCGCTCACGGCCGGGCGAAAGGCGCTGGGATCGGTCTTCTCGCACTCGGACGATGCGCGATCGCATTTCCAGGTTGTGTCGCCGACTTTGAACACGACCGACCGGCCATCGTCGCTGAAATCAAGACGATCGAACGGGAGACGATCCGCGGTGTAATTGGCGGCGGCGGATGTGGACAGCTTCGCCGCCACTTTGCCATGATCGAAGGCGAGTTGACGCAGGCCCCGTTCGGCGTCCACGAGAATGAACTCCTTCTTCCCGTCTCGAAGATCGTTGCGATACCAGAATCGCGCGTTGTCTTGGAACCAGTGCGGCGTGACCCGGTCCTTGAACACTCGCTCGCTGCCCGCCCCGGAGCGGGGCGTGGGCTGAGGCGAGGCTTGGACCGGGTCGTCCAGCGCGGGATCATCCGGTTGCTCCGCCGCCCCAGAGGAATCGGCGGGACGCAGGGCCGTTTGATCACCCCGCGAGAGCGTGGGTCCCGGAATCGCGCCCAGGATGATGACCAGCGCAGCCCAGCGAAGCGCGCCATGGAAAAACCGCCGGCCGCAGGAAAATCCTCCTACAGAGGAGTCAATGGGATGGAAGACACCATGACCCTCACCCGCCCTGCGGGC
>CAYHFE010000443.1:0-6965 GCA_964355375.1 uncultured Verrucomicrobiota bacterium
GGCTGCGCCTCCACGGTTGCGTTGCTCCGGCAATTAGGCTAGATGTCTGCATGCACTTTTCCGCGACGGTAGCGCGCCGCCCCCCTGCGCACGGTTTCAGCCCCGCCTGGGGTCGCGGAATGACCGTGCTTTGGCTTTGGATTTTCCTGGTCGGGTCCGTTGCCTTCCGGGTGCCGGCGGCCGATTGGGAAGAGGCGGAGAAGGTCTATCTCAAGGGAGAGTACGCCGAGTGCATCCGCCTCGCCAAGGAGGCGTTAAAGGACCGGTTTGCCAGCGAAGAATGGTCGATCCTCCTGGCCAAGTCGCACATGGAGATTGGGCAGTACACGAACGCTCAAGCCACCGTCTCCGAGGCCATGATCCGGAGAAGCCGCAGCTTGCCGATCCGGTTGCTCGCTCACCGGGTTTTTCAACAAACCGGCCAAGCCCAAGGCGCCAAGGAGGTTCTTAGCGAACTCAATGAACTGGCCGGAGCCCGCCGCTGGCAGAATGACGACGCCGCCACCGTGATCGCGCTTGGCCGGGCGGCCCTGCTCTTCGGCGCCGATCCGAAGCTCGTGCTCGAGAATTTCTTCAACCAAGCCAAGAAAGCCGAGCCAAAATACCGCGAAACCTATCTGGCCATCGGACAGCTCGCGTTGGAGAAGAACGACTACGACATGGCGTCGAAGAGTTTCCTGGAAGGGATCAAGTTGTTCCCGACTGACGCCGACCTTTTTTGCGGATTGGCCAAGGCCTACTCGTCCGGCGACCGGAGCAAAATGCTGGCGAGCCTCGAGACCGCCCTCCAGCATAACCCGAAACATACGCCCAGCCTCCTCCAGTTTGCCGACCACCTGATTGATGCGGAGGATTACGAAGAGGCCGAGAAACGAATCGCCAAAGTTCTGGCGGTAAATCCATCGCATCCTGAAGCCTGGTCCTATCGGGCGGTGCTGGCCCATTTTGACAACCGGCTGGAAGACGAAGCCAAGGCCCGCGACCGGGCGCTCCAGCCCTGGAACACCAATCCGCGGGTGGCGCATTTGATCGGTCAGAAGCTTTCGCAGAAGTACCATTTCATTGAAGGCTCGGCTTACCAACGGCAGGCGGTGCGCTGGGACTCAGATTATCTGCCGGCCAGAATCCAGCTTGCCCAGGATCTCCTCCGGCTCGGCCAGGATGACGAAGGATGGCAACTGGCCGAGGAGGTGTTCAAGAAAGACGCCTACGACATCGTCGCCTACAATCTCGTCACCCTGCGCGAGGAGTTGTCCAAGTTCCAACTCCTGACCAATCGCGATTTCATCGTGCGGATGCATCCCAAGGAAGCGCCGATCTACGGAAAAAGCGTCCTGAACTTGCTCGAACGCGCCAAGGCCGGCGTTGGCCAGAAATACGGATTCGCCTTGACCCTGCCGACCATCGTCGAGATTTTCCCCGAGCAAAAAGATTTCGCCGTGCGCACCTTCGGCATGCCGGGCGGCGAGGGTTACCTGGGAGTTTGTTTCGGACGCGTCATCACCGCGAACAGCCCCGCCTCCCAAAAGGCCAATCCGACCTGCTGGGAAGCGGTTCTCTGGCATGAGTTCTGTCATGTGATCACCCTTGGGCTGACCAAAAACAAGATGCCCCGCTGGTTGAGCGAGGGCATTTCCGTTTATGAAGAGCGGAAGGCCAATCCAACTTGGGGCCAATCCATGACCCCGCGTTACCGGGAGATGATTCTCAAGGGCGAATTGACGCCCATCGGCGAATTGAGCGGCGCTTTCCTCACGCCTAAAAACGGTCTTTATCTCCAGTTCGCCTACTACGAATCCTCGCTCGTCGTGGAATTTCTCGTGGACCGATTCGGCCTGGAATCGCTGAAAAAAATCCTCCTCGATCTCGGCGAGGGCAAACCGATCAATCCGACCATCGAAGCCCACACCGCTCCGTTGAAAACGATCGAAAAGGATTTTGCGGCCTTTGCCCAAGCCCGGGCCGAATCGTTGGGGGCCGGACTCGATTGGAAGAAGCCCGACGAAGAGGACGTGGCGAAAGACGATGCGAAATGGATGGAGAAATATCCCAAGAACTACTGGGTCCTCCTCCAGAAAGCCCGCCTCCTCCTGAAAGAGAAGAAATGGCTGGAGGCGAAAGTTCCCATCCAGACCCTCCTGGAGAGTTATCCCGATCAAACAGGTTCGGACAGCGCCTATCTCTTGCTCGCGGCCGCGCACCGGGGATTGAATGAGACCGACCTCGAGCGCCAGGCCCTCAACCGGCTGGCTCAACTGGACGCCGATGTCATTGAGGCCTACCTCCGTTTAATGGAATTGACGAGCTCGGCCCAGGACTGGAAGGCGACCATCTCCCAGGCCGAACGCTACCTGGCGGTGAATCCTCTCGTGCCGGCGCCCCACCGCTACCTCGGCCACGCCCAGGAAGCCCTGGGCCGGAGCCAGGAAGCGATCGAATCCTACGAGACCTTGCTGCGGCTCGACCCCACCGACGTGACCGACGTTCATTTTCGCCTCGCCAAACTGCTCCATGCGACCGGCCAGCCGGATGCCAAACGTCACGTCCTCCAGGCCTTGGAAGAAGCGCCGCGATTTCGTGAAGCCCACCAATTGCTCCTGGCCATCGTGGGCCAGGGTCGGCCGGAATCCAAGCCGACAGCACCCGTGCTCCCGCCGACCCCGCCGGCCCCGCCCACTCAATGAACACGACCTTGCGCAAGGCTTTGCTTCTTCTGCTCGTCCTGGCGATGGGAGGTCTCTGGGCCTGGGCGCAATTCGATCCGGATCGTCCCCGGCGCGGACGCGGCGGCTACGGCCGGCGTCCGCCTCCCGACCCCGGGAGCATTCCCGACCGCAACGGCACTCCGAACTGGGAAGTAGATCCCAAGTTCAGCAAGGACGTCTTCACCTTCGTGCGCGTCAAGTATCCCTCGGGCTCGAATGGGTGGGGACGAGGAGGAGGTTGGGCCACAGATTACTCGGATAGCGACCTCAATTTTTCGTTCCGTCTCCAGCAGATGACCTCCATGAAAGTGGATCCCAATGGGAAGATTCTCGAACTGACCGACCCCGAGCTTCTCGATCATCCGTTCATCTACATCGTCGAGCCGGGACGAATGGATCTGACCGATGAGGAAGTGACGGCGCTGCGGCGCTATTTGTTGAACGGCGGCTTTCTCATGGTCGATGATTTCTGGGGAGAACGGGAGTGGGAGAACCTCTACTCGGAAATGAGACGGGTTTTTCCGAACCGTGAACCGGTCGAGCTGCCCATGGACCACCCGGTCTTCCATTCCGTCTTCGACCTCAACGTTCCAAAAAACAAGCTCCAAGTCCCCAACGTTTATTTGGGGGTGCAGAGCGAATACTCCGGCATTACCTGGGAGCGATCCGACGCCGAGGACGTCCATATCAAAGGCATCTTCGACGACAAGAATCGGATGATGGTGATCATCTGCCACAACACCGACAATGGCGATGGCTGGGAGCGCGAAGGCGAGAGCGAGTATTACTTCCGCGAGTTTTCCGAAAAGAAAGCGTATCCGCTCGGAATCAACATCGTCTATTACGCGATGACCCATTAAACGTTTGAAAAACGCCCGGACGAACTCGAGAATCGGCGGCTCCAGCCGACCCATTCCAGCGCCCCTCGCGCCGCGCGACTGCAAAGGACCCCTGTGGAAAATTTGACTGACTCCTACCGAACTGAGAAACAAGCCGTCGAACAACTCCTCGCCGGACACCACCGAATTAACGCCGAACTGGCCAAAGTCATCGTCGGCCAGAAGGAGGTCATCAGTGAACTGCTCATCGCCCTGTTTGCCGGCGGGCACTGCCTGATCACCGGAGCACCCGGCTTGGCCAAGACGCTCTTGATCAAATCGATCGCCCAGATCTTCCATCTCAAATTCCAGCGCATCCAATTCACCCCTGATCTCATGCCGGCCGATATCACCGGCACGGAAATCCTCGAAGATACCGGGAGTGGTCGGAAAATGGTTTTCGTCAAAGGCCCGATCTTCGCCAACATGATTCTGGCCGACGAAATCAACCGCACGCCACCCAAAACCCAAGCCGCCCTGCTCGAGGCCATGCAAGAGCATCAAGTCACCGCTTCCGGCGTCCGGCACGTCCTGCCCGAACCGTTCTTTGTGCTCGCCACCCAGAATCCGATCGAAATGGAAGGCACCTACCCTTTGCCCGAAGCCCAACTCGACCGCTTCATGTTCAATGTCGTCATCGATTACCTGTCCGAGGACGACGAGGTCGCCGTGGTCGCTCAGACCACCGCCGGACGCCCCGAGCCGATCGAGCCGTTTTTCAACGCGGAAGACGTCCTGCGGTTCCACGACGTTGTGCGCAAAGTCCCGATTGCCGAAGAGGTCATCCGCTACGCCGTCCGACTGTCCGCCGCGTCCCGCCCTCACCAGAAAGGCACCCCGGAATTCATCAATGGCTGGGTCAGTTGGGGCGCCGGCTTGCGGGCCGCCCAGTACTTGGTCTTGGGCGCGAAAGCGCGATCCCTGCTGCAAGGCCGTTCGCACGCCAATATCGATGACATTCGGGCCCTCGCCCATTCGGCCATGCGCCACCGCATCCTGATCAATTACCGGGCCGAGGCCGAAGGGATCACCGTGGGAGGAGTCATCGACCGGCTGCTTGAGGCCGTCCCGACCGCCCTGGGCCAGTCCAAGCCCAAATAAGCGCCAGCCGGATCGGGCTCGGAAACGTCCTCTGATCGACGCATTTCCTCGCAAAAAAGGCTTGAGCTTCGCCCGGTTTCTGAGAAACCGTAGAGATCGCGTGCGACAGAGCTGCCGCGGGTGGATAACCCGGTTGGCGGACTCGGTCAATCGGATGACATCGCATGCTTCACCTTGGTTCCGTTAAGCTCGGAACTCTGACCCGGAACTGAGCTGAAGCGATTACTGGGTTATCGACTGAGAAATCGGAGCTTACGCCCGAATTGGTCAGCAAATCTCATTTTGACAAGTATGTTGTCCCGGCTTCAGCCGGTCGCCGCGTGAAAACCGGTTGAAGCCGGGACTCCATGCGTGGAGCGGACAGTGTCCTGAGTCAAAATGAGAACTGCTGCGAATTGGTTCGTCGCCCTTGACTTTTGGCGGGTGGAAAGAAACCCTCCGAGTCTCGGACCCGGAAAAGAATATTATGCCTAGCGATACGACAACGATGAATCCCGGTTGGGCTAAGATCCTGATTGTGGATAACGACGAACTGGTGCTCTCCGTGTTGAAAGAACAGCTTCAGCCGGAAGGGTGTCAGATCACCACCGCCACGAGCGGCGCCAAAGCATTGGAGGCCCTGCAAAAAGACCAGTTCCCCGTGGTCCTCGCCGACCAAGAAATGCCCGGAATGTCCGGATTGGATCTTCTGACCCGGGTCAAGGGTTTGAATCCCGCCGCCGCCCGGGTGCTTTTGACGAGCAGCCTCGCCCTACCGGACCTGTTCAACGCCATTCAGACCGGAGTGATCCATCGCTACGTGGCAAAGCCATGGCTGCGCGAGGAATTGATCGCGATCATCCGGAACTCCGTCGCCTGCGGCATTCCCGTCCCGAGCCCCGCGGCCAGCGCTGGAGCCAGCGCGGAGCTGGGCGGCGAACCGGCCGAGGCGGAGATGGGAGAAGCAGGCGCGGAAGGAGTGATCGAAGGCGTCTTCTCGTCCGTCGAACGCGCCGACATGGCCGTGGAAGCATTCATCAGATCCCTGGCCATTTTTCATCCGAATCTCGGCAACACGGCGGCCCGGGCGCGCGTGCTTTGCCACACCGTGGCTCAGATGGTCGAATTGTCTGAGGAAGACACGCAAGCTCTCGAATGGGCGGGCGCTTTGCATGATATTTCGCTGATCGGGTTGGACCGCGGCCTCGTGCGCCGGTGGCTTCGGTCGCCGGAGAAATGCACCCAGGAAGAACTGGTTCTCATCAAAAAGCATCCGCAAGACACCGAGGATATCCTCCAAGAATACCCGATCTTCAAGACGGCGAGCGAGCTCATCCATTGCCATCATGAAAACTGGGATGGCACGGGCTACCCGGATCGCCTGCAAGGGGAAGCCATCCCTTGGCTGTCTCGGCTCCTGGCTCCGGTCATCTTCTTTTCCAGCAAACACCAACTCCCCCCGCAAGTGCTGGCCGACCTGGGCAATCAGTCCGACAAAATGTTCGATCCCAAAGCCGTGGAAGTCGTGGCCGCGGCGGTGCCGAAAACGGAATTGCCGCGCGGCGAACGCGAGATTCTCCTCATTGAACTGCAAGCCGGGATGACCCTGGCCCGGGATATCCTCAGCTCGAGCAACGTCCTGATTTTGACCAAGGGCAAGGAGTTGACAACGGCGTGGATCAACAAGATCAACAACATCAACTCCGCGACCCCGCTCAATCCTTTCGTGCTCGTCTATTGCTGAAACGGCGAGCGGGATCTCTCATTCCAATTTGCGATCAAGATGAGACTAACTGGTCCCGCACCCCGTCCCTCTCCCATCGGAGGGGAGAGGGTGTCCGAAGGACGGGTGAGGGCTCATTCCGCTCAACTTGAAAGCAACGTGGAATCAGCCGTTACCATTCAGTTGAGAGGGGGGAGCGCCCTCGCCCTCGTGTGCGGTCGTCGGTGCCCTCGCCAACCGCAAACAGGCCTTTGGGCGGATCGCTGATTTCTGAGTAGCTGACGCCCTCCGCCGACCGGCGAGGGCGCCGGTCGGAACACGCGAGGGCGCGTGTGCTCCCCAACTGCAATGGCTATTCACGTCCCAGGCTGGATGGAAGCGACCCGACGAGAGCACAGCCGTTCGGGCGATCGGCGCCCCGGCGGGTTTATGCACCGACTTGGGGAGATGCGCTGAGACCCGGATGTCTTTGCGCTATCAATCGCGCCACTAGGGTTGGGATCAGGCTCGAGGATTGCGCAGCAATTCTCATTTTGACTCAGGACACTGTCCGTTCCACGCATGTAGTCCCGGCTTCAG
>CAYHFE010000444.1:0-6932 GCA_964355375.1 uncultured Verrucomicrobiota bacterium
CAATTCCTCACGGTGTTCCACCCCGTGTAGAAGGCGTCGGACAACGCTTTCACCAGGGTGCCAAGGCGCCCACGGGTTTGGAACTGGCCAGCGAAATCGGTGTTTCGTCCCGTTTGATCAGTCAGGTTCTCGAAGGGTTGCTGCAATCCCGCTTGCTCGTGGAGGTGTTGGGCGAGGAGATGGCCTACGCCCCAGGACGCCCGCTGGAGCAGATCACGGCCCATGATGTCTTGCAGGCCTTGCGGGCTGGAATGGGGCGCGAGATGGCCATGACCGACAATCCGACCCGCCAATTGGTCTCCCGAGAATTTGAGAATATCGCCCAGGCGGAACGCGCCGCGGCGAGCTTGGTGACGCTGCAGGATTTGGTCAATCGAGCGAAATCAGGGCCGGTTGGTGGCTGAGCGGATTGGAACCCGTGGCGGCGGCGCCTTCGGCCGCGCCGGAGAGATGGCCGGCGCGAGGTGGGTTCGTGATCCGGGCTTGGCACTGGCTTCCTTTTTCTTTACGCTGTCGGCGTGCTCGTTTTTCTGAGACTTGTCGGGATAACGAACGCCGCGGTTTGGTTGGGAGCGGTGGTTTTCTATTCCCTTGGAGTTGCGCCCGCGCTCTCTTCCGTGGAGGTATCCAGGATCTTGCCGTCCTTGTATGGGGAGGCGGTGGCGCATGTAGTTTTGGAGCGCTACTTCACCCTGCATTGTTGGTGTGGTGGAATTGCCCTCATGCACCTGCTCTTGGAATGTCTCTACGCCGGCAAACCGCTGCGACGGGGAGTGCTTTATCTGGTTTTGATTTTGTGGGGATGGGGTTTGCTCGGAAGTTTTTGGCTGCAGCCGGAATTGCGGCGCCTTCACCTCGACCGGTATGGCGTTCGGTCCACGCCGGCGCAGCGGCAACGGGCGGTTCAGCCGTATCGTCTCTGGCAGAGTTTTTTCCACGCGAGCAATGTTTTGGCGAATTTGGGAGTGCTGCTTTACGTCTTACACGTTGCGTCTCCGTGGACCCCACCCAGGTTTGTGCGGGGCAGTAAATTCAAGGGTTGACAAACGGCTCTCCGTAAGTGTCTGTAATACGTAACGGCGTAATGCGGCGCCGCGGTGGAAAGTTGCTGTATGATATCGAACGAACGTCCCTCGCCTTTCGGTCATCGTCCTCATAGCCACTCTAGTCCCAAGCCTCCCGTGGTCGAGGAAACCATTAAGTCGGACAAGATCCAAATCGAGCGCAAGACCTTTGTTTTTACCTTGAAAGAGAATCCCCGAGGCCGGTTTCTCCGCATTACGGAAGATGTGGGCGGCCGGCGCGACACCATCATTATTCCATCAACCGGTTTGGATGATTTTAAGAGGCTGTTCGACGCCATGCTCCAGGTGTCCTCCGAGACACCAGCCAAGGTCATGAGCGACGGCCCTGAGGAGTAATCCGCAGCCGTCCATGTCTCACGTCGGAGAGGGACAATCCGGAAATGTTTTTCGAAATTCAGCCCGTGGCGGCAGGCTTTTTTCGTGCCCGGACTTTGGGGACATCACCCCACAACCCTTCCAAATCATAGTGCTCCCGGACATCCGCGCGCATGATGTGAACGATTACGTCAAAGTAATCCAGGACGATCCATGAAGTCTCGAGGGCGCCGTCCCGGGCGCGCGGGCGCAGGGAACAGTCCTCGGCCAGGCCCTCGGTGATTTCGTCCACGATCGCCCGGAGGTGCGGTTCGCTTGTGCCCGTCGCGATCACGAAGTAATCGGTGATTGACGAGACCTTTCGGAGATCGAGCACCACAATATTCTCGGCCTTCCTGTTGTCGGCGAGTTCTCGGCAGTGTTGCGCCAGTTTTCTTGAATCCATCGTCGGCAGAATGCCCGAAGTCCGGTCAAAGATAAAGCCGATTATTGCGAATGGCCTCAGCCACCGGAGGAGGCACGAGCTGATCGATGGCCAATCCGGCGCGGATCCGCTCTCGAATTTGCGATGAGGAGATGGCCGTGGGAAAACCCCTGAGCGGCTGGCCTCGAAAGGGGGGAGGCAGCGGGGTCAACGCTTCTCCGGGGCGCGGAATCACCAGAAATTCAAGGCGCTGGGCCAGTTCGTCGGCCTCCCGCCACTTCGGCAGTTGGGCGATGTGATCGGCTCCTATCAAATAATAAAACTGTCCCTGCGGAAAGCGCCGCGCGTATTCACGAACGGTATCGATCGTGTAGGAAATCCCGCCGCGGACAATCTCCTGGTCATCGACGTCGTATTGACTGTAACCGCTCAAGGCCAGGCGCAGAAGACGCAGCCGTTCTTGGGCTGGAGCCAGGGTGCCGTCGGGTTTGAAGGGGGATTGGGCAGCCGGGATGAAAACGAGTCGCTGCAGTTCGCACTCTTCCCGGGCCGCTTGGGCGACGAGAATGTGTCCCAGATGGATCGGATTGAATGAACCGCCGAACAGACCAATTCGAGTCATGAGAACCTGGAGATTTCGGAACGAGTTCGAGAAAGTTCAGAGGAAATGGCGAGAGCGCCTTCTTTTCAGCAACAGCGATTGAACCCGGTGTATCGTTTCTCCGTGACTTGAAGAAAAGCTTGCCGGCGCAGTGTTTCCGGGGAGGTGATTGCGGTCGTCGATGTGGGCTCCGTCGAGGGGTCGGGGTTGTCCGGGGAAGCCGGAGGGCAGTGCGAGGCCGAGGCAGTTTGTTGAGCTCGTTCGACGGCCGCTTCGCTGGAGAGCTCTTTGGCCAACGCCACCCCGAGGGCCAGAAATCCCAGCCAACGCATCGGTTTGCCTTCCGCGATCGCGTAATCCGGGAGCCAGACCGTCGGCGACTCGCGCAGGGTGGTCGGTCGCCGCCGCCCGACGAATAACCACCATTCCCGTACGCTCATGGCGACGATCATCACGACCAGGCACAGGAAAATGCCAGCGGCGGTGGCGTCCACGAGATTGTTGAATCGTTCGATGCGATTGGCGCGGAGGGCGTGGTTCGCGCCCGCCAGGGCCTTGGACTCGCTCTGGGCCGACGCCGCTTGCACGGCCCGCTCCAGCGCGGGGCGTTGCCCTTCGAGTTGGGCCGCTTTGGCGAGAAAACCGATACTCGGATTGGCATGAAAAATCTTTTGGGTTCCCGCCGTGACGGTAACCGCCAACAGCCAAACCAAGGGCACCAGCGTCACCAGCGCCAGGACCGGTTGGCCGGCCCGATGGGGCGGAAGCGCGGGGTGCGTCGCGTGGGTTGGAGTCAACTGCATTTTCAGAATCACGGTGGTGGCCAGGCAAAGCGCGATGGACGCGAGCAATTGATTCGCGATCCCGAACAACGGCCAGAGCGCTTTGATCCCTCCGTCCGGGTCGCGCACGCCTTGGATCAAGAAGTAACCCCAGCCTGTCACCATCAAGACGCTGGCCAGCACGTTGGCCCGAATGCTCCGGACGTCACCGAGCGGCTTCCAGAGGTTCCCGAGCACGTCCTGGATCAAGTAGCGCCCGACCCGCGTGCCCGCGTCCAGCGTGGTCAAGATGAACAAGGCCTCGAACATGATGGCGAAGTGGTACCACAGATCCAGCCACCGGCCTTGGGTGGCTTTGGAGAAAATGTGCGCCATGCCGACGGCCAGGGTGGCGGCGCCGCCAGTCCGTCCGAACAACGATTTCTCGCCGATCGAGTCGGCCAGACGGGCCATTTCCTCCCCGGTGACCGCAAAGCCCGCGGCATGCACTTTGTTGAGCGTGTCGGCGGCGATGGCCGCCGCGTCCGCGCCGGCTCCCTTGACATTCATGCTCAGATAAACTCCCGGTTCCAGCGTGCAGGCCGCGATCAAGGCCATGATCGCGACCAAGGATTCCAGGCACATGGCCCCGTAGCCGATGGGACGCGAGTAGCTCTCGCGTGTAATAATCTTTGGAGTGATCCCGCTGGCGATGAGGGTGTGGAATCCGGAAATCGCGCCACAGGCGATGGTGATGAAACAAAACGGGAACAGCTTGCCCGGCACCACCAGGCCGGACCCATCGATGAATTTGCTGACCGCGGGAAATTTCAAGTCCGGAAGCACGAGAAAGACTCCGAGGGCGAGGGCAAAGATCGTCCCGAGTTTCATGAAGGTGCTGAGGTAATCCCGCGGCGCGAGCAGCAGCCAGACCGGCAGAATGCTCGCGGCCAATCCATAGAGGATGATGGACCAGGCGAGCGGTTCCTTGCCCAGGGTGAAGCGTTGCGACCATTCCGCGTGAGCGTGGACAAATTGTCCGCCCCAGACCGCCAGCAGCAGGAGCACGACGCCCAGGGCCGTCACTTCCAGTACTTTGCCCACTCGCCAGTAGCGAAGATACCCGCCCATGAACATGGCGATGGGAATCGTGGCGCCGACGGTGAACACCCCCCAGGAGCTTTCCGCCAGGGCGTTGACCACGACGAGGGCGAGCACGGCGAGAAGAATGGTCATGATGGCCAGAATCGCGGCGACGCCGATCAGACCAGCGGTCGAGTTGAGCTCTTCCTTGACCATTTGTCCGAGCGATTTCCCGTTGCGACGCATCGAGCAAAACAGGATGACGAAATCTTGGACCGCGCCGCCCAGCACCACGCCGATGATGATCCAGAGCGCGCTGGGCAGATATCCGAATTGCGCGGCCAGGACCGGTCCGACCAGCGGGCCCGGCCCAGAAATCGCGGCGAAGTGATGGCCGAAGACGATCCATTTGTTCGTTTTGACGAAATCCTTCCCATCCTCGTGAACCTCGCTGGGCGTGGCGCGGCGGTCGTTCAGAATCAGGATCCGTGTCGCAATCCACTTCGAGTAAAAGCGATAACCGACGGCGTAACTGCAGAGCGCCGCGATGAGAATGTAGGCCGAATTGATGGGTTCGCCCCGGCGCACGGCCAGCGTAACATAGGCCCAGGCTCCCAGGATCGCGACGAGCATCCAGAGAAGGGCGACGACCGCTCTTTTCATGTCAGTAATCGTAGAGCCCGCTGTCTTTGGAGTAGTCGCCGCCTCCAGATCCACCCCCGCCTTCTTCGTCATCCGGGCCGCCCAAGACATCGCCCAGCACATCACCCATATCTTCTTCGATCTTGTCCGGATCTTCGCCTTGTTCGAGACGTTTGATGGCGATATCAAGTTCTTTGGGCATCGTGCCGGCCGGCAGCATGTCTTTCATTTTTCGCATCATGTGGGCCATGTGCTTGGGATTGTTTTCGTCGAGATGCCCCATATCGCGCTCCATCTCCTGCATCGCGCGCATGATCTTCGGATCATCCAAGTCCGGCGTGGGTGAATCGTCGTGCTCGCCGGGCGCGGAGGCGGCGGAGGGTTCTTTCAGGCCGCGGGTCATGGCAAACGCACTGACCTGTTTGACCATCTTCTTGTTCCCGCATTTGGGACAGACCGGCAATCGGTCCGGCTCAATTCGTTTGGAAAGAAAGTTGAACATCCTTCGGCATTTCGGGCAGGCAAATTCGTAAATCGGCATATCGATGATGTAAATAGTTCCGTCAAAACTCTAGTCGTAAGAAACAGCCTGAAAAAGGCTAAAGTGTGCGCTCGCGCTGTGTCCGAATCGCCGGGCGACTATTCCGCAAAGCGATTCTTCTCGCAGTGAAACCCTGAACTCATCCAGGGGTGGAGCGAGACTCCTTCGAGCTCTGGAATCTCGGCCGACAGAGAAGGCAGGGTTCGACAGAGTCTCACCCCACCGCAGGTTCATCGAGCAGTCGAGGATGGCCGCATTCGTTTGAGCGGAGCTCAGCATTCATCTGGGACTCGCCTCGCGCTCGCCGCGTCGGAGAATCTTCTCCATTTCGTCGTCATCATCCATCGGCATGGATGGGGCTCGGCGGGCTTTGCCATAGTCCGGGTCCTTGGGATCCTTGGCTTTCTCCGGGTCAAAGATTCGTGGATCCACGGGGAGACATCGGTAAGGGCGAAAGTCGGGAGTGGTGGTGAAGCAGTCCGAAAAGTCATTCGCCAAGGCGTCGAAGAGATTGAGTGGAGGAAGGCCAAAGACCTGATAAAGCGTGCGGTGCATGCTGACGATGGTGGTGTGGCGGTGGGAGACGTAGGCGCGTTTGGCCCAGGGGCTGATCACGAGCAAGACGCTGCGTTGGGCATCGACGTGATCCGGCTCTCCGCCCGAGTCGTCTTCGGTCACGAATATGGCCATGTTCTTCCAGTAGGGGGTGTGGGAAAGGAATTCGACCATTCGCCCCAGCGCCAGATCATTGTCGGCCATCCAGGACGCCAGGTAAGGATAGCCCTTCTCGGGTTTCGGGTCGGCGCCATGATCGTTGCAGATGGCGATATTGAGGAACGAGGGAAAACGCCGCCAACCCCGCAGGAACCTCTTCTCCACATCAGTCATGAACCAATGAGCCCGGTATTGATCCGGAATGTTCATGTTGAAGATCGGAAAGTCGAAACAGGTGTTTTGGTAGAGAACGTTCGGCATCGGATAATTGGCTACTTCCCGAGCCCCCGTCGGATGTTCATCTTCCTTTTCCAGAACTCCGGGAAACTCGAAGCCCTCTCCATAATTCCGGAAGCGCACGTTGTGCCGGGCCAAGTGTTCCCACATTGACCCGGCTTCGGGGTAATCGTCCGGGAGGAGCGAGCCGTTCGATCCCATCGAATAGCGGCGCCCCGGTGCGCGGCTGTCTTTCTTGAATGACCATCCGACGGAGTAGGTCATCTGCATCAGATTATTCGGTTGCACGCCGACGAGCCAGCGATGGCCCACTCCGGAGGCCTCGGGCTCGACGTAAAAATTGTCGCTGACCGTGAATTGCCGGGCGAGAGAGTTGTGGTTGACCATGACCGGGACGTCATCGAGGGTGGGTTGACCTTTCTGCTGAATCTTTTGGTGCAATCCCCAGCGCAGCAAGCTCGGATCGTGCTTGGCCCCGGGCACGCGATCAAAAATCGTGTCGTAGGTGTGGTTCTCCTTGGTGATGAAA
>CAYHFE010000445.1:0-6929 GCA_964355375.1 uncultured Verrucomicrobiota bacterium
GCGGTCCAGGTGCCGCGCTCGTGAACTCGCTTGCACCTGGCTAATATCCATGAACCCTCCGGGGCTCAAGAGGCTACCCAGGAACCGCAAAATGCGTTCGTTGATTTCCAATGGTTCTTCCCAACTCGCGACGCCATTCGCGTCGGCGGTCATGACCCCGAGCGCTTGGTGCTGGCCGGCGATGGGAGGAACGCCGTTGATCAGAGAGTCGGTCGCATTGCGCAAGACCGACGTTTCGGCGAGATGAAAATCGCTCTGCGCGAAATTCACGAAACCCGGGTCGGCCCCGCGGAGGACGTTGGCTCCGCCATGGACGACCCCGCCATTCCAGCTCCAATCAGGAATGCCGTTTTGATCTGAAACGACCTCCACCCGCGGTCACGTTTTTTTGCTCTGGGAAAGCTGGACCAGCGACGCGACTGACCGCCCGTTCTGGCCGAGTTGATGCAGATCAAAGCCGGGTTTATCCGAGGCTCGTAGTCTGCGGTCTGCAATTCCGGTGCAAGAGGGAAGGAAGTAAGTTATGAATATGAACCGAGTGAATCGCCGAGATTTTCTTCAGTGTGCCGCGGTCGCCGCCGCGTCTTCGGGCGGGTTGTCCCAAACCGCACGGGCGGCGGTGTCATCCCCAGCGCCCCTGCGCCGACTCCAGCCCATCCGGCTGGGCGGTCCGGCGTTCGCTAAGACCGACGACCCCGAGCAACTGGCTCTGGCGCATCGCAAGCTGGGGTATCGGGCCGCTTATTGTCCAAGTGTTCCGCTGACGGACGAGTCGCGGATTCGTGCGCTCACCGCCGCCTTCGCCAAGCATGACGTGGTCATCGCCGAGGTGGGCCGCTGGGTGAACCTGCTCGACGCCGATCCGGAGAAGCGCCGCCAAAATCTCGCGACGGTGACGGAAGGGCTGGCTCTGGCCGAGGCGGTCGGGGCGCGCTGTTGCGTCGATATCGCCGGCTCGTTTAATCCGACGGTCTGGTATGGGCCGCATCCGGACAATTTCTCACCCCGCTTTTTTGATGCCGCCGTCGAGAATGCCCGGAAGATCATCGATGCGGTCCAGCCCAAGCGCACGACCTTCGCCTACGAAATGATGGGCTGGGCTCTGCCCCACACTCCGGAAAGCTATCTGAAACTGATTCGTGCGATTGATCGGAAGGCGTTCGCCGTGCATCTGGACCCGTGCAACATCATCAATTCTCCGGAAAAGTTTTATCGCAGTGGCGAGGTCATCGCCGAATGCTTTGACAAGCTGGGCCGGTGGATTGTGAGCTGTCACGCCAAGGATCTGACGTGGGAGGTCGAGATGAACGTGCATTTCCGTGAAGTGGGGGCCGGTCGCGGGTCTGTCGATTACACGACCTACTTGCGGCGGTTGGCCGCGCTCCCGCAGAATCCTCCCCTCATGCTGGAACATCTCGCCAAAGCGGAGGAATACGATCAGGCTCGAACGCATATTTTCGAGTTGGGAAAAAAACTCGAACTCAGTTTTGGATGAGATTGAAAGCGGCTGCACTTATTGCCTGGGCGGTTGGATGCGTGACACCAGCGAGAACAGCCCTGAACCGCAAAACGGCGCAGAGCGCGCAAAAATGCCAGACCTTAGCCGTGATTATTCAGACAGCATCGGGGAGCACACGCGCCCTCGCGTATCCCGACCAGCGCCTCGCCGGTTCTAACGGAGACCCAATTCAGTCACTGAACGGCGACTCGTTCGAACACGCCACTGTGGTCGGCGAGGGCGCCGACCACGGCCCGCGAGGGCGCGTGCGCTCCCCGCTGCAACTGAACAGTTGCGGTTTAGAGCCTTTTCCACCTTCTCGCGGCCATTCGTTCGGTCGTCGATCCCACGGACTACCCGGGATGAGGGCATTTTTCCGGTGGGTCCAGATTCTAGCCGCCGCCTGGGCGGTGATGCACGCGAGCGGCGCCGACACCAACTCCGCGCGTTGGCCGCAATTTCGTGGGCCCGGCGGGTCGGGGGTGCCATCGGCCGGTGATTTCCCGATCGACTTTGGGGTCGAATCGAATGTGGTCTGGCAGATCGAAACGCCTTCCGGTCACTCCTCGCCCTGCCTTTGGGATGACCGGATTTTTCTCACAGCTTACCGGGAGAACCAGTTGGAGACGCTCTGCCTGGATCGGCGCGACGGCAAGGTGCTATGGCGCCGCTCGGTTCCACCGAATCAAATCGAAAAGGGTTCCCATCTGAGTAATCCGGCCGCTTCCACGCCGGCGACGGACGGCGTTCAAGTCTATGTTTATTTCGGCTCGTTTGGCCTGATTTGTTACGATTTCTTCGGAAAAGAACAGTGGCGGAAGCCGATCCCCACTCCCGTCACCCAGCATGGCGCGAGCACCTCGCCGGTGGTGGCGGGCGATCGCGTGCTGTTGAACGGGGATCAAGACACCGATTCCTCTTTGCTCGCCGTCGCCTCTCGCGATGGCGCCACGCTCTGGCGGGCCGATCGATCGGGTTATCGCCGCGGCTTCGCCACCCCTTTACTCTGGCCGCCGGATCATCCCGAGTGCGCGGTCCTGCCCGGGACGCTGCGGGTCACCGCCTACAGCTTGAGCCAAGGGACGGAGCTCTGGAGCGTCGGCGGATTGCCCAACGAAATGGTGGCGTCGGCCGTGGCGGGCGATGGCCGGATTTTCGCGGGCGGTTGGACGCATGGATCGGGTGTGCCCAAGATGCCTTTGTTCGACGCGTTGCTGGAGCAAGGCGACCAGAACAAGGACGGCCGATTGACTCGCCAGGAGGCGCCACCCGGTCCGGCGCGCCAGCATTTTCTTTATATCGACGCCGACAAGGATGGATTCATGACGCGTCAGGAGTACGAGGCCATCGCCGCGATTTTCACTCAGTCGCAGAACGCGTTGCTGGCGATTCAGCCACCGCAAGCCGGAACGACCAACACCCCGCAAGTGCGCTGGAAACAGACCCGCGGTTTGCCTTACGTGCCGACGCCGCTTTTCTACGAAGGGCGGATCTATCTGGTGAAAAACGGCGGCTTGGCCTCATGCCTCGACGCGAAAACCGGCCAAGTGTTCTATCAAGAAGAGCGACTGGGCGCGCTCGGCGATTACTATTCATCCCCGGTGGCGGCCCAGGGAAAGATTTGCGTGGCCTCGCAGCAAGGCACGGTCGTGATCTTTCGCGCGGGAGAAACGCTGGAAGTCCTCGCCCGCAACTCTCTCAAAGAACCGATTCTGGCCACCCCGGCGATCGCGAACGACACCCTCTATATTCGAACGGATCGGCACCTGTTCGCGTTTGGGAAACAGGCGCCGGTCCGAAGCAATTGATCGATGGGGAGCTGGGCGGCGCACCGCACCGCCAGGGGACGCAATCGGGCTATTCTTCCACGAGCTCGAACCGATGCGGTTTCGGTTGGGCGACGGCGCGTTGCTGTCGGACCACGTCCGCTTCTTCTTCATCCAACGCGTCCATCAAGGTCGAAACCGCCTTCTGAACTCTGGCGGACTTTTGATTGGCCAATGGCACTTGGACCTGCCGCCAGCGCACGAAGTGCATGTTGTTATGCTGCAAGGTCAGCTTGTGCACTTCGGCCGCTTGCCGGGCCATCGGCGTCGAGAGCAGGGCGAGGTTGATACCGCTGGCCAGTTCTTCTTTGGTGAAGGATCCGACCTTGGCGCCATCGATTTTCAAGGCAGAGCGGGCGGCCTTCAGACCGATGACTTTCAGAGGTTGCTGATTGAGGGTGGCCACGAAATCCGATGAGTTCACCGCCAGAGCCATGACCGCATCGCTCATCTCGACGGGCATGGGCAGGGCGCGGTCGGTCTGAGTCCAGGACAATCCCGAGCTGCTCTCCAGCCCGGTCACGGCCGCATTCTCGGCGCGCACGACTCGTTTGGCGGTCGCGTCGATTTCCACCGTGGACACGAGCGCGGGCGCGTGCCAGGCCTTGAGCAGGGCGGCGGCCATGAGCAAATGTCCGGCTGGGCCCGGATGCACGCGGTCCGCGATGATCTTCTTGGCCAGTTCGGCGTCGGTGGCTTTGGCTTTCTCCAGTGCGGCGACGACGGGTGTGTTGAGATCGGCGAGGCCCGTCTGCTCTTGGGTTGCCAACTCCTTGAGGAATTCGCCGTAGCGGACCAGGACTTTGTTGTATCCGCCCTCGAACCGGGGCGGCTGGGTGACATCGTCAAAGGGCGACGGTTGAATCAGGGTGAGTCGAAGACCCGGCGCGTTCTTTTTCACTTCGGAAACGATGTGCCGGTAGCCCTTGGAATATTGGTCAAAAATGCCCTGATCGAACGCGCGATAGGAGCCATCGTTCATCCCGAGCATGATCGTCATGACCGTGGGCTTGTAGGCATAGACATCACGCGGCAATCGCACATTGATGGGTCCACCGCCGCCGCCATTCACGCGGTCGCCACCCCAACCCGAATGGACGAATTGGACATCCAATTGAGGAAACCGGGTCACGACATACGTTTCGGCAAAGGTCGTGTAGAGGCGTTGATCGGTGATGCTATCGCCGTAAAAGACGACGCGGTCCCCATTTTTCAGAGCGAACGCCGAGGATTCTTGAGCGGGCGCGGTCGCAACCAGCGCCAGCCAAGTGAGGCCAACGAGAAGAGAAGTCCTTTTCATAGGGCGCGAGATTGAACCGCTTTCGCCGAAGTCTCAATGTGAATTTTATCAGACTTCCCTCAACGCATCCGCGGTCGCATGGGTCCAAGCGGCGAAGACGAGAGTGCGTTTGGGTCGCCAGCCTTCTTTGGCCAATTGGCCGATGACCCGCGCCTCCTCCATCAACGCGACCAAGCCGCTCAACGGATCATCGGCCCCGAAAACCCAGGCGTCATGATGATTGCCTCGAATGATCCATTGATCGGGCTGTTCCGCGCCACGCAGCCTGGCGATGACGTCGTAGGCGGGGACTTGTTTCCACGCGAATTCCAACTTGAGATGCACGGTGGCCGGCCCGGGCCCGACGTGATAGGTGATCGGGAGCGCGCCGCGCCACGCCTCGGGAGCGACGGGACCTTGGAGCGCGCGGAGCAGCGGCAAGGCATCGGCGGAGGAGATCGGCAGAACCGGAATCTTCGTCAAGGTGGGCGCGTTCTGGATGGCGAGTCGTTTGGCGTCCCGGGTGGCGCCGATCCCGGGCGTCAACGGATCGCCCGGATAAAGCGGAATGTCGGCGACCGATCCGCGTTGAGCGCCTTGTTCCGGCCGCCACGCCCCGCGGGGATAGACGTCTCCTTCAAAATATCCGTCGTCCCGGGGGTCCGAGTAAATCAGGCAGCCGACGGCGCCATGTTCGGCCGCGACCTTCGGCTTGATGCCGCGCCACGATCCGCCATAGCGAGCGATGACGATTTTCCCGCGAACGTCGATCCCCTTTTCGGCGAGCGTTTCGTAATCCTTGGGCACCCCATAGTTCACATAGACGAGCTTTCCGGTCACGTCACCGTCGATGGAATATGCGTTGTAGGTGGGAAGCTGCTCGGCGATCAGGCCCGACGTGGTGTCGCCTTTGACTTCCGGTTCAGCGAGGGAAGCCAGCACCCGTTCCGGCTCGAGCATTTCGAGCGTGCGGGATTTGGGCGTGGGAAAGAGCACGCCAAACTCCTCGACCGCGGTCTCATAGCCCCAGGCGCGGAACTGGCTGGCGATGAACTCGGCCACTTCCTTGCCGAACGGCGAACCGACATGGTGGGGGCGCGCCGACATTCGCTTCATCCACGTCCGGAGATTCTCCTTGTTCAGGGCGGCGTCGAAGCGCGCCTCGAGCGCCCGCTGCGACTCGGAACCGGCCTGGGTGAACCCGAGGAGCGGTTTGTCCGAAACCGCTCGCGTCACGGGTGGCGCGCCTTCCTTCAACCATCGGCCCAATCCTTGGTGGAGCGCATTCTCGATGATCAACCGGTAGCCCTGGGCGTTCAGATGGATGCCGTCGTTGACCGGGCCTTGGTTGAAGGCCTGGGCCGGGCCCGGCTTCTCCGGATGGCCTCCGGGGAAGGGCTCGTAGCGGGGCGGTCCGCCGGGGAGCGGAACCGTCTTGGGTTCATACTTCTGGTCCTCGTCACCGAAATGATACTGCATCAACCCCCAATTCTGAATGTAAAGACAGCGTTCTGATTTGGCCATGACCGCGCGCTTTTCGCGTCCGAGATCGACGAGGAAGCGATTGAAGTCGGCTTGGGAAATACCCTGAAACGTCTGCTTCATCGGCGATTGAGCGGTGGCGTTGAGATTGAGGTAATCATAATCGCACAGCACCACCTTGAGATTGGGCCGGCAGGCCAGAATCGCATCCACGAGCGTTTCCACATTCTTCGCGATGTTCTTCCAAAGAGCGGCCCGCTCCTCAGCCGCAATGGTGGAGAGATTGCGCGCGGTGGCTTCTTTGAGAAAATCGTTGCCGCCGATCACGACGAACACGACATCGACCGTCGGGTGGGCCGCCAACGTCTTTTTCAAATTGTCGAGCTTGCCCTTGTGATTCGAAGCCCACTGATCGGCGCGCGATCCGGGCACGGCGGTTTCGTCCGTGGCCACGATCTCGACGTCACCCCACCCATTCTTGGCCAGTGTGGCGTCGAAGATCTTGCCCGCGATGGGGTGCGTCATGAGGGCGGCCCAACTATCGCCGACCACCATGATGCGCTGGGTCCCGGCGAGCGACGAAAGCCCGGCCAGTGCGAGAGCGAGAAGGCCGAGGAGAAGTGTTCTGTTCATGGGTGAGTTGATTTGCGCCGGATCATAGAGGGACGCCCTTCGTTTTGCACCGGTTTTTCGAATCGCGAGGGCGAATGCAACAGGGAACCACCATGAACCGTTTGTTAACCGGGCGCATCGATGTTCGAGAGGAGGGCCGGAGAATTCCGCCAGGTCTTGGAGTGCGGCCGCCCTCTGCCGCTTTCGGGGCACTCGCCAAAAGCGCCGGAGG
>CAYHFE010000446.1:0-6904 GCA_964355375.1 uncultured Verrucomicrobiota bacterium
TGGCTGCGACCAACTTGGCCGGGAAAATTCAACTGAGATGAGGAGCGCACGCGCCCCCGCGTGCCGTGGTCGGCGCCCTCGCCGACCCCACTGGCGTGTCCGAACGAGTCACCATTTGGTGACTGAATTGAACTCTCGTTCCGACCGGCCGGGGCGCCGGTCGGCCCACGCGAGGGCGCGTAGGCTCCCCAGACCTGACTGCATGCTTACGGCTTGGAAACAGTGCAGTCTCCGCTCCGGTCGGCACCGCTGGAAACCCATTTCCATTCTGCCTCCGGAGAGCTACGGTGTCCGGGTGGCGCTGATGCGGATTCTCATCGATGGTTACAGTTTGTTGCATGGCTGGCCGGAGTTGGCGCCGGGGAAAGCCCGGCATTCGGCGGCGGCGCGCGATAAGCTTCTCCACATTCTCGCCCAGCATCGGGACGTTACGGGGATTCCCATCACGGTGGTCTTCGATGGCGCGGGCGCTCCGCCCGGCACGCCGAAGGCGCGATCATCGCCGGAACTCGAGATTCTCTTCTCGGGAGCCGGCCAAACCGCCGATCAGCTCATTGAACGGGCTGCGTACCGGCTCAGCGCCTATGGCGAGATCCTCGTGGTCACCGACGATCTGGCGGAGCGCGAGACGATTTCCTCTTTGCAGAGCATGGCTTCGAGTTGCTCGAACTTCATTCAGGCGATTCAGGCGACACTCGGCGATCTGAGCCGCGATTTGAAGCACCATAATCGACGGGAACTCGGACGTTTCAAAGCCCCCCGATCCCCATGAGACGCCTTCTGATCACGCTGGCGCTGTGCGGCCTCGGGCTCGGGCTCGGGCTCGGATCGCCGAGCCACGCCCAATCTCCGTCGCCTCCCGTCCTCCCGGTCGAACCGTCGGCGCCTGATTACCTGTTCCTGGTGGACACGTCGTTCTCGATGGCCCGGCAGCGTCTCACCCTCACCAACGCGCTGGCGTCCCTGATTCTGAGCGGTGTCCACGGCCAGATCCGCCCCGGACAGATCATCAGCGTATGCACGTTCAATGACATCGTCCACGCCCGCCGTTTATCTGGCGAACTGTGGACTCCCGACCAAAGCCAAGGCCTGGCGCAGCGCGCCGTGCAACTGGTCAAGAGCCAGCGGTTTGAGAAGCAGACCCGACTGGAGGTCGCGGTTGAGGAAATGCTGCAGGCCATTCAGACCGCCCCCGCGCTGACAATATTCCTCTTCAGCGATGGCGATGAGCGAATCTCCAACACCCCGTTTGATCGCACCTTGAATCGGGTTTATCAGGAGCAGGGCCCAGCCTCCCGACGCGCCCGCAAGCCGATCATCACCACGTTCGTCGCGCGCGCTGGGCGGCTGACAGATTGGTCCGTCGCGCTGGCCGGAGAGACCATCACCATTCCGGGCGCGCCGTCGCTTGCGGTCACAGGCATCCCTTCTCCAGTTCCTCCGGCCGTTTCTCTCAACGCCGTTCGATCGCCGGAATTGCCGCCACCGCCGCCGGTTTCAATCCTCCTACCAACCGAAGTGACTTCGCCAGCACCGAGCGTCCGTCCGCCATCGGTTCTCTCCGATATCGCCCATCCCCCTGCGACAATCCCTCCGTCGATTTCCGCCGCCACCGCAGCGCTGTCCGCACACGACGGAAACACCACAACGAGCCGCTCGTCCGACACTTCCGCGTCGTCATCCATTTCGTCGAGCGCTCTTCCAGCACCAAGCCAAAAGCTCGCCCGTGATTCCGCGACGCCTGAAACGAGCTCCGCCCAGTCGGAGAGTCCGGTGCAGTCCGAGGAGAAGAAGGCGACGGATCCGCCGCCCTTGCCAGCTGGGTTTGAGACGCCGACTCCGCCCGTTTCTGTTTCAAGTCGCGAACCGTCCCGCCGGATCGTCCCAGATTTGATTCCAGAGCCGAACTCCTCCGTGGCGGCGGTGGAGAGCTCATCGGCCGAATCCCCCATGGGTGTCCTCGCGCTCCCCAAAACGAATTCGCCGGCACCGCTCCTGGCCGCGTTGGCATTGCTGCTTTTGGGGGTCGGAGTGCTGTATCGACATTTTCGTGGAGCGCGCTCAAAGAGCCGGTGCAGCCTGATTTCCCAATCGCTCGATCGGCCGCCCGAGGACGGGCCTCGCTGACCCTTGGCCAGACGTCTCAGATCAGTTCGGCGTCCAATGACCGTCCGAGGGCGGCGACTATGCCCCTCACCGGAAGTCTGGTGGGGCGAGACTCTGTCGAGCCCTGAAGTCGCTAAGGCAGAGAAGTCAGAGCTCGATTGAAAATCCATTTTCGGGCAGGAGTCGAGCTGACGAGACTCTGATCTTCGATGAGATCCGCCGCCTGACCCCGGGGAACAATGAGTCTCCTCACGTGGCCTCCTTCTTTTCAAAACACTCTCTCAGTTAGGGCGTTCCGGCTCAGCGCTGCACGACACGGTAGAAACGCGCCTGTGCGGTGGGCACCTCCGCATCGACATATTCCACCGAGACGTCGATAGCGTTGGTCGTGGTCAAGTCCTCCCAAGCGACCAAGTCTGTCGAGCGCTGCATGGTATAAGTGCGTCCGGGGTTTGTGTTCCACACGAGTTTAACACTTCCGTTGGACAGCAACGAAGCGCTCAATTGCACCGGACCTCTCGGCTGCATCGACACGATAATCGTGAACGATTTGACGTCCGCAAGCGGCGGTGAACCATTGTCCTCGACCCGAACCGCAATCTGGTTCGTCGTGCTCTCTTGCGCGAGGGTGGGCGTCCAAGTGAACACGCTGGACACGGGATCAATCGTCGCGCCAGCGGGAGCGCCGAGTTCCAACGTGAAAGTCAGCGTATTGGCCGGGAAATCCGCATCCGTCGCGATGGCGGCGAAGGTCAAGGGCGAACCGACCTCCGCATTCTTGTCGGGAATGGCAGCCAAGACAGGCGCTTCGTTCACTTCATTGACGGTGACCGCAAACGTTTTGGTGTCGCTCAATGGTGGCGTGCCGCTGTCCGTCACCCGCACTGTGACGGCGTTTGTCGAGAGCCCCTGCGCTTCGGTGGGCGTCCAGGTCAGCCGACCCGTTGATGGATCGGCGATCAGGCCAGTTGGAGCGGAAACGACAAAATAGGTGAGCGCATTCGCCGGAAGATCGGCGTCAGTCGCGCTCAGCTCGATGGACAGCATGGCGAGTTCGTTCAACGTCTGGTCAGCAATCGGAGCCAAAACCGGAGGCGTATTTGGCTTTGGGGTCACGGTGACATTGAACGTCGTTGCATCACTCAACTGCGGTGCGCCGTTGTCTGTCACCCTGACCGTGATTGGAAAAGGACCGGGACCTTGAGCGAGCGATGGAGTCCATTTCACCATACCGGTGGCCGAATCAATCGTCACGCCGGATGGCGCTCCGGGAGCCAGAGTGTACGCGAGGACGTTCGCGGGAATATCCGCATCCGTCGCCGTGGCGGTCACGGTTAACTCGCGGCCCTCCTCCACGACTTGATTTGGAACGGCGGTCAGGATCGGAGCGTTGTTCACTTCGTTGACGGTGACATTGAAAGTCTTCGAATCGCTCAACGGCGGAGAGCCGTTGTCAGTCACGCGGACGGTGACAGGATAAACTCCAGGCCCTTGCACCTCGGTTGGTGTCCACTTGATCACGCCTTTGGCAGGATCAATCGTCATGCCGGACGGAGCGCCGGGAGCCAGAGTGCACGTCAGGACGTTCGCGGGAATATCCGCATCCGTAGCATCGAGTGTGACGTCCCACTGACTCCCCTCCTCCACAACTTGATCCCCAATCGCACCTAGCGTCGGTGCGGTGTTGGCCCCGATTACTCGCAAGATTGCCTCGAGACTCGTTGCACTTCCTAGTGCGTTACTCACCGTGACGCGGTAGCTCCCCTCGTCCGTGACTTGGACACCGTTCAATGTAAGCGTGGCCTGGCTGCCGCCAGGAATGTCAGTTTGGTTCTTTTGCCAATGATAGCTCAGTGGCGGGGTCCCATTCGCTTCGACCTGGAAAGTAACACTCGATCCAGCAAAAACGGTCCGGCTCGTCGGCTGCGTGGCGACACCCGGAGCCGTGACCGCAAACGGGTTAGTTCCTATTCCTCCGGCCGTCGGAGTTCCCAACGTTTTCGGGATGCACCGCGACGCGCGTTGCGAGGCGATCCAGGGAGCGGTTTGCCGAGGCGAAGATTCCATGAGGACCCTTTTCATTTTCCGGCTTTGGGAACAGCGACAGATCACCAAATGCGGGTTTGACCGTCGAGCTCGGCCACGCTTCTCGTTCAGAAGAGTTCGTCTTTGAGCTCGGTTTTGCAGGTTGATCGACCCAAGCGGGCCCGCTATCTTCTGGAGATGAGCACGGCTGAATTGGCGGCGGAAAAGATCAGGGGGTTGCCCGAGCTTCAAGCGCAGGCAGTCTTGACTTTCATCGAGGAACTGTCCATGTCGAGCGCCCTGAGCGCTGCCGAATTGATGCGTTTGCCTTCGGCTGAGCGGCGGCGGACATTGACTGCGCAAGCCCGGGTCGCGGAGGCGCTCTACCGAAAAGATTCAACTATGATTGTGGAGGAGACGGACGCGCCTTTGGACTATGATTAAAGCGCGACGTGGTGAGGTTGGGGAGGTGGAATTCAGGCCAGCCGTGGGCGCGGAAATCCGCAAAATGCGTCCGGCGGTGGTGATGAATGCGCCGGAAGTGGGGCGGTTGCCCCTGTGCATTGTCGCGCCGATCACCGAGTGGAAACTGGCATTTGCACAGTTTTCATGGTTCGTACGTCTGGCTTCCACACCGCAAAACGGCCTCGCCAAGGAGTCGGGCGCGGATGCGTTTCAGATCAAATCCGTCTCTGAAGACCGGTTGGTTCGCAGACTCGGTCAGCTGGAACGACGTTTCCAGTGTGGCAATTCAAAGGGCCTTCGGCTTTAATCCGGTTGTTTATGACTCACTTCGACGTCATCATTATTGGGGGAGGACACAACGGACTGGTCACCGCGGCCTATCTGGCGGGTGCGGGAAAACGTGTGCTGGTTCTGGAGCGTCGCGAAGTTCTTGGGGGCGCCTGCGTCACCGAAGAGGTGTGGCCGGGTTACAAGGTTTCGACGGCCGCCTACGTGAACAGTCTGTTGCGCCCGGAGATCATCCGCGACCTTGACCTCGGACGGCACGGGTTCGAAATGCTGCCGCGGAGTCCGTCCTCGTTCACACCGTTGCCGGATGGGCGCCACCTGCTCATGGGACCCGATCCGGATTTGAACCGGCGCGAGATCTCCAAATTCTCGGTCCGCGATGCCGAAGCGCTGCCGCGATATGAGCAGATGCTCGCGCGGGTGGCGGACTTCCTGGAGCCGTTGCTCATCCAGACGCCACCCGATCCGTGGTCGGGCCGGCTGACGGATTATTGGCGGCTCGCGGAAATGGCTTGGCGCTTCGTCAAGCTGGGGCGTGATGGCGCCAACGCCGTGGAGATTCTCACGGGCGCGGCCCGGCCGATTCTGGATCGATGGTTCGAGTCCGAGCCCCTTAAGGTCACGCTGGCGACGGACGCGGTCATCGGAGCCATGGCGTCCCCTTCGATGCCGGGCACGGCTTATGTGCTGTTCCACCACGTCATGGGAGAGTGCAACGGCGCCCGGGGCGTCTGGGGTTATGTGCGGGGCGGGGTCGGCGGCATCAGCCAGGCCATCGCCGCGGCCGCGCGGGAGCGGGGCGCGGAGATTCGTTGCTCGGCGCCGGTTCGAAAGATTCTCGTTCACGGCGGGCGCGCCGAGGGGGTGGTGCTCGAGGATGGCACCGAGCTGCGCGCCCGGGTCGTGGTTTCGAATGCGGATGCGAATGTGACTTTCCTTAAGCTCATGTCGCCGGAGGAACTGCCGGGTGAATTTGTGGAATCGATTCGCGCCATCGATTACACGAGCCCTTCGCTGAAGATCAATGTGGCCTTGTCCGAATTGCCCGATTTCAAGGCTTGGCCCGGCCGTGAGCCGGGACCGCAGCATCGCGGAACCATTCATATCTGTCCCACGTTCGATTATCTCGAGCGCGCCTACGACGACGCCAAGTACGGCCGGCCCTCAGAGTCGCCCATCCTGGAATGCACCATCCCATCCGTGGTCGATCCGACGGTGGCGCCGCCCGGCCGGCATTTGATGTCGATGTTCATTCAGTACGCGCCAACCTACTTGCGGGGCGCGAGCTGGGATGATGTGAAGGAGAAGTTCGCCGATCGGTGTTTCGACATTTTGAACGAGTATGCGCCGAATTTTCGGAGTGCGGTCATCGATCGACAAGTGCTCTCGCCGCTCGATATGGAACGGGTTTACGGATTGACGGGTGGCAACATTTTTCAGGGCGCGATGCCCTTGCACCGGCTTTTCTTCTTGCGTCCGGCGCCGGGTTACTCGAACTACCGCACGCCCATCGCCGGCCTGTATCTTTGCGGGGCCGCGACCCATCCGGGCGGTGGGATCATGGGCGCGTGTGGCTATAACGCGGCTCGAGAGATCTTGCGGGATCGCTGACCTCGGAACAATAATTATCAGGATCAAGCAGGTGATTCTGGAGGGCGCTCCGGCCTCGCATTGGGACGGTCCGGCGTTGCTCAATGTTCTGCGCGTCACGGACATTCCGGAAGTGGCGGGAGCGTTCGGGCCGCGACGCTTGACCAGCCTGACGAAACTGCCCGAATCGTTCTCCCACGCTCGACGCCTTTACCAGTTGCAGGGCGCTTCGGCTCGTCTTGCTCAAACCGGCAGTCTCCCCGAGGCCCTCGCCTTGGAGAAATAGCTCCGGCTCACGAGCGCCCGAGGCCGGGAGAATGCAATCAGGCTGGTTCGTTCCCTATCCATAAACCTGGGTTGTTTGAATGGGGAGCGCGGCCGTCCCGGCTGCACCGGTCGGCGTCTCGCCGACCGGAAACAACCCGAGGCA
>CAYHFE010000447.1:0-6815 GCA_964355375.1 uncultured Verrucomicrobiota bacterium
CGGTTCATGGGAAGGAATCGAGAAACGGCTGAAACGTGATCACCGTGGATCAAAACGAAGTCAGTCCCGAGCAACTTGCCAAACAATGTCAGGCCGGTTGCCGGGACTCGTTTGATGGGTTGGTGGGGCAGTTCGAGAAGCGTATTTTCAACTTCCTCCACCGTTTTGTGGGGAACGCGCACGACGCCGAGGATATCACCCAGGAGACGTTTTTGAAGGCTTTTCGGAGCATTCATCGGTATGATCCGACCTATGCGTTCGCCACCTGGATCTTCACCATCGCCAAGCGCACGGCGGTCAGTCACTTCCGCTCGGCCAGGCCGACCGAGGATCTGGCCGACCACGATCAGCCCGATTTCGATGATCCGTCCGTCCAGCTCGAGCGTCGGGATGAGCAAGCCTCCATCTGGGAAGTGGCCCGCGCTTTGAAGCCGAAGCAATATCAAGCGCTTTGGTTGCGTTACGGGGAAGGCTTCTCCGTTGCGGAGAGTGCGCGGATCATGGAAACGACGCAGATTCATGTGAAAGTTTTATTGCATCGGGGGCGTGCTCATTTGGCGAAAAGCCTGAGCCGCCGCCGGGGAAGGCAGGAATGAAGGCGGGGCCGTGGATGGCCGCGGCGATCGAGTGAGAATTTGGAAAACCTTTAACCACCGTGAATCTTATGGCCTGGTGCTGGTATTATCAAAGAGTCGTTTCGCGCGGTCTGGATGAGGAGGCCCCGTTGTCGGAGCGGACCCAAAGGCATTTGCGGAAGTGTCCATCCTGCCTGACTCATTACCGAACGGAGCGACGGCTCATCGAGAGGTTGATGGCGGGAGCCGAAGATCAGCGGAGGTCGCCGCCGCCGTTCCTTCAAGCCAAGATTCTGAAGGCGCTGGATCGCGAGCCCGAGGGCGTCCGTCTGGAACCCGCCGCGCCTCGTTTAGGCTGGATGACCGTGGGGTTGGCGGCCGTGGCGGTTCTTTTGGGAATCGTCATGGTTCCTCGCTTGAGGAGTCCTCCCGCGGATCCCGCTCCGGCGTTGGGGGCGATCATGGGTTCCTGGACGTTGATGCCGGAGGCGATTCCCGATGGTCAAAAATTGCTGGAGTGGAGTCAGGCTCTGGAGCAGCCACTGCAAACCGAGTTGCGCTCGGTCGTGGACGATGCCCGGACGGCCGTCCGACTGCTCGCCGACAACTTTCTCCCCGAGAGATTCATTGCCGCCAACCTCGGAACCCGAGTCGGACCTTGAACCAAGGCCTCGAACCCTTTGCAACTGGGGATGCCTCGGAGCCTCAGAACTCCTGACTTCATGGAAAAGAGATGATCCTGCTCGATCCATTTGACACGCTCTTTCCCCTCACCCCAGCCCTCTCCCTCGGGGAGAGGGAGCCTATTCATCCGCGTTCGCAGAAAAGGCGCCCGTCGAGTTGGTGGCACGGAAATAAAGGTTCCCTCTCCTCGGGGAGAGGGGGAGGGTGAGGGGAAAGGGAGCTCAGGCCCATTCCACGCGGCCCAGCTTCGCCCGCAGTGGATCAGGATCTCGGAGCCTGCAAATTCGAGGCCAACCGGACCTGCCCCGAGGCCGGAAGACTCGAGATTCTCAGAGCAGACATCCCCTGATCCACGTCGAAGGACTGCCACAAGCCAAGATTTCGGGTGTAATTTGTTTGAGCTGTGCTATGGTGCCGCCCGAACAAACTATTGACTTAAGAAAATCGTGAGAATCTTACTTCTTTTGGCTTGCTGTAAACTGGCTTGGAGCGGGCTGGTTGCGGTTCCGGCTCAGGAGGCGTCGCCCCAGACGACGAAACAATCATCGGCCCAAGTCGAAGCGGCGTTGGCCAAAAGTGGCGAGCCCATGGTCTTCGAGTCGTTCGGCAACCAAGTGCTGTTAGACGCTCGCGCCCGCGCCTCGCAAAACCTCGTGAACGGGCCTAACGACGCGAACATCGCCCGCTTTACCGCGCTGACCCTGGAAGGGCAGCATTATCTGCAGCATCCGCTCGACGATGAATTTTCGAGCCGATTTCTCGACCGATATCTTGAAGTGCTCGACAATACCCATATCCACTTTCTCCAGTCGGATATCGACGATTTTGAGAAGTACCGGAAGATTCTGGACGATCTGACCGAGAAATCGGGAGACATCAAACCCGCCCAGCGCATCTTCTCGCGCTTTCTGGAGCGGGTTGAGCAACGAGTGGCCCACGTGCAGGAGTTGCTCAAGACAGAGAAATTTGAGTTCACCGGCAACGATCGCTACAATCTGGACCGGCGCAAGTCGCCCCGCCCCAAGGATCTGAACGAAGCCCAGCAGCTCTGGCGTCAGCATCTGCGCTATGAAATTCTTCAGGAGAAGTTGAACAAAGAAAAACTGGCCAATATCGCGGATCGTATCATGCGCCGCTACGCCCGACTGTTGCGCACGCTCAAGGACTACGACAACGATGATATTCTGGAGCTGTATCTTTCCTCGCTGGCCCGTGCCTATGATCCTCATTCCGACTACATGGGCAAATCGGCCCTGGAGAGTTTCAATATCGGGATGAAGCTCTCGCTTTTTGGTATCGGCGCCTTGCTCCGCTCGGAAGATGGCTACTGCAAGATCCTCTCCCTGGTCCCGGAGGGTCCCGCCGACAAGAGCAAGAAGCTCAAAGCCAATGATCGAATTATCGCCGTGGCTCAGGGTGCGAATGAACCCGTGGATGTCATGGACATGAAGTTGAACAAAGTGGTCGATATGATTCGTGGCGCGAAAGGAACGGAGGTTCGCTTGACGGTCATTCCGGCCGATGCGGCGGACCCGTCGGTGCGCAAGACCATCGTTCTGGTGCGGGATGAAATCAAACTCGAAGACCAGGAAGCCAAGGCCAAGATCATTGATTTGCCGCCAGATAACGGCAGATCGATGAGATTGGGAGTGATTGATCTTCCCTCATTTTACGCGGATTTTGACTTGGCCGGGCGGGCGAAATCGGAAGCGGAGAAGAAGAGCACGACCCGCGACGTTTCGACTCTCATCCGCAAGTTGAAGCTGGAGAAAGTCGGTGGGATCATTCTGGATCTGCGCCGCAACGGAGGCGGGTCGCTCGAGGAAGCGATCAATTTGACCGGTCTCTTCATCAAGAAGGGCCCGGTGGTTCAGGTGAAGGACCCTGACGGCAAGATCATCGTCGATGAAGATACCGATCCTTCCGTGTTGTATGACGGTCCGTTGGTCGTTCTCACCAGCCGGTTCAGCGCTTCGGCGTCGGAGATCCTCGCCGGTGCCCTGCAGGATTATGGACGCGCTCTGATTGTGGGTGATGCGTCCACCCATGGCAAAGGAACCGTCCAGTCGCTGATTCAACTCGGCCGATATCTCCGGCTGCAAGGGGGTTCGGCCCAAGACCCCGGAGCGCTCAAGGTCACGATTCGCAAGTTCTACCGGGCCAGCGGTTCTTCCACGCAATTGAAAGGAGTTATCCCGGACCTGATTCTGCCGTCGCCGAACAACCACGGCGAGGTGGGCGAGGCCTCTCTCGAGAACGCCCTGGCCTGGGATACCATCCCGAGCGCCAAGTACGAGAAGCTCGATCGCATCCAGCCCTTACTCCCGGAATTGCATAAACGGTCCGCGGCCCGGATCGAGCACGACAAGGACTTCGACTACCTTCAGGAAGACATCGAACAGATGAAGAAGATCCTGGCCGACAAGACGGTGTCGTTGAATGAAGGACAGCGGTTGAAGGAAAAGGAAGAGGCGGAAGCCAGGTCCAAGACCCGCCAGCAAGAGCTGAAGTCCCGACCGGAGATCGCCGAGCGGGTTTATGATATCACGCTAAAGCTCGCGGACTTGCCCGGGCTGCCGCCGCCGGCATCGAAAACCAACGTCGTGGCCAAGATAGACAGTCCGGACACTTCCGCAAAAGAGGAGGGTGAGTCTGAATCGCCCGAGACCAAGGTGAGCCCGGTGGATGTCACATTGAAGGAGGCCAAGCGCATTTTGGTGGATTTGATTGGGCTGGGGTCGGCGGATACCGATGTTGCCGCCAGCGGCAAAAAGATTCCGGAAGGAAGACTCGGCCGTGGTTTGACGGGACCGGGCCAGAACTGAATCTCATCACGCTGGAATTAGGGCCGGTTGGGCTGGTTTGACGGGATTCGGACCGAACTCGAGGCGGGGGGTGGGATCGGCCTAATAGAGCCAGTCCAGTTTGATTTGGTGCGTGGAGACGTAATAGATAAAAAGGCAGAAGAGAATCAGGGAAAGCAACACGATGCCGAGAGGAAACAAGAGCAACGGCGGCGTTTTGTGATATTGGTGGCTCTTGCGCTTTCGCACCTTGCGCCACTTTTTGATCCGCTCAGTCATCGAGGCAAATGTTGAGAAACCGAGAGCCGTCCCGTCAGACTCCTCTGAGGTCGTTGCTGGTCCGAATCTTTCCCGCCGCCGACAGGCGTTGGAAATTTCGGCTAGCGCGTGTTGTTTAATGCAGGTTGATCCCTTCTGTCCGGCAACTTTTCGCCAGAACCACTCAGGCTGAATCCGGAGTCCAAAGCCGGTGATTTTCCCGAGTTTCAGGGCCTCGCGGCAGTGGAGGAGAGCTGGCGTCGTTGTTGCAGCGACTCGATTTCTTTCTTCTGCCCCTCGATGGCGGTTTCGAGTGTTTTTGCTTCCTCTTGAAGGGCCGCGATCTGTTGGGCATGTTCATCGCCGCTCGCCGAAGACGTGGAGTCCATCCAGCGAATGCGATCGACCAACCCCTGCATGACTTGCAGGGCAAACTCCGGTTGGCCCTGCACGAGGACGAGGAAGCGTGGCCGGTTGATGCGGGCCAATTTGCACGCCGTTTTGGCCATGACGGTGGCGCTGCGTGGCTGAGGATCAATGATGGCCATTTCACCAAAGAGTTCCACCGGATCAAAGGTTCCGACGGATTTGCCGTGGACGAGAACTTCGACGCTGCCTTCCAGGAGAACGTACATGAAATCCCCATAATCACCTTCTGTGAATATGGCCTGGCCGGGCTTGAAAGACAGGGGTTGCTCTGTCGGAGGGATCAGATTCTGAATGTGCATCGTTTGCTCTGGGAGTTTCGGCTTTGAATGCTCTCCTTGGGAAGCACCGCTCGGTCATTGCCTCGTGAATGAATCTTTGAACTCGGGGCGCATCGTTATTGGGCCAGAAGGCCCCATCAGGCCAGGTTCAAATGAAACGCCTCTCTCCTGACCGTGGTCGCAAAGCATATCGGGATCTCCCTGGTCGATGTCTTCCGCATTTCAGATTCTCGGTTGTAACAAATAGCAGTTCCAATGCCTGAGAAACACCTTCGCAACTGGTGCGCGAGGCGGGGGTCGAACCCACAACCTACGGCTCCGGAGGCCGTCACTCTATCCAATTGAGCTACTCGCGCATGACTCACCAACGTTTGAGAGCGACAACCGGGTCCAATCTTCTCTGTCCGCTCCAAACTCGGACCACATTATGATCCTCACGATCCGGCTGGCAAGCAGATTAGAGGTCCATCGACCGAAACACATCACGGCGGAGTCGAGGACCACGCCGCAAGACTGATTCGGAGACGATTCCCGCCGGCGTGGATGAGGCAGGGGAGTTTCACTGAGCGGCGGCCCGCCAAAACCCGCTTCGTGGCGCCGCGGGACCTCTCAGAACCTGAAGTCCTTCCTTTCCAGCAGGCTAAATTTCCGTGGCGCGCTCGGTCAAAGCCCAGGCCGATTTAGGAAATAGAGCAGAAGGCACAGCAGCGCCGAAACCAGGAGTCCCACGCCAACGGCCCACCAAACGAATTGAGCGTGGCGTCGCCGATTGGAGCGACCCATTCCCGGCAACAGGTAATAACGCCGGTCTTCTTTGCTCTTTCTTGATCCAAACACAGGCATCCAACAGATTACTGCGACGCAATCCTCGATCGCAGTTGCTTCGGGACGCGCGACATTGTCTGGGTGCGGACACCTTATGAAAGTACCCAAAGCGACGCAATCCTGAATCTTGCTTGAATCGCGGGCCTCGAGTGCGATGGAGGGACTTTTTACCGCTTCGTCGGTGGTGTGTCGGGTCCACTCTCTCCCGAGTTGATTCGCCCGGGATCGGTGAGAAATTAGAAGGGAAAGCCTTGTCACTCGAGCGTCATCACTTCAATCTGAATCGTCGGGCGGGACAGAGTCTCGCCCCGGCGGTGGACGGTTTCATCGTCTGTGCGCCGTTCTTTCTGGAGCAGTCGTCTTCCTCAAGGTCAATCGAAAATGGCACGAAATGAAGTCTTGCTCGAACACCCGAAGCCGTTCTCTCCCCCTGCACGGTTGGGTTGGCCTTGGTTTGATCGCGGTTTTCTGGCCATTGAACTGGTTGTTGCCGGGCTTGCGGACCGCGTTTCTGTTTTTTCCACTGTGGCTCGGCTACATTCTGATCGTGGATGCCCTGCTGGTCCGTCGGAGGGGGCGATCCCTCTGGACCAGCTCGCGGCGAGATTTCGCCATGCTTTTTGTGGTGTCGGCTCCGGCCTGGTGGCTTTTTGAGGTCATTAATCGACGAACGAGAAACTGGGAGTATCTCGGTGGCGAGCAGTTCAGCGGTCTTGAGCATTTTCTGCTTTCGACGATTTCGTTTTCGACGGTCATGCCCGCGGTTTTCGGAACGGCCGAGCTCGTGCGGACGTTTGGCTGGGTCGAGCGGATTCGCGCGGGTCCTCGAATTCGGCCGGGGAGATCCGTTTCCGCCGGCATGTTGGTGATCGGGGCGTTAATGCTGGGACTGACCTGGGCCTGGCCCAAGTACTTTTATCCCTGGGTTTGGGGTGCGGTCTTTCTGATCCTGGATCCGATCA
>CAYHFE010000448.1:0-6799 GCA_964355375.1 uncultured Verrucomicrobiota bacterium
TTTTGGCGAGTGCCCCGAAAGCGGCAGAGGGCGGCCGCACTCCAAAACCTGGCGGCGTTCTCCTGCCCCCCTCGAATATCGGCCCTCCCGGCTGTGATGGTTCATGGAACGATGCCTGGTTTTTCGTTGGGCCCGGTGCGAATGGCCGGGGAAAGACCCGCCGGCGCCGGCGCCTGTCGCGCATGGTTCTTCAGCAACTCGAGGGAGGTGTCCAGGGCCGAAGCCGGATGTTCCGCCAGGTCGTCGCATTGGAACACCGCCAGAACCTGCTGGCCCGCCGGGGTCGTGTCCGTCTTCTGGATCTCCTGCAAAAGCACGTCCAAGAACGACGGCTGATAGCTTTCCTGGATGCAGAAGACGGTGGGGACCAGTGCGGAAGACGTGGCGATAATCTTCAACTGCCGACCTATCTGCGGATTGAGTTCGCCCATGGTTTCAAATCCCTTCCGCGTGGCGACGCAAGCGTCCACCTGCTGAAAATAGACCGGTAGAATGACCCGAGTCGTCTTGGTGGCGTAGGTGATCGAGCCGCAGAACTGGACCGAAAGTCCGAGGTTCCGCTGCAGGAGCAGCGACTCAAGCCAGATCGGGGCCAGACTGGCCCGCGGATTTTGGAAAAATATCACGCTCCGACCGCGCAAGTCTTCCACCCGTTCGAGGCTCTGGTCGCGCCGGACGAGCAAGACATACTCCTCCGTGATCTGGCGTTCCCGGACACTGTAGATCAGATGGCTGAACGGGATCTGCTGGCTCATTCTCCAGTACTCATCGGTGACGACGGACGCGCCAGCGATATGATTGTTCCGCATGGCCTCGATGATCGCCTCCGCATCGGGCAAGACCTCCGCTTCCACCTCGACCGGGATGTTCCGCTCCTGGGCCAAAGTTCGAGCCCAGACCTTCACCGCGGCCTTGGCGTCATTCTCATTGATCTCCGTAAACATGCTCCGCGAGAAGGCCACCCGGAAGGGAGTTTTGCCCGGGCTACTTCCTTCGTCGGCTCGCGCGGGTTGGTTGCCGCGACCGCCCGGGAGCACTTCTCCCGCCGCCGTTTTTGACGCCACCGCCGCCGTCACGCAGAGGAACAGCGCGGGAAGGAGAAGCAGGTTGGTTTTCACGGGGTGCGGGTGTTTCCGATCGCGTTGGTTGAGAGGCCCGGGGGCGCGGAACCGACCTGATTGATCATCGCCAGCAGCCGGCGGTGAGTGGTGAGCAAATCGAACGCGCTCTGCAAAGACGAAGCGGGATGTTCCTCGAGCTTATCACACTGGAAAATCGTCAGGACCTGCTGACCGGCGACGGTGGTGTGCGCACTCGTCACCTGGGCCAGGAGCTTCTCCATGTAGGGAAGCGAAGAGCCGCTTCGAAAGGCGAACACGACCGGAACGACTCGAGGGGACGAAGCGATGACCTTCAATTGACGACCGATCTGGGGATTGAGTTCAGTCATGATTTCAAACCCATTGCGCGTGATCAGACAGGCGTCCATCTTGCGGAAGAACACGGGCAAAATCACTTGGGAAAGTTTGCCCACGGGTGTCACCCGGCCCAAGAACCGTTCGGTGCGGCCGAGGCCGTTTTGCAGAAGGACTGTCTCGAGCCAAGCCGGGGCCAGACTCGCCCGGGGACTCGTCGAAATTGCCAGACTGCGCCCGCCAAAGTCTTGGATTCTCTCGAGGCGGCTGTTCCGATGAACCAGCAGGAGATACTCTTCATCCACCCGCCCATCTTTGACACTCAAGAACAGGTGGTCAAACTTGGCCCCTTGGTTCAATTTCCAGTATTCGTCAGTCGAGAGTCCGACCGCATCGGCGAGCTTGCTGTCCACGGCGTGGGCGATCGCTTCCAGGCCATTCAGAACACTGGATTCCACGGCAATGGGCAGGTCGCGCTCCTTGGCCAGCACCTGCGCCCACACTTTGACGGCCGCCATGGCGTCGTTCTCGTTGACCTCCGCAAACATGCTGGTCGAGAACGCGACGCGGAAGGGCGGCAATTCGCCGCAGGTTCCCAGGTCCGGGCTCGTGGCCAGAGCGACAACGCAAAGCACCTTCAACAAAATGGCCTGGGGTGCGGCGGGCCGCACCCACCGCCGCGCGCGTGATCGTTGCGGCTCTCTTTGCTGGCGGCTCGAGGTGAGAATCATTTACGGTCCGAGGGGCGGGCCTCCCCGGGTTTGGGTGTTCGTCTTGACGGGAGCGGCGGTCTTGGTCGCAGGCAGCAGCCGGCGGTGCGTGGCGACCAATTCCACCGCGTTGTCCAGGATCGAGATCGGTCGGCGCTCGAGTTTCTCGCTTTGGAAAATCGTCAGAACTTGCTGGCCCGCGGGGGAGAGGTGCATCTGCTCAATCTCCCTGAGAATCTTCTCTTTGAAGATCGACGAGTAGGTGCTCCGGATATAAAACCCGCCGGTGACAAAAGGAGGTGAAGCGGCCACAACCTTGAGCTGTTGACCGACCTTGGGATTTAGTTCCCGCATGGTGTCGAAACCGTGGCGCGTCACGACGCACGCTTCGATCTTCTGGAAAAACACCGGCAGCACCACTTTCGAAAGCTTGTTGGCCCGAGTGATTTGGCCAAAGAATCCATCCATCCGACCGAAGTTCTCCTGGAGCAGAAGCGTCTCCAGCCAAGGAAAGGCCAGGCTCATCTTCGGACTCTGCAGGAAGCTCAAGTTCCGTCCCTTCAGATCAGCCAGACGGCTCACCCCGCTCTCTCGATGGGCGAGGACGACATATTCCTCGGTCGGCTGCCCGTTCCTCATATTCGGGATGAAAGTGCCGAAAGCAATCGTCTCGTGAAGGGCCACATATTCGTCCGTCTGCATGGCAATGCCGTCGATCAAGCCGCCGCGAAACGCCTCGGCAATCCCGGCGACGCCGTTCAACAAACGCGCGTCCGGATCTACCGGCACCCCGCGCTCGTTGATGAGAATCTGTGTCCACACTTTGACCGCGGCTTTGGCGTCGTTCTCATTGACATCGGCAAACATGCTCGTCGAGAAACCAAGTCGAAACAAATTGTTCGGTTCGCCGCCCGGCGCCGCCGGCTGGGCCGCGGTCAACCGCCCGATGGTTAAGAGGATGAGAGCGTGTTTGAATAGTCCATTCCCACCGGAGGAGGCGAGGTGACGAGACTCGGGCTTCCCAGGACTTCGCGGCGATCGATCACTCGAAAAGTGAGCCTCCTGACGCCGGCTTCTCCCCTCCCAACTGACTCGAAGCACCCCGACAGACCGACACAACATGACCGAGAGAGTCCGCGCGTCGAGCCGGCGCCCCCGACCCGATTCAGGCCGTGTCTCAACCGCAGTCATTGGACCGGGCCTCCTGAGGGCGCGCGATCGAGATCCTTCCCATTCCAGGCTGGCGCATTGGATGCGGTGATCGATCCGCTCGACCGAGCCAGCAAATCCAGGGTTCCCTGCAAGGCGGAGAGGGGGAACACCTCGAGCCGATCACACTGGAAGATGGTGAGAACTTGCTGGCCCGCCGGCGTGGTCTGGATCTTGGTCATTTCGCTGATCAGTCGATCGAAGAACGGCGGCGCGAAGTCACGGCGAAACGCGAACACCACCGGCACCAATTTGGACGACGTCTCCAGAGCCTTCAGTTGCCGCCCCATTTGAGGATTGAGCTCGCACATCGTCGCGTAGCCCCGACGCGTGACCAAGCAGGCATCGACCCGGCGAAAAAAAACCGGCAACACGACACCGAGCAGCTTGCTCGGGCGAGTGATCGCGCCGCAAAACTCCTCCGGCGGGCCCAGTCCTTTTTGCGCCAGAAGTCCCGCCAGCCAACTCTCCGCCACGCTGGTTCTCGCGCTTTGGAAGACCGCCAAGGTGCGTTTCCGGAGGTGTTCGATCTTCTCGATGCCGTTGTCCTGACGCACGAGGATGATGTATTCTTCGGTGGCCTCGCCATCTTTGAGACTCACGATCAGCGAGCTGAGGTCCACCTCTTGGGACACCACCCTATACTCATCCGTCGTCATCGCGACACAATCGACCTGTTTCTTCCGGAGCGCTTCGGTGATGGCGCCCACGCCATACATGACTCTCGGTTCGGTGTTCAGGGGTATGTTGCGCTCCGTCGCCAGCACCTGGGCCCAGACTTTCACGGAGGCCTTGGCATCGTTCTCGTTGATGTCGGTAAACATTCGGGAGGAAAATCCGAGGCGGCAGGGGATCTTCCCGTCCTCTCGCGCCGGGGCCGGCTCTGCTGAATTGAGCGGCGCCGACCCCAGCGCCGAGCCCAAGGCCATCAATCCCGCGAACAGGCCCAGGTAGCGCCGGCGGAATCCCACCCGCTCGGCGCAAGAGCCGGTTTTGAAAGGAGGAGACGACGTGAGGAGACTCACTTTTCTCCCGGTGAAAGCAGCGGATTTCATCGAAATTCAGAGTCTCGTCACCTCGACCCCTGCGAAAGAAAGAGTCTTAAATCGCGCTCGAAGAGAATGTCCCGAAAGAGAATCTCGCGCATCGAACCCCTGAACCCATTGATCGGTGGGGCGAGACTCCGTCGAGCCGTGACTTTTCGGCCGGCCACGAATCCAGGGCTCGACGGGGTCTCGCCCCGCCGCCGGTTCATGGGAGGAATCGGGTCTTGGCCTGCCGGACATCGTGATGATTGGTCGGAGCGGCCCGGTCATTTGGTTTCCAACTGCTTCATGACCTCCGTCCCCACCAGCAAGGTGAGCCGCGATTGCAGGGCGAGGTGATCATAGCGGGTCTTGTAATGCTGGGCCGACATGAGCGCTTCGACCAATTGAGCGCGGATCACTTTCTCGGTTTCGACCAGTTCATTCTGGTAGGCCCGGGTGTTCAGCTCCCGATTTTCCTGAGCGGACTTCATCGCGTCGAGCGTCGCCTGATAAGACTTTTGCGCCGCATTCAGACTGAGGAAAACGTCCTTAATCTGCAAGCCGATCCCATCCTTCAAGAGAATTCGTTCCTCTTTGATTTTGTCCACGCGCGCCCGGCTTTCCTCGACCTTCCGTCGAGCCAGGAACCCGTCAAAAATGGGAATCTCCATGCCCACTCCCACCATCCACCCTTCCTTGTTGCGGGAAGTGGAGAGCCCGGCGTCGTAATCATTCCACCAGCGGTGCAGTTCGCCGGTCAAGGCCACCTTCGGGTAATGCCCGCTCCGGGCCGTGCGGACCGCGCCCTCGGCCGCCCGAATCCCGGCGTCCACTCTCGCCCAATCCGGACTGAACTGATAGGCGGCGCTGACGAGGTGATCGAGGTTCTCGGCGTAAGGCGTGAAGGGCATCTCCTGGGCGGAGGGTTTGACGCTGTGGTTCCACGGCAAGCCCATCGTGTTGGCCAGCGCTCCTTGGGCCATTTCCTCGTTTTTCTCGAGCAAGGCCAGCGCCGACCGCAGCGTTTCGACCATGACCTTGTTGTCCAGGTAATCGGTCTTCTTGACCGTGCCCGAGCCTTCCTTGTACATCGTTTCCGTCAGATTCAAGGTTGCTTCCATTCGAGCCAGGGTGTCTTTGCCAATCTGATGCACCTGGCGAGCCAGGACCGCGCCGTAGTAGAGCCGCTTCACGCTGTCGGTGATCTCGAGATCCGCGCGCCGCGCCTCCTGTCGAGCCATCTCCAATCCGCCCTTAGCTTGTTCGCGATACCCCTTGCGCATGCCGCCATCATAGAGCAGCCATGTCGCGTTCAAGGACGTGATGAACGAATTCGGATCCATCAGCTTCACGTCCTGCGCCGGGACCTGAAATTGTTGGGCCGGGATATTGATGCTCTGATCCCCGTAAGCGATCGGCAATTGCAGCGGCACCGGATTACCGAAGAGCCCCGCCGGGATCGTCACCGTCGCCGCGCCACCCGGCAGAGCCAGAGCTTGCGGCGGCACATAGATGGAGGTGGCCGGAAAGAGGAAATTGGGCGCCTCATCCATCCGCTGATAGGCGCCCCGCGCCTGGACCTGGGGCCAATAACCCGCCAGGGCCTGGCGATGCTGCGCCTCCGCCATCGCGATCGCGAATCGGGAAGCCGGCCGGCGACGGTTGTTTTCGAGAGCGCTCTTGAGGCATTCCTCGATCGGCAGCTCGAGAACCTGGATCGCGCCCGGATTCGCCACGGCGGCGTTCGTCAGACCGGGCGCAGCCGGAGCGGCCTCGATCCCGGGACAAACGTTGAATCCGCCCATCAATCCGGCCACCAGTCCCGCGATGCTTTTCATCCATCCCACATTCTTGGTTTTCATGAGTTCGTGTGTTCTGTCATCATGGGTCCTCTCCGTTTCGGTGAGTCATCACCGCGGAGATCGCCCTTGAGCTGCCCGGTCAGTCCGTATCCCGAATCTCGGGCCAGTGTGCCATGGCCGGAGAACACTGGACAGCTCTCATTAGCAAAGGCGGTGATTGCGCCAAGGCTGCATCAAGCTCGGGCTCGAAGGTTTTCGCCAGCGAGGCGGGGACACCCTGTCCCCGAAATTCCGAGCCCACAGCGTCGGAGACAAACGAACCCCGCCCCGGAAAACCGAGTTTGATGCAGCCTTGGTGGTTGCGCCCTTAACGTCACTCCTCTTAGCAATCGGCTGGCCAGATCCCCTTGCGACCCGATCAGGCGTCAATTCTGGTCCGGCGCGCGCCAGCATAGAGCGCCGGTCCGTCATTCGAGCCGTCGCTGGCCCAAAGTCGGGTGTCTCGTTATTGGAAGGATGTCCGTAATTCAGACAGACCCGATCTCAAAACGGGACGCCCATGGAAAGCTTTCATTCGCTTGGCGCAGGCCTCGGGACCAGGAACTCGCTTCCACGGTGGGGCGAGACTCCGTCGA
>CAYHFE010000449.1:0-6799 GCA_964355375.1 uncultured Verrucomicrobiota bacterium
CTGGACTGATCGGAACGGAATACCACCCGCGCTTTCTGCCCAATGGCGAGTCCAGTCGCCGCGGTTTCGTCCACCCAAGCTGAAACCCAGAGTTCGTTCGTGGAGATGAGTTGTAGGATGGAACTGCCGGGAACGACCACGCCGCCGGCGTCGCGGTCGCGCCGCGTGACAAGGCCATCATACGGACTCACAATTCGCGTGAAGGTCAGGCGCTCCTGTTGGTAGGCGAGATTCTTCTCGCCCAGTTTAACCTGTTGTTGAGCTTCCACCGTGGCCGCGCGGGCGCGCAGCAGGTCGGATTCGGCGACGTGCAATTGTTCGATGGCTTTGTCCATCTCGGACTTCGAACTGACCTTGGTGCTGACCAGATCGGAAACGCGTTTGTGATCCTGTTGCGCCTGTTGTTCCACAGCCTGAGCGCGGACTTCATCCACACGCACGCGGTCGGCGGTGGCCTTGGCGCTGGCCAAGGCGGCTTCGGAGACTTCCACCTGCCGCTTGAGTTCGCCGTCATCAAGCCGCGCGAGCAGCTGACCAGCGATTGCTCTGTCGCCTTGATCCACGAGCATCTCGGCCAGCCGTTCCTGAATGCGCGGACTGATCGTCGTCTTGACACGCGCCTCCAACGTGCCCGTGCCCATGACTTCGGTCACGACGGTTCCGAGAGCCACCCGTTGCGCAGACACGGCGACCGCCGAGAACTTCATTCTGTAAACGAGCAGCCCGACGAGCGCGCCCACGACCAGCAGCTTCAAAATCGCCCGCAGCCACCGGCGGACAGGCGCGATTGGCTTGGATTCCCGAGAGTAATCTGGTTCGGGGATTGTTGTCGTTGGCATAGGCGCGGAGTCGTTCAGGGTTGATCGTTTCGTGCCCAACGCGACGGGCTTAGCGATGAGCGAAGAAATGGTCGAACCTCTTCGCGGGTTGTTTGTGTCTTTAAAAGTGCGGAGAAATATCTCGTTCCGCTGCTACTCCACTCTATCTCTCTGCCACGGATTGAGCCGCGAGGTTGGGGAAAGTTACAGCCCGTGCGAAGATTTTGATTTCTTAGCTAAGAGCCCGTTGCCTGATCGTCTTTCGGCTCAATGGGTCATCCGGCGTTGAATGGTTCCAAGATTGTTGGGTTACCGCTCGCTTTCGGAGGGCGTCGAGCGCCCCCCAGAATCGCGAGCGCTCCGGGTTTACTGGCCTCCGCCTTTCGCGAGGGTGTTTCCTTGCGCACAGGTGCCGTTGGCGCAGCGCGGGCCGGTGCCATCGCGCAGTCCCCGTCGTTGACCCAAACCTGACCCGTTGGCCGGCCCTCGGCCCGCTCCTGGGCCGCGGGGCACACCGTTGATGCACATGCCGCCGCGCTTCTCGATTTGATCGAGGAAGGCCAACTCTTCGGCCGTGATCGCGCCAGCGGCGCGCTTGCCACGCAGCTCGTTCACCAACTGCTGTACGACGGCGCGTTGGGCGGTGCGTTGTTCCGGCGTAAGCGAACGGCCATATCCCGGTTCATGCCCGAGCGGGCAGGTCGGAGCCGTAGTCGTTTGGGCCAGGAGCACCGTGGCCGAGCTAACCAGCAGCATCGCGGCGATGATAGATTTTAAGATGATCGTCTTCTTCATGACTGTTCCTTTGTTGGTCTGTTGTTTTTCGTTTCTGAGTCCGGCGCGACCTGTTGCGCCTTTCTACTAACAATAGACCCCACGAACATGAACGGGAGTCGCCTCGCCGGATTACAGTTTGTTTACCTTCGAGCAACGCAACGTTCCGGATATCCGCGATGAAACAAGAGGGGGGCACGTTGCGTGTACTTCGGCTGCGGGCCGGGCGTTCAGAAGGTACAGGAACCCACACAACCTCACCCAAGCTGCTTATCAGGCGCGTCGGTTCAGCCGCAGCTCAAAACAGGTGCGTCCAGCACGGCTTTCCTTGAGCGCGAGTTCACCGCCGTGGGCCCGAACGATCTCGCGCGCCAGGCTCAGGCCCAACCCGATTCCATCGACGCTGGGACGGCCTGACCGAACTACGCGGTAGAACCGGTCGAAGACTCGAGATTGATCCTCCGGCGGGATGCCCGGACCGGTATTGCACACCGTGAAGATGATCTGATTGTCCGTCTCCGACAGCGTCAGGCTGATCTGGCCGCCCGGCTGATTGTATTTGATCGCGTTGCCGATGAGGTTGAACATCGCCGTATGCAGAAGCGCGCGATCCGCCTCCACGCGCAATTGCGGCTGCACGTGCGCGTCCAGCGTCAGGCGCGAATCCGCCGCCAGCACGCGCCCGTCTTCGATCATTGCTTCCACTTCCACGTCCAGATTCACCGGTTCGAGCGCGAGTTTGAGCTGGCCGGCGTCGGCCTGGGCCAACAGCAACAGGCTGCGCGTGATCGTCTTCAGGCGTTGGATTTCTTCGAGCAGATTGTTGAACAACTGTTGCTCCGGCGAGCCGGGCGCGGCAGATTGCAGCGCATTCTCCAATTCGCCCTGCATCACGGTCAAAGGCGTCTTCAGTTCGTGCGAAGCGTCGGCGCTGAAGCGGGTGGCTTGACGGAAACTTGCCTCCAGTCGGTCCATCATCCGGTTGAGCACCTGAATTACGCGGGCTGCTTCCGGCTGTTCATGGGATTCCGGAATGCGTTGATCCAGTCCACGCGCCGTCACGCGCTCGGCCGTGTCGGCGATGAGCTTCAACGGATGCAAGGCCCGGCCCGCCACCAGCCACCCACCGAAGCCGACGAGAAACAGTGCCACCGGGAGCGTGAGCAAGAAGGCGTCGCGAACGGCGTTTAAGTCACCTCGCACCTCGTCGAGGTTCAGGCCGATGACCAGCGTGATGTCATCGGTGCCCATCACGCCGACCCGCCAGAAGGAGTTCACCGCTCTCGTGGTCGAGAAGGTTGGGAGTTGGGTAAATGTCACCGCCGGTGGTGGTCCGCCCCAGCCCATCCCGAAGCCCGACCCTTTTCCACCGCGACCGCCACCGTTGTCGGACAGCGGAGCGAGCGCTCCGTTAGTGCCGAAGCCGGGCCGCGCTCTTTCCGGGTCTTGCTTCAGTCGCAAGTCGAGATGCTCTGGATCGATATCTTTCGGCCAATGCGGTGAGGTATAGACGGTATGGCCGTTCGCCTCTTTGAGGAGGAGAATAATCCGGTTGGTGTAGTCCGCGCCGAAAGTAAATGCCAAGGAACTGGCGAGCCGCTCATAGTTGCCCCGGCCGGCAAATAAGCCTGGATGCCGGGACGCGACCGAGCGAATTTCGCGATCCACGGCCTGGATTCGCATCTCACAAACGAGCAACCACATCATCCCGCCGAAACCAACCAGCACCACACCCGAAATGCCCGCCGAGAGCAGCGCGATCTTGAGACGGGAGGGGAGCGATTTCATGCTTCGAGTTTGATGCGAGTGAGCCTCTGAGCTTGCGGTGGCACCACTTTGCGCTGACTAGGTGCCCGGCGACCTCGTGGGTGGCCAAGCGTCACGCTTCCGTCGGCTTAAAGCTCCAAGAGGTGACGTTGAACCCGCTCGGGCTGGTTGCTCTGACGACGGTACAACCGGGCAAACGCCTGCGCCGCCGGCTCTTTGGCGCTCAAGAGACGCGCGACCGCCTCGGGTGGCACTGACTGATAAAGCAGTTCGACCTCAACGGACAGCGTTCCCTTCGACTCGGGGAGCGCGATGCGGTAAGTGACTTCGTCGCGTCCGTTAGATTGCGCATTGAAGTTCGCGTCCAACTCCGCCCCGCCTCGCACGGCGACTTGGACCCCGTCCGGCCCGTCGGCGAGAAAGCCCCGGGGCGGGAGGCGGTTGTCCTTGAGATACGATGCGCCGCGCAACAGTGACCACGTGGCCCGTCCCTGTAAATCCGCCATGACCGACTGATAGATCTGGACATCCTCCGCGCGCGTGATGAGGTCGCGGTGCGGCGCATGGCCCTCGGGAACACCGCGGATGGCACCCCATTTGTCCACCGCGCCCGACTCGAAAAGCGTCCGCTTCCGCGCATCCGTGATGCGGACGTGGAGCCAAGCCCGACGGTAGGGATGCCCGGTGGGGAATTTGTGGCCCGCGAGGTTCTCGACTTCAACACGCAACACCACGGTGCCGGCTTCTCGCCGACCCTGGACGTGCAGCCGCGCCGCCCGCCGGAGTTGGTCGCGAGTTTTTTCGATCAGAGGTTCGAATTGGCGCGCGTTGGCGTTCGCGTCCAATCGCTTCGTGTCGTCCGCAAACATCCGCAACAGGAAAGCGTTGCCGCCCACGAACTGATGCTTCCAAAACGGCGTGCGCGGATCGAGCCATGGGGGGCGGCTGCTGACTTTGACCGCTTCATCCCTCCGCGCCATGTGACAATCCTGGCAATGTTGACCGCGCCGCGCATAGTCACTGTTCCGCCACTCCAGGTACGGAACCTGTTCCGGAAACTCGCCCACGCTCTGGCCGGCGGAGTCAAGAATAGGCGTGAAGAGCGTGTGGCAGGTCGCGCACAAGGCGGAATCCTGAACGTGCGCCCCGAACATGGGTGTATAATTCACATGGCGCTGCATGGGCATCGTGAACACATCATGGTAGGGACCAAAGATTTCCCGATTGGTGCCAATCAAAAAGTGGCCGCTGAAACTCGCCGGCGGGCCAAGATTGCCCGGTTGAATCTGATGGCACAATGTGCAGCCAACGCCCTCCTGCGCCATGGGAGAAGCAACGGCGGCCGCGAAGGACAGTTCGTTTGTTCCTTCCGCGTGCGCCTGAGTCCGCGCCAGGGGCGCATGACAGGTTTGGCATTTGTTCTCGATGAACGACTTGGCGTCCGGCCGCTCCTTCACCTCCGCCTCCATGACCGCCCGCCAAAGCGGGTCCTTGAAAGCATGCGCCATCATCGTCGCCCGCCAATCCGACGCGAGCACGGCGGCCTCGACCGGTTGGCCTGCTCGATCAGCATTCCAGGGGTCGTGACAAAAGGCACAATTGGCGGCGCCGCTGAACAACGGCGTTGAAAAATCGGCGAGCTCGGCCGCCGGAAGGGTCAAACCCATCAGCAATCCGACCAAGGAAACGGTGGATTTAATCATAAATTGTTAATCCGGTTTGATGCGATAGCCCACGCCGCGAATCGTTTCAATGAGCTTCCCAGGATAATCCCCGTCCACTTTTTTTCGCAGGCGTTGGATGTACACCTCCACGAGGTTGGTGCCCGGGTCGAAATTGTAGTCCCAGACGCGCTCGCAAATCTCGACGCGGGTCAAGACGCGGCCGGGCGAACGCATCAAATGTTCGAGGAGCGAAAACTCACGGGCGGTGAGTTCGATGGAATGGTCACCACGCATCACTTTTCGGGTGAGCAGGTTCATCGTCAGATCGGCGACAGCGAGAATGCTCTGGCTCGCGCCCGCCGCACGACGCGTCACGGCATGTAGCCGCGCGATCAATTCCTCGATGTGGAACGGCTTGGTGAGATAATCGTCCGCACCCAGATTCAAGCCTTCCAACCGTTCGTTGAGTTCGCTCCGCGCCGTCAACAGGATGACCGGCAGTGCGATCTTCCGTTCCCGCAGGTTGCGCAGGATGCTCAAGCCGTCACGCCCTGGGAGCATGATGTCGAGCACCAGGGCGTCGTATGGGCGCGTGGTGGCCAACATGTAGCCTTCGTCGCCATGGTGCGACACATCCACGATGAATCCTTGCGCCTCCAATCCTTTGCAGAGGAGCGACGCAATCTTCTTTTCGTCCTCGATGACCAGCACTTTCACAATTTCAGACCTGCTTGGAGCATCGCCTCACCCTTGGACGGAACCACGGTGTGGTCCGGGGTGTCTGATTCAGAATGGCATCCCGGTGGGTATTCCCCGATTGCCTGAATGGTGCCGCAACTGAGGCTGGGTTGTCGAGCAGGCCATCAGCCAATGTCTGCCTTTTGGAGTTGTTCATTAGATGCATGGTCCCGCGTTGTTTGTTGCGCCATTCCACCCACAATCGACTCCTCAAACATAAATGCAAACCCAGTCTCTGGATGACAATTTGTTAATCTTTAAGCCACAGCGGAGTGATGCTGTTTGTGTCACCGCCCGGGCGCGTGGCCAACTGGACCAATTGGAGTCTGGTCGGCCTGACCAAGCACCAGTGGGGCGGCCTGCATATCTGGTTCAGTACCGTGTTTCTCTTCGTCGCCATCGTTCATGAGGCCCGTGGAAAGCCGGCCAGCGGCATGTCAATCCTCCAGACTCCGCGCAACTGCCAGAGCTTGAACCCGGTCGCCGCGTCTTGCGGATACAAGCGCTGAATGACCGCGACGTTTTCGAGCGCAATCTCCCGACCCGACTCACCATGACACTTCAGACAAAGTTCCTTGTTCAGCACAATGGGAGCGAAGAACGTAAACGGGTTCTTATGATCATCTAGTCAAGGACGGACCTTGATTTTCTTCTCCGATCCCAGCACCAGCCAACTCTCGTTGGCGCTGGCGGAGGCGTAGTCGCGGAGCTTGGAGTGATCGTTTTCGTGATGGGGAGGGCACACGCTAATGATCACCTCGGCAGTTAGCCCTCCGCCAAAGCGGCCAGCATGGGCCGGTCAAAGAAACATCTCGCTGCACGGGTTCAAAACGGCTCATCAACCTTTCCGTCATGTCCATCCAGCATCCGCAACGCGGATTCCAACCACCGATCGACGTCGCAATACAGCTTTGCGGAGAACGGATCGGACTTGATGAACTTTCGCTTCTCGGGTGGAGTCTTGGCGCGACGATACCTCCGAATCAGTCGCAGGATGATGAACGCCTGGGCGGCGGGGATCTCGCGAACCTCGCGCTT
>CAYHFE010000450.1:0-6794 GCA_964355375.1 uncultured Verrucomicrobiota bacterium
TCGGGGCCAGAGCCGGTCCTCGTGCTGATACAGCCGGCGGAAAAGGGGACCTGGAATTGGCGTCAGATGGCCGACGGATGTTCGGCGTTGTTCAGCTTCTGAGTCCGATGGAATATGATTTTGACGAGGGCGACTCGGACGCAATAATGGGCTGCGAGCCGGGTTCGAGAAACGTGAAACCAATGTCTGAACTCGCGCCTCGATCTTAAATCAGCGATCTCGATTTGAATGCTATATGTTGAAGCACCTCGGAATTCTTAGTGTGCTCCTGACGGTCCAAGGGCCGTCCGGCCGAACCTCGGCGCAGCCGGCCAGTTCGCCCGCCCGCGATTTTTGGGTCACCGATGGGCCGGTTTACTCCATGGTCGCCACCAACGGCCGCGTCTTCATCGGCGGAGCGTTCAACCACGTCGGGCCGAGAAGCGGCAGCGGCATCATCATCAACCCCGAGAACGGGCAGCCCGAGACCCGGTTTCCCCAGACCGATGGCCGGGTGAATGCGGCGGTTCCCGATGCCACGGGCGGATGGTACATCGGGGGATCCTTCCTCTCGGTGGGCGGCGTGGCGCGGACGAACCTGGCGCATATTCGAGGCGATCGCACGGTGGATCTGGTCTGGAACCCTTCGGCCAATAGCAATGTGCTGGCGCTGGCCATCGCCGGGGATACCCTTTACGTGGGGGGAGAGTTCAGCCGGGCCGGGGGACAAACCCGCAACCGGATCGCCGCGCTCAGCGGCACCAACGGCGCCGCCGCACCGTGGAACCCGAATGCGTCCGGGTTGGTTCAATCCATCCTCGTGCTCGGCAGCCGCGTGTTTGTGGCGGGCGCGTTCACCAACATTGGCGGACAAGCCCGATCCCGGCTGGCCTCGCTGGACGCGGTGACCGGGTTCGCGACCGGCTTCAATCCCAACCCAAACGGAGAAGTCAGCGCTTTGGCTCTGTCCGGCACGACGCTCTACGTCGGCGGGCGATTTACGGAGATCGGAGGAAGTCCGCGGCAGAATGTCGCGGCGTTGGACGCGTTTACCGGCATCATGAGCGTTTGGAACCCGATGGCCAGCGGCCCCGTGGCGGCGTTGCTCACCGCCGGCACCCGCGTCTATGCCGGCGGGAGCTTCACCAATATTGGCGGGCTGCCGTTGGCGAACCTGGCCGCGCTCGACTCGGCGACCGGCGTGGGGTTTTCCTGGCAGCCGGTGGTCAACGGCCCCGTCAATTCCCTGGCTCTGTCCGGAAGCACCGTTTATGTCGGCGGAGATTTTGCCAAACCAGGCGAAAATGATCGGAACAGTTTCGCCGCCTTCGATGCGGAGGCGGGCGCGCCGGTCGGCTGGTCATTGGACTTGGCCGGTGCGGCCCACGTCATCTCCGCCGCGGGGAACAGCCTCTTTGTCGGTGGCGCTTTCAACATCGTGAACGGCGTGACGCGACACAGCTTGGCCGCGCTCGATGCCGCGAGCGGCCGGGCGACCGGTTGGAATCCGGATGTGCGAGGAGGGACGAATTCGGCGACTGGGGTGGTGCAATCCCTGGCCATCGTTGGCGACACGCTCCTGGCGGGGGGAAGCTTCACTTCGGTCGGCGGGCAGGCGCGGACCAATTTGACAGGCCTCGATTTGGCGGCGGGCCTGCCGGCGCCCTGGGTTCCCCAATGCGACGGACCCGTTTACTCCCTCGTCATCTCCAGCAACAACATTTACGCGGGCGGGAACTTCCGGAAACTGGGCGGCATTTCGCGGACCAACCTCGGCGCCTTCAGTGCGCCGTCCGGACGGGTCACCGACTGGAAGCCGCAGGCCAATCGGCCCGTGATGGCCTTGGCTAGCGCCGACGGCACCTTGTTTGCCGGGGGGAGCTTCACGCTCATAGGCGGACAGCAACGCAACGGGATCGCGGCGGTCGATGCCGCTTCCGGAGCCGCGACACCCTGGGATCCATTCAGCAGCGGCGACGTCCTGACCTTGGCGGTCGCGGGGCGATCGGTCCTGGCTGGCGGGTCATTCAGCAGCATCGGCGGCCAGTTCCGGACCAACCTCGCCGCCCTCGACATCGGGACCGGGATCGCGACAGATTGGAATCCGCACGCCAATGGCAAGGTGACCAGCCTCTGGGTCTCGACCAATCTCGTCTATGTCGGCGGGGAATTCACCCGCATCGCCGGACAGGCTCGAAATCGAATCGCCGCTCTGGACCTGGCCACGCCGTTGGCCAATTCCTGGAACCCCAACGCCAACGGCGCCGTCTCGGCCTTCGGGGCGTCCGAAGATCTGATCCTGGCGGTGGGAGCGTTTTCTACCGTCTCGGGGGACTTTCAACAGGGGCTCTCGGTCTTCCGAAAGACGGGCTACTCGACCTTGATATCGAGTCTGACTCGGGAGGGAAACTTCCAGTTGCAGCTCCAGGGCAATGCTGGCGAGAGCTACGTCATCCAGGCTTCGGCTGACCTCGCACGCTGGTTTCCCGTGGCCACCAACACCGCAATCAACGGGAGCTTCATCTTCACCGACCAGGAAACGCCGCGGTTCTTCAGCCGGTTTTATCGGGCTGTGCCCAAGCCGTGAGAAGGGATGCGGGACAAAACATGATGAGAAAAGAGAGGATTATTCCATGGCTCTAAGACGCGGGTTCGCCTCCCAACGAGACCGACCCCGGCCACTCCGTGGATCCGCCCGCCGGAGAGCCGTCGGACTTTGGGGCATCTTGTGGGTTGTCGTGACCGCCTGCCTGCGGGTGTTTGCGGCCGAGCTCCCGTTGAACGACGCGTCGCCCCTGACCCCGCCGGCTGTCGGCAGCTACGGATTGCGCGCGCTTTCTCCCGATATCCTGGAGTTGACCTTGGTCGCGACCAAGGAGCCCGATCCGGCGCGGGTCGAATCCTGGGACTTCGTGGCCGAGGGATTGCAGCCGAGATGGCCCGCGACCAATGAATTCACCGTCCTCGTGGCGGGCGCGCGGGTGCCGGTGCAGAAGGTCGGATTCAAGCGCCGGGTGCTCTACGCGCCGCTGGGAGAGCGGGATCTGCGCATCGGGAATTCGCTCTACCTGGAATTGAGCCGGCCCATCGGCGTCGGTCAGGCGGTGGAAGTGAAGAGTCCGGGCGGGGCATTGGGGGGCACATCGATGGTTTTCCAGGCGGTGGCGTCGGCCACCCGGTGGAATCCAGCGTTGCATGTGAATCAGGTCGGGTACCTTCCGTCGTTCAGCAAGAAGGCCATGGTCGGCTACTACCTCGGGAGCCTGGGAGAATTGAATGTTCCGGCCCAGTCCGGGTTTCGGGTGGTAGAATCGGCGACCGGCCGGGAGGTCTACCGGGGCAACCTCGTTCCCCGGCCCGATCAGGGTTACGTCTACACGCCGACGCCCTATCAAAAGGTCTTCGAAGCCGATTTCACCGCGTTCAACACTCCGGGGGAATACCGTCTGCAGGTTGCCGGGATGGGTGTGTCCTGGCCTTTCACCATCGATGCGGCCGTGGCCGGAGCCTTCGCCAGGACCTTCGCCTTGGGGCTCTACCACCAGCGCTGTGGCACCGCCAACGAACTGCCGTTCACCCGCCACGTTCACGACGCCTGCCATGCCGCCGCGGCCGAGATTCCCACGCTCCAATTCACCAACACCCAGAGATTCCTCGCGGCCGTGTCCGCCGATTCTTCCAAGCTGCCGCGACACACGGCGCCCCAGCTCAAGAGCACCGCGGCGAGCCTCTATCCGTTCGTGCTCCAGGGCAAGGTGGACGTGGCGGGCGGTCATCATGACGCCGGCGATTACAGCAAGTACACGATCAATAGCGCGGCGCTGATCCATTTTCTCGTCTTTGCCGTCGATGCCTTTCCGGGCGTGGGGACGCTGGATAACCTCGGGCTGCCCGAGAGCGGGGACGGGCTGAGCGACGTGCTCCAGGAGGCGAAGTGGGAGGCGGATTTTCTCGCCAAAATGCAGGACGCGGACGGCGGTTTCTACTTCCTGGTTTATCCCCGCGACCGCAAGTACGAAGATGATGTCCTGCCCGATCGAGGCGACTCGCAGGTGGTCTGGCCCAAAACCACGGCGGTGACGGCCGCGGCGGTGGCCGCGCTGGCGGAAGCGGCCTCGTCGCCGTTGTTCAAACGGCAGTTCCCCGCGGCGGCGGCCACTTACCTGCGGAAGGCCCAACTGGGCTGGTCCTTTCTCCAGAAGGCCATCGCCAAGTATGGGAAGGACGGTTCCTATCAAAAGATCACCCATTACGGCAACGAGTTCCTCCATGACGACGAGCTGGCGTGGGCCGCGGCGGCGCTCTTTGGGGCAACGGGCGAAGCGACCTATCAGGCGCAGTTGAAATCCTGGTTCGATCCCACCAGCGTGGGCACGCGCCGCTGGGGGTGGTGGCGGCTGTTCGAGGCCTACGGATGCGCGGCCCGGTCCTACGCGTTCGCGGCCCGGAGCGGCCGTCTCGCGACCAATCAGTTGGACTCGGTCTATCTGGCCAAATGCGAATCGGAGCTGCTGGCCTTGGGTGAGGATCGGCTCAGGGACGCTGCCCAAAACGCTTATGGCTCCAGCTTCCCGGAGGATTTCAAAAAGAATCGCGACGCCGGCTGGTACTTCTCCACAGCGTGGGCCTTCGACCTGGCGGTGGCCCACCAGATCCAGCCCCGGACCGCCTATCTCGACGCCATTCTGGGCAATGTGAACTATGAGATGGGCGGCAATCCCGTGAACGTCACCTACGTCACCGGACTGGGTTCGCGGCGGCAACGCGAGATCGTTCATCAGTTCGCGCAAAACGACGCGCGCGTTCTTCCGCCCTCCGGCATTCCGCAGGGGAACATTCAATCCGGGTTCGCTTACCTGGACAGATATAAGTCGGAACTAGGCGGCTTGACTTTTCCTGGCGACGGGATTGCGGCGGCTCCCTATCCGTTCTACGACCGCTGGGGTGACAGCTTCAACACCACGACCGAATTTACCGTCGTCGAGCTGTCCCGGAGCCTGGCGACGAGCGCGTTCCTCATAGCACAAACCCCTCTCCGCACTCAGACCTGGCGGCCGGTCGCGGCGCAGATCGCGGGCGTGCCGGCCCGAGGCGTGGCCGAAGAACCCGTGACCGCCCGCCTGGTCCTGCCTCAAGTCGATTGGGCGAAGGCGATGATTGTGTGGGAGGCGCGCGATCAGCCGCCGAATCTCGGATCCAACTTCACGTTTGCTCCAGTCCAGCCGGGCCGGCAATGGGTGGAAGCGGAAATTCAACTGCCGGATGGCCGGCGCTATTTCGCCGCCACCAATTTCACCGCCGCGCTCGCCCTGACTGTTCCGCCCAACGCCTACCAGTCGACCTCTCTCCTGACCAATGCCGGGACGGTGGCCTTGTTTCACTTGGACGAGGATGTCGCCGATGCGACGGGGCGGCGCGGTGCGCTGGCCTTGGCCGGAAACGCGGCGCTCGATTGGACCAACGTGGGCTGGATGGCGCGACGAAACGGGCAGGCGCTCCGGGTGCTCGACATTGGCGATCGGGCGACCCTGAGTCTGCCCAGCCGGCAGATTTTCGGCGCGGCCGGGACCGAGGCCATCCGGCTGAGTGCGATGCTCTATGTCAACCAGTGGAAGGCCTACAATCGGGCCAGCCAGAAACTGATGTCGCTCTTCGAAAACTCCAACGCTTCGATCGAGCTCATGGAGGATCTCTACGCCGGACCTCAGATCCGCGGCGGCGTCAACCTGCGGGTGTCGGCCGATGCGCTGGCCAATCTTCTGACTTTGAAACAATGGCATCACCTGGGAATCACGATCACGCGGGCCGGATACATCGTTGAGCTCGATGGCCGCGTCTTTGTCACCCAGGCCAGCACGGAGCTGACGAACTGGGGCCGGCGCGATGCGGCCACGCTCGAATTGGGAAATTTCGACGGCTGGATTGATGAGGTCATCTTGGAGCGGCTCGAGGCCGCCATCCCCTTGCCCGCGCTGGTCGCGCTGCCGGTCGTGACCCCCAACGGAGGGTTCTTTCCCAATCCCGTGGTGGTCACGATGACCACAGCCACGGCCGGGGCGGAAATCCGTTACACGCTCGATGGAAAGTTGCCGACGCCGAGCTCAGCCCTCTACATGAAACCGCTCACCGTCGGTGGTCCTCTGACCGTTTCGGCTCGCGCCTACAAGGAGGGCATGGCCGAAAGCGCCCTGGCCAGGGCGGTGTTTCAAGTGAATTCGCCCGACAGTTGCGAAGCCGTCGGACGCCTCCCCGCCGGCGAGTTTCAGGTGCGAGTTCTGGGCTATTCCGGACAGAGGTTTACCCTGGAGGCCTCCACGAACTTGCTCTCCTGGCTGCCGATCGCCCCGGTCACGCTCCGGGAGAGCGAGTATCTGTTCATCGATCTCGCCGCCCGCGTCCTCCCGGGTCGATTCTACCGCGCGGTGCCGACCCCGTGACGGGACGAAGCGGGCTCCGCGCGTGAGGCGTTCGTGTCATTGAGGGGCGTGCGGGAGCTCAAGGTGACGCGCGTCCTTCCTCAATTCGAACAACACCGCATCCGTGTTTTCCACATCAACCACGATTCTTGTGTAATCTGCGTCCTTCAAGTCAAACACGGTCGTGCCGCCGCGGAAATGGGTATTCCAGAATTCCTTTCGACCTCGGCCATAGTAGGTGCCGGCGATGATCACTCCAGGAATCCACGGCTGACGCATGAATCTGGAGCGGAACTTCCATTGAGTTCTGCAACGAAAAGCACGACTGCGTCCTTATTTTGCAAGGGTTTTGCGCACCTTGTTGATTTTCTTGCGCGTGCCTACGGTCACTTTGGCTTC
>CAYHFE010000451.1:0-6792 GCA_964355375.1 uncultured Verrucomicrobiota bacterium
TCGTCATCAGCCACCGTCCCAACGACTACCACCCCGATCATCGCTATGTGGGAGTGCTCGTGATGGATGCCGCCTACATGGTCACGGTCCCCCATTTCTGTCCCGACATTCCTCATCTCACAAAGAATCCCGTCTTTCTCTTCGCCGAGGATGAGTTCCAACGGCCCAACCCGTTCACGCCGGACGTGGTCGTTGCGATCGACGACGTGGTCGAGAAGAAGCTTGCGGCCGTCGAAGCACTCGAATCACAGTTCTATGAAGGCGGCTGCAACGGAGGACCTCACCTGGTCCCGAACCCCGCTGACCCGGCCGCGGTGGCTGCGAGGAAGAAAGCAGTCCGCGACGAGTGGGCGGGCTTCTTCTCAGCAACGGCCAATCGATTCCGCGCCGCGCTCGGCCAACACTACGGGAAAGAGCGCGCGGACCAGATCCGATTCGCGGAAGCATTCGAGATCTGCGAGTACGGCCGCAAGCCGGACCAGGGGGAGACGAAGCGGCTCTTTCCGTTTTTCGGAGCGTGAGCGACTAACCCTGGCGATCTTTGTCGCACTTTTCTGTGTCGCACTTTTCTGGTGCAACGTCCAGTCCACTGAATTACTCTCGCCCTTTGCCAGGGGCTCATCGACCGTTCAAGGTGTGCCCATCAGATGCATATATGAAGGACTTCCGATGAAAACACGAACCTGTCTGATGCGAAGGCTCACCGGCATCGGGGTTAGCCTAGTGACGATGGGATGGCTCGGCGGCGGGCTCTTTCCGCAGGACTGGGCGAAGGGTCAAGGCACGGCGTCCGACGGGGATTCATCGGCCAGTTCGGCCAGTTCCAATCCCGTGATAGTCAAAGCGGGCCATCCGACAACCTCCACGCTCCGGGCTTTGCGCATTGACGGAGCCCGCGAGGGGATCGTGGGATCGACCGTGACAGGACCGGAGTTTCGCGCGCCCGAATTCTTCCAGGGGTTCGAGGATTTTTACCATCCACGGCTCAAACGATTGCGAGACGAGTCCGCGCTCGACCAAGTTGTCGCGGGCGAGCCCGGCGAGTTCCGCCGGATGTTGAAACTGCGGCGCTGGGTCCATGGCCGTTGGCCGATCAACAACGACCAGAACTTCTCCGGCGACGCTTTCGCCATTCTAGAGAAGGCCAGGACTGGCGCTGGCTTCAACTGCTCCCATTCGATGACCGTGCAGCACGCGGTGATGTCGGCGATGGGTTACGTGGCCCGCTACGTTCTGGTGGATCGCAACCACGAAGACCTGGGCCGCAGCCTGCATCACGGGGTCAACGAGGTGTGGTCCAACGACCACGCCAAATGGGTGCTGCTCGACGCGAAGTACGACGTCCATTTCGAGCGCGACGGCGTGCCGCAGTCCGCCCTGGAGCTGCACGAAGCCGTGCGGGCGGACGGCGGACGCGGCGTCGTCATGGTTCGGGGGGTGGAGCGAACCCCCGTTCTGGTGAACGAATCGCAACGCCCGGAAGCCTCGATCCGCAGCTACTGGTGGGTCTGTTATCCGCTCCGGCAAAACCAATTCACGCAGCCGGATTTCACCGCGCGCGAGAAGTTGGTGATCCTCGACAACGAGGCGTTCCGGAACACAACCTGGCATCGGGATCATGGCGCCGGCCTGGCCAGACACTGGGCTTATGCCGCCGGGGCCTTCGTGCCGACCACCGATCGGACCCAGATCGCGTGGACGCCCGGCGTTGCCGATCTCCGGGTTCGTCGAGCCGCCGCGTCGGAACTCGAAGTGCAAATCCGCAGCGCCACGCCGAACTTTGAAGCCTGCGTGGTCCGGTTGAACGGGAGCCAACCGCAGACCATCACTGACAGCCGCATGGCGTGGAAACTGCGCGAAGGCGAAAACACGTTCGAGGCGCGCAGCCGCAACCTCTTTGGCGTTCTCGGCCCCAGCGTAACCGCCGCCGTGTTCTACGAACCCGCCCGCAGCCCGCAATGAGGCGGCCCGGCCGCCCAGCGTGCCATTCCCCCCATCCAGGAGAAATCGAAATGAAGCCGTATAACCGCCGACAGTTCGTTCATCGCACCGCCCTTGGAGTCGCGGGCGCGAGCTGGGCCTCGTCTATCCCGACCCTGCTGGCGCAAGTCGCGGGCGACCGTCCGCCGCGCACCGAGGGCGTAACCGTCCTGAACCCGCGCGCCCGCGTGCCGGTGGGGTTGATCATCGACGACTCGACATGTCTGGTGAACTTGAACCGCTTCGCCATCCCGCAGTTCGACGTCGCTTTCGCCGGCACGAACAAAAGTTTCCAGCGGAACTGGCGCGAGTGGCCGACCGAGATCCCCGACGCGTTCGTGCGCAAGTTCGGCGAATGGTGCGCCGCGCGCGGCGTGAAAGGGAAATACAGCATCGTGCCATTTCCGGCGGGTGTCGGACGGCTCGATCGAATGTTACCCGGTTGGACGCAACGCGATTTGACCGACAGCCTCGAACTCGTCCGCACACTCATGACTCCGAATTGGGACATTCACCCCGAGATGTGCACGCACACGCGGGTCATCGACACCAAGACCGGCCACCCCTATCCAGATCACTCGTTGAAGTTCATGGAGAACTGGGATTGGACGACCGGGCGCAGCGCGGACGAAATCGCCGATTACATGACCTACGCGCTGCGCATTTTGAAGAACGTCGGCCTGCCGTGCGAAGGCATCACGACGCCCGGTGGTTTTGGCAGCCAAGCGTTGCCCCAGCTCGCTCAGGCCACGCGCCAATCCGTGCGCGACGTGTTTGGCGCCGAGGTTCCGCACTACTTCCGGCACCTTTACGACAAAGGCAACGAGAGCGTGGCCCCGCGCGTCGAATACGCCAGCGGCCTCGATGGCTCCGACCCGCGCTGCGTCGTGAGCATCATCGGCTGCACCGGTGACTGGACGGGCGGCTGGGATAACACCCCGCCCGGCGGTGTGGACAAGTTCATCACCGAGGATTTGCGCCAAGGCCGCATGGTCGAAGTCATCCAACGCGGCGAGCCGGCCATTATGGTCTGCCACTGGACGGGCATCTACTGGAACGGCCACGAACTCGGCTTCAAAATCTTTCAGGAGGTCGTCCGTCGGCTGGAAGCCAGGTTCAACAACCTCCAATGGATGAAGCTCAGCGAGGTTTCCCGCTACTGGGCGGCGAAGGAGTTGACGCGCATCGAGAAGGCCGGCAGCCCCATCGTCTTCAACGCGCCCTTCGCCGCACGGCAATTCACACTGCGAGTCGCTGCTTCGACGCCAGCAACCCCGAGGCTCACCTCCAACGGCAGTCCAACCGTGCTCAAGGAAGTTTCCAACCAACTCGAACTCCGGTCAGGCACCTGGTTGCGCGAGCCGAAAGGCGTGATCGTCTGTTTCGACCTGCCGAAAGGGCGTTCCACACTCAACCTCTCATAGCGGATGCCGGGGCGAGGTGGCGGTGGCGGCGGGGTGCGCGGACGGAAATGACGTTGACGATGGAGGGGGATTGCCTAAAGGGGTCAGTCCCACTCTTTGATAGGAGAGTGTCAAAGAGTGGGACTGACCCCTGCGCCCCGGGCAACCGAGGGGAAGCGATTGTCAAAATCGGTGTAGCAAGGGCGCACGCCAGCGCTATAGCTGGTTGTTTTCTCAGTGAGTGCCATGCGCCCGTATCGGTCATTTCTTTTCCTGAATCTATGAGCGAGACCATTGAATTCCAACTGAACGGCAAGCCAGTGCGATTGGATACCGAGCCTGATCGACCCTTGCTTTGGGTTTTGCGCCACGATCTGGCGCTGACCGGCACCAAGTTCGGCTGCGGGCTGGGACTCTGCGGCGCCTGCACCGTGCTCGTGGGCGGCAAAGCGCAGCGCTCCTGCCTGCTCACTTTGAGAGCCCTCAAAGGCAAAGAAGTGACCACCATCGAAGGCCTGGCCAAAGGCGACCAACTTCATCCCCTCCAGCAAGCCTTCGTCGATCAAGGCGCTCTCCAGTGCGGATTCTGCACGTCCGGGATGATCCTGAATGCGTATAGTCTCCTGCTCAAAAGGCCGAATCCCACCGAGTCGGAGGTGATCGGTGAACTGAACGATAATCTCTGCCGGTGCGGCGCTCATCCGCGCATCCTCAAGGCTGTCCTGAGCGCGGCCCAAACAACGAAAGGAGGGGCTCAATGAAACCGAGTTTGTCTCGAGATTCCGCCCAAGCAAAGCGGCTCCGATTGAACCGGCGCCAGGCCCTGAAGCTGCTGGGCGGCGGCATCATCGTTTTGATCTATCTCCCGGAATCCGCCCAAGCGCAGGACAAGCTGCCCAGCGCCTATCTGCAGATTGGCGGGGATGGTTCGATCACGATCTACACCGGGAAAGTCGAATTAGGTCAGGGCATCATGACTTCGCTCGCCCAGATGGCAGCCGAGGAACTCGACGCGCCGCTCTCGTCCATGCGTGTCGTGATGGGCGACACGCAATTGTGTCCGGTGGACTCTGACGGCGGAACCTGGGGATCGCTCACAACCCGCAATTTTGGGCCGCCCCTGCGATCCGCCGCCGCCAAAGCCCGAGCCATCCTGGTCGAGTTGGCTTCCCAGCAACTGGGTGTGGCCACAGATCAATTGCTCACCCAAAATGGATCGGTGGTCAGCCGCGCGGACCGCACGGTGCGAGTTTCTTACGCCAGCCTGGCCGGTGGCAAGTCGGTCGAGGTTCATCTGACCCAGACGCCCAGGACAAAGGCTTTTTCTGAGTTCACTGTTTCCGGCAAACCCGCGCTCCGTCTGGACGCTCTCGAGAAGGTCACGGGTCAAGCCAAGTACACGGCGGATATCCGGCTTCCCGGCATGCTCTACGCCCGCATTCTCAGGCCGCCGGCCCACGGCGCCGTGCTGAAGTCCGCCGATACCTCGGCCGCGGAAAAGATCGTCGGCACACGCGTCGTGCGCGCCGGGACTTTGCTCGCCGTCTTGCACGAGCAACCCGACATGGCGGATCGGGCGTTGGCCGCCATCGTGGCTCAATATGACGTGCCCCAAAACGGTCAGGATGAGGAAACGATCTATTCCTATCTCGTGAGCCGCTACCCCACCGGCCAGACGTTCGCCCAGAGGGGAAATGTTGTGACGGGCGAACAACAGGCTCTTTCGAAGGTGGAGCAGACTTATTACACACCCTATGTGGCCCACGTGCCGATGGAACCTCACGCCGCCGTGGTGTCGATTGAAGGGCTCAAAGCCACGGTCTGGGCCTCCACGCAAACTCCGTCCGGAGTGAGGACTGATGTCGCCGCCGCCTTGGGCTTCACGTCCGCCAATGTGCGAGTCATCACGCCCTACGTGGGTGGTGGCTTTGGCGGCAAGTCCAGCCACCAGCAAGCAGTCGAAGCCGCGCAACTCGCCCGGGCGGCCGGCAAACCCGTCAGCCTCAATTGGACGCGGGAAGAGGAGTTTTTCTACGATCGCTTGCAGTGCCCTTCCATCACCAAGACCCGTTCCGGCCTGGATAGGAATAACAAGATCATTTTCTGGGACTCACAAATTTACTGCGTGGGCAGCCGCGGGGCGACGATGTTCTATGACGTCCCCAATCACCGCCTCCGGACCTATGGGAATTACAGCGACGGCAAGAGTACGCACCCATTCGACACAGGGCCATGGCGCGCGCCGGGCAACAGTGCCAATACCTTTGCCCGAGAATCTCAATTCGACGCGATGGCTGCCGCCGCCGGCGTGGATCCGGTGGATTTCAGACTCGCGAATCTCCAGAACACCCGTTTGCGCAAGGCCCTGGAGAAAGCTGCGGAAATGTTTGGTTGGTCGTCCGCCAAGGGACCGAGCGGCCGCGGCTTCGGTGTGGCGTGCGGCGAGGACGCGGGCGCTTACCTGGCCATGATGGCTCAAATCGAAGTCGATCGGAAGACGGGTGAGATCAGGGTGAAGCGACTGCTTTGCTCGCAGGACTGCGGTCAGGTGATCAATCCCGAAGGCGCCCGCATGCAGATGGAGGGAAGCATGATGATGGGTTTGGGCTACGCGTTGAGCGAGGAGTTGCACTTCAAGAATGGCGGCATCCATGACCTCAACTTCCACAGTTACGGTATTCCGCGCTTCTCCTGGCTGCCGAAACTTGAAACCGTCCTTGTTGAAAACAACACTCTCTCGCCCCAGGGAGGAGGCGAACCGGCCATCATCACGGTCGGAGCCGTCTTGGCGAATGCTTTGTTTGATGCCATCGGCGTGAGGCCAACCCGGCTGCCGATGACTCCCGCGCGAGTCTTGGCCCTGGTCCAGCAATCCTCCCTGCTCGTCTTTCGTTCGCCGGATTCTTCCGGAAACCAAATTCGGCTCTCTTGGAATGGCGGCCCCGGCGTCCGACTGCAAAAAGCCTCCACGCTCAACAACCCGGCGTGGCAAGACGTGCCGGATACGAACGGCCAGAGCAGTGTGAGCCTGCCCGCCACAGACGCCGCCGCCTACTTTCGCCTGGTTAAGCCGTAGCCGACGGGGAGCCTCGGCGGCGCCACTTCAGTCGGAGTTGGGAAGCACCTTCCGGCTGGTCAAAAACCTCATGCGGCCTCCCGGTGATGGAATTTCATCCGGCCGCCGAGGCGTTCACGAGTTCGGATCTCGCCCGATGACTCCCCGATCCGGTCCGCAGGCGCAGGGGATAGGATCACGGTCCCCTTTCCTTGATGATTTCACTCCTCCAAGCAAGTCATCCACAACTTGCGTTTTTCAAAGAGTTCAGAAATTGACTTGCTGGTCCGGTCAACCTTAGAGCCTGTTTTAAAATTGAAAAGGGTCCTGCGGCGAGGGGTTTTGGCTGCGGCC
>CAYHFE010000452.1:0-6790 GCA_964355375.1 uncultured Verrucomicrobiota bacterium
GCGTTGCTGGCGTCGCCGCATTGTTCCCGTTGTTGGCAGGGGTGGCGGGCGTCGCAGGTGTCGCGGGGGCTGCAGCGGCGCCTTTGGCAACGGTACTGAACCCCAACGCCACCATCAGCGCGAAAACTTGAAATGTATTTGTTGCGAACGATTTTCCAGAGGAGGTGGCAACTTGGTTCACAGATCGATCGGCCCGGGAATTGTGTTTCGGGAGCGATTCTGTTTTATCGGGCGAGGATTTCATTGTGTTCATTTTCAGGTTCGTGATTCAGTTAGTAGCGATTGGTTCGTTTCACTGTCGGGGCGGAATAGCAGCCGGTCTGCCAACTTTTGGCGAACTCGAATCCAAAGGCTTCCGAGTGGAGAACCGCTCGTTTGGGCGGCTGTTTTGCTCTTCATCTCGATCAAATGCATTGCGGTTGCCATGAAGCCAGGGGCGGCCTAGAGTCCCGGCGCATGATCGTGGCGGTCATTCAAAGCGAGGGAGCGAAGGCTCTGGCAGCCCGTCTGGCCTCTTGGCCCGGACGCGTCCAGATGTTTCACGAGCCGCTGATCGAAGAATTAACCCACGAATCGGCCGGGTTGATTTACCTGTTTCCCGAGGCCGTGACTCATTCCGAGGCGTGGCCAAAGTTGCGCGTCCGTCTCGCGATGGCCAACCGCTTCTTCGTGGTCGCCGGGTCGAACCTATCCACCGCGGAGGTCATGGCGGCGGCGCGGGACGGGGCTTTCGACGTCCTCGATCTGGCGGATGATGATCGGCGTTGGCACGAGGCACTCGCGCATGCCGCCCAGTCCCAGGAAACGTGGCTGAAGCTTTACGGCGGGAGCCGGCTCGACGAGAAGGAAGTGCTCATTGGCCGGTCGCCCGCAATCAAGGGATTGCGCCAGACAATTGACCGATTGGGCCCGACGGATGCGAGCGTCTTGATCAAGGGGGAATCCGGAGTGGGCAAGGAAAAGGTGGCGGCGGCGCTGCATCGCGCGGGCAGATCCGGCCCCTTTGTGGCGTTTAATTGCGCCGCCGTTCCGAAGGATCTGCTCGAGGCCGAGCTATTCGGAGTCGAGAAAGGCGCCTTCACCGGGGCGAACAAGAACCGGCCCGGGTTGGTCGAACAAGCGGACGGCGGGGTTCTGTTTCTGGACGAAGTCGGTGAATTGGAGCTGGCCCTCCAGCCGAAATTGCTGCGATTTCTCGAAACGCGCGTGGCGCGCCGGGTGGGTGGAGAGAAGGAGTACCGGGTGAGACTGCGGCTGGTTTCCGCCACGAACCGAAACCTGACTCAATCCATGGCCGACGGCAGCTTCCGAGCCGATCTTTACTACCGGCTCAGTGAGGTGGTTCTGGATGTTCCTCCCTTGCGCACCCGGCCCGAGGACATTCCCGAGTTGGCGCGCCTGTTCCTTTCTTTGGCCAACGAGCGATTCGGCAAGAATGTTGAACGGATCGAGCCGGAGCTGATTCAGAAATTCCAAGCCAGCCCGTGGCCCGGAAATGTCCGCGAATTGAAGAGCGCCATCGACCGCCTGGTCCTGCTATACGACGGTCCCATCCTCCGCGCCGGATGGTGGAATCCAATCGAGACAGTGGCCGAACCGGCGACGCGGCCAACCGCCGCCTTGCCAACGCCGGCGCCGGCCCCTTCCGAACCGTCCGCGCCGACGCGGCCCCTCAGCCGAAGGCAGCGCCTCGAGTTGGCGCAACGTCTGCTTGACGAGAAAAAGCTGAGTCTGGCGGAAGTCGCGGCGCAAGTCGGAGTTCATTCGAGCACTTTATTTCGCTGGCGAAAATCAAGTGCGCCTTGAAACCGACCCTCGGCTCAAGTCCGGGCCATCCCGTTTTAATGAGAGACCATCGTGAGCAGCGACTTCCCGGTGCCGGGGAGCCTTTCTTGCTGCTTGGAATGTGCAATTTCGCGCTGCTCGTCTTCCTGGTCCTTCTTGTCTTTCCCCGGGAAGATCCCCGGTTTTGGCAGAACCGGGGCGGCTGGCCGGTCTGGCTGCGTGATCTGGTGCGCCTCGGGTTCTTTCCGTTGCTTGCCCTCGAACTGGGGGCTCTCCTCGTCTTCTCCTACGGCAGCCTTTTGAGAAGGAAATCGCAGATTCAGGCGGGGCGAATTGGGAATTTCGCGGCGCTTCTTTTTTTCTGGATCTGTTTTTTTGGGGTCATTGCCCTGGCCGTTTCGGACAACGTTGAGAATCTTTTCCAAGGGCGGCCCTTTCACGCGGAGGGCGCCCGGCATCACTGCCCGATCGGAATGGTGACGGACGGCAGGCGGATGGCCGAGTCCACCGCCCGGCCGCCTTCATTCGCGGCCACGGCTTTGACGAATGTGCCGACGATGAGCCGCGCGTAGTTCTGCAGCGAGCGGTAGGGGCTCAGCGGCACATAAACGATGTCGCGCGGCTCCAACCGCACATCGGGCGCCTTTCCTCGGACGATTGCTTCGTAATCCACCACGCCGATCTTCGGTTCGGTGAGCGAGCCCCGGACGATCGCGACATGCTTGAGCCAGGCGTCGGCGCTCGGGCCGCGGGCGTTCGCGATGGCCGACACGACGGTCACCTGGTCCTTGAACCCAACCGCCCGGGGTTGAACGACCGCTCCCAATACAAAGACCTCCGACGCGAGCGACGAAGGCAGATAAACGAAATCATCCGGCTCGAGATAAATGTTTTGCGCGGTGTCGCCGCCCCGGATGAGGCGGTCGAAATTGATCGGCAGGATCTGGCCCCGGCGCATGAGGAAGCTGTGATGCAGATCCGCCAGCTCTTCCGTGGTCCCGGAAAAACGCGAGGTGAAGAGCCCCCCCGCCTTGGCGATCGCTTCCAGCACGGTCATCGGCGTGTCCAGGGGATAGATTCCCGGCGTGTTGATCCGGCCCATCACCCAGACCCGCCTGCTGTGAACCGCGCGCAGGGTCAGAAAAATCTGGGGCTGTCGTATGTAACGGGACAGCTCCCGCTCGAGCAGGGCTTTCGTCTCCACCAGCGTCAATCCCCAGACCTGCAATCCGGGAAGCAATTGAAAATAGATGCGTCCATCCGGTCCGACAAACGTCGCCACCGGACCGTCGCCCTTGCCCAGCAGCTCGATATCAATCTGGTCTCCCGGACCGAGTCGATGCCGCTCCAGCGACGGCTTGAGCCATGCCGGGTCGATTCGATTCGTCTGTCCCGCGATTTCCAAGTTGGTCAACGTGGCTGCGGCCGCCGAACGGGGATCGAATCGACGCCCGCGTCCGCCAGGGCCCTGGCAGCCGAGCCCGAGCCAGACCAGGCCCACCACAACCGCTCCTCTGAACCACACGCCGGTCATGGCAATCGCGGTATGAACGGCTCGGTGATCAACGGGCCGATGTTCTGGCTCGCCCAATTGGCCGTGACCGATTGCATGAATGTTTTGATGGCCCCGTCCAGGAGTTCCTCGGCCATCAACCACGGACGTTCCGCGACGAAGACGATATCCTTGGGAAGAAGCGGAAAATCGCGGGTCTTGCCGGCGAGAATCTGGGACACGTTGACGACGTATTTCTGGGGCTGGTTGAGCGAACCGCGCACGACCAGGACGCGCTGAGTAAAGGCCGATGGGGCGAATCCCCCGCGGGTCGTGATCACGCCGACGACGGTGGACTTGGACGTGACTCCCACGGTTCCGGGGCTGGTCACCGCGCCGAGGATGTACACTTCGTTGGCCGTCGATGACGGGAAATAAATGTAATCGCCGGGTTCGAGCAAAATATTCTGCGTGAGATCGCCCTCTTGAAAGAGCTTCTCAAAATCAACCTTCATCCGCGCGCCATTGCGAACGAGGAAGGCGCGGGGCAAATCGGCGATCTCGACGGTGTTCTGCTCCAGGAGCCCCGTCGCAATCCCACGGGCGCGCGCGATCGCCTCGATGATCGTCAAGGGCCGATCCAGGGTGTAGGCGCCGCGATCCATGATCGTGCCCAGGAGAAAATATTTTTTGCTCCTGTAGGCCGCCGGCGTCACGATCACGCGAAGGTGCCGGTCAAATCTGGCGAGCTCCTGATTCAGCTTTTCGCGCAGCTCGTCCACGGTCAACCCCGACGCCAGAACATCCTGCACCTGAAGATAGCTGATCCTTCCATCGGGTCCCACCGGGACATCCGCGCGATTCAAATCCTTGCGTCCATAGACCGACAGATTGACCGCGTCGCCGGGTCCCAAGGTCAACCGCTGCTGCCACGGCGCGAGCCGGGGACCCGCGGCCACGGCGGAGAGGAACGCGTTCGTCGCGGCCGGCAGCGAGTTCGTCTGCTGGGCGGACGCCGACCCGACGCCGAGGAAGCCCAGAGCCGCGACCAGTCCGAGGTGGGCCCACTCTGAAAGCCGTGCGAAAAGCGGATCCAGCCGGTTGATCAGCGCGCCCTGCATATTCACCGGGGCCAGGCGAAGGTTCGCCATCGCGGAGCTCACCTCGCCCTGGCGAGTCGTCCCCGCCGCAGTCAGCCAGAGCACGCGGGGGAAGAGCTCCGCGAACATGATGCCATCGAGGCGGCTGGCCGGCGGCAGCTCCACCAGCATCACCAGCCGATGCATCGTCCTCCATTCCGTCACCGCGTGCTGCCATTGCCCGCGTTGGTCCAGATTCCATCCCCAGTCCGCGGGCTCCAGCAGGACCACCTGCCTGCCCTGTTCCAGTTTCTCGATGACCCGTCGCGGCTGGCTAAGAGCGGCTTGAATCGGGATGACCTCCTCGTTCGACTTCGGATCGGCCCGGTTCGTAACGCAGAGCGTTCGCCAGCCGCGTTCGGTGGCGGCCTGCTGGAGGAGATGAACCCATGTGGAACGTCCTTCACCCGCCCGCGCCGAAATCACGCCGACCGCGAGGGCGCCTTCCGAGCCGTCGCCCCACAATTGCTGGAGCCGCGACCAGGTTCGAAAACGCCAGGTGTCCAGTTCCTCCTCGGACAGGGCGGCCTTGTCTCCAAGATGCGCCAGCACGGGCAGCCGGGTGACCCTGCGAACATCGCCCGAAGTCAGGAGCCGGTCATCCAGAAGCTCCGCGAAACAAACGACCAGCACTCCCAGGGCGCTCCCGAGAATCACTCCGATCAGCGCAAAGATCACGATCTTGCGCATGCGGCTGCTTGTCTCGACCTGGTCCGTCGTGGTCGGAACGAAGACTCGATAGTAGCCGGGAGAATTCTCAGCGAACAACTCGGCTTCCCGCTGGCGCCCGGACAGCAGATCGCGCGTCACTTCGAGCGAGGTCTGGCGGGCTTTGAAACGCGCGTAACGCATGTTCTTTTCCGGCATGCCCTGGAGCTTGGTCCACACATTGGTCCGGTGCTGTTCGAGCTGCCGGATCTTGTCGCCGAAGACCTCGCGCTGGGCGCGGAAATTGACGAGATCGAGATAGAGGCTGTTGGCCACCGTGCTGCCCCCGGCCTGGAATTCGGTCGGCGGATTCGTCGCAGTCGCCGCCTGCCGCGTCAGGACCTCGAGCTTGGCGCGTTGCTCCAGAATCTGCGGATCGGCTTCGGTGTAGCTCGCCAGAAGCGTTTGGAGCTGTTCGCGGGCGGCGGCCAGTTTCAGTTTCACCGGATCCTGCCGCGCCAGCTCCCGTTCCAGCGCCGTGATCCGCGCCGTGATTGTTTCCGCCTCCAGGCGCGCGGATTGCACGGCGAGCTCGGCCGCGCTGTAGTCGCGGAGGTACGATTCGACCTCTTTTTCGCCGCTGAAGAACGCGGACTCGCGGCTGAAACGCATCAGCTCGGCATTGGCTTCGGCCAGTTCCGATTCAATTCTTCCGAGCCGCTCGCGCAGGAAGCGGCTGAGCTCGTCGGCCTCCTCCGTCTGAAGTTTTTTGGTCAGCTCGACGACCGCCGTCGCATACTGGTTGGCGAGATCCGCGGCCGCCTGCGCGCCCCGTCGGCTCTTGAGGATGATGGTGATCAGATCCGTGTTCTTTTCGGGAACGATCACGAGGCCGCCGTTAAGTTCCATCGGGCTCACGGCGGGTTTCGATGTGCTCGCGACCTTGTCCAGGAGGCTGGGCGCCCGCATCATGGCGATGATGGTGGCCACCGAGAACTGGCGCGGCCGGAAGGCATCGCCCTGTTCAGTCGCCCGAAAACTGTTGGGCAATTCGCGCCGGATCAGCTGCACCATCGCCGTGAAGTTCGTCACGAACTTCACCATCCCGACCAACCCGATGACGACCCCGGCGAGGGTCGCGCCGATCGCCACCACGCGCCACCGCCGACCGACCGCCACGAGGAGCCGGAGGGGATCGAACGGGAGCGAGAGGCCTTTCACGGGAGTGGCCGGCCCGGGTCCCGCGGCGCCGGAAGTTCCGGGAATGTGAGGCCGGTCCGATCCGGGAATCGCGGGCGCATGGGCCCCGGCGGCGGCCAGCGCTTCCCGCTTGCGATTGACCGCGCTGAGACTCAGTTCGTCGGGCTTGCTCATGCGACCGGCAAGGCTTGGTGCTTTTCGAGGTCTGCCACGACTGTGTCCACCGCCTCGGCCTCCACGGCGGACGCCTCGGAGAGCCAGGCGTGTTCGAGGGCGAGCTTGGCGAGACGGTTCAATTCCCGCGGCACCCCCTGGGTCGCCTCGAACAAGGCGGCCACGGCGGAGGCCGCGAACAGGTTTCCGTCCCGATGCCCCGCCACCTGGAGTCGATGATTGATGTAGGCAGCCGCTTCCTCGCGTCGCAGCGGACGCAGATGAAAGCGCAATCCGATGCGCTGATTGATGGCGCGATCGGCCGCCACGTGCTGCCGGACCTCGGGCTGGCCGATGAGCACGATTGTGACAA
>CAYHFE010000453.1:0-6782 GCA_964355375.1 uncultured Verrucomicrobiota bacterium
CCGGCCCTCCTCTCGAACATCGATGCGCCCGGTTGACAAACGGTTCATGGGTAGCCTCCTTTCACTTGGCGCATGCCCTGGGGGCATGAACTCGTTCCCCTGGTGGGGCGAGACTCCGTCGCGCCCTGGAATCTCGGCCGGCAGGAAAGTCAGGGTTCGACGAAGTCTCACCCCGCCCCGGTTCAGGGGAAGCGCGATCCCTCTTTTCGCTTGCACCGCTCTTCGGTGTCGGCCGAGACTCCGATATGAACTCCAGCTTCTCCCGTCGATCGTTCGCCGGCTTTCTCGTCGCCGGCTTGGCCAGCGTCACCGCCCCCGCCATGCTGGCGCAAACCGCAACGGTATCCACAAATTATCTGCTCACCGTCCGAGCGGAGCGGCCCGATGCCCTCTATAAACAGGCCGAACGGGTCCGATTCAACGTCCAGCTTCTGCTCGACCATCAACCCGTGACCGGCGCGGAAGTGCAATGGACGATCTCGAAGGACGGCGTGCCGCCGACTCGGAGCGGCGCGCTGACGCTGACGAACGGCGCTGGCGCGATTTCGGGCGAGCTCGGCGAACCGGGCTTTCTCCAATGCCGGGTGACGTTCCGCGCACCGGCCCAGAAGGTTCTGGTGGCAGTGGGAGGAGCTGGCATTGATCCGCTGCAGATCCAGCCGAGTTTGCCGGTGCCGGACGATTTTGACGCGTTTTGGTCGATGCAGAAGCAACGGCTCGCGGATGTCTCGATCGATCCACGGCTCACGCTTGTGAAATCGCCTCAACCGGAGGTCGAATGTTACGATCTGCAGGCGAAGTGCCTCGGGGCGCCGGTTTCCGGGTATCTCGCGAAACCATCCGGGGCCAAGCCCAAGAGTCTGCCGATCATCCTCACCGTGCATGGAGCGGGCGTGCGGAGCTCGAGTCTCGGCGGCGCGGCCAACTGGGCGAAGCAGGGCTTCCTGGCGCTCGATATCAACGCGCACGGCATTCCCAACGGGCAGCCGGACTCATTCTACACCGACTTGGCCAACGGGACGCTCAAAGACTATCGATTCGAGGGACGCGAGTCGCGCGAGACCGTTTATTTTCGGGGAATGTTCTTACGTTTGGTGAGAGCGTTGGATTTCCTGACTTCGCAGCCGGAATGGGATGGAAAGGTTGTCGTGGTCCACGGGAGCAGTCAGGGCGGCGCCCAGTCGATCGTCGCGGCGGGGCTGGATGCGCGGGTGACCTTTTTCGCGGCGGGCGTCCCCGCGATGTGCGACCACACGGGTGTGGCGGCGGGCCGGGTCAATGGGTGGCCGAGGCTGGTTCCCAATGGTCCGGGGGGGAAGCCGGATCCGAAAATCCTCGAGGCCGCCCGCTACTACGACGCGATGAATTTCGCGGCCCGCACCCAGGTGCCCGGGATCTTGACCGTGGGGTTCATCGATACGACTTGCCCGCCCTCGAGTGTTTACGCGGCTTACAACGTGTTGAAGGGGCTCAAGGAAATCTTCAACGATCCGCCGAGCACTCACACCGTTTCGGCGAAGGCCGGCCAGGCCATGCGCAGCGCCATCCTCAAGCACGTGACGGAAATGAAGAAGGCGCCGAGTCGGTAGGCGATCCGCCGTTGGGGGCGAGAAAGCCGCACCGGATCAGGAAGGTTCGCATCTCCGCGGCCGTGGCATCCAGTTTCGGCGCCGCCGCGATCAGGTCTTCCGCCTGGGCGGGAAACCAATGGTGGCGGCTCGGATCGCAGAGCCCCGCGACATCAATCGGTTGAATCGCCTCGTCGATGGCGCGAAAGAACTCGGCCTTTTCCGTCAGAGTCAAACCGCGCGAGTCCATTGCCGTGAGCACTCGTTCACAGAGCGCGCGCGACCGGGGACCGAACCGCGGATCTTTCGCGAGGAGGAAGGATGGGGCTAATTCCGGGCGGCCCATTCGTCGGGCCGTCTCGGCGTAGCTGACCGCGGCAAAATAAAGCAGGGAGAGTTTGGCGAACACGGAGAAGTCGCCCAGGCTCGAGTACAATGCCGCCACCAGACGTTCGGCCGCGAGCAGGTCTTGATCGGTCTCGAGAGCATAGCGTTCGAGGCTTCCCGCCAGAGCGTCGCTTTCCCAGTCGCGCTCGATCGCCTGGGCCAATCGGTCAATGCCCAGAAGGGAGAGAGTGAAACCCGTCGAGAGCAACGGATCGATGAAGCCGGCGGCGTAAGGCAACTGGACCCAGCGTGGCCCGGTGAGGATGGCACTGCGAAATCCCAGCCGGGGCGCGTGGATGAAAGGACGCTCAATCCGGGAGTCGCGGAATTGCTCGCGCACGGTTGGCAGCCGCTCCAGCAGCCGATGCCAGGCGGGTTCTCCCTCGGCCAAGCGCAGCTCATTCGCGAGCGATTCCTTCGCCGCGACCCCGGCGCTGGTAAGGCCGTTGTTGAAACGAAGCACCCAGATCCAGCCTCCGTCAAAGACATGATGCACCGCCGCATCGTCGATGGGGTAGGGCGGTGATTCACCTTCACCAACCAAGCCCATTTCATCGAGTCGCCGCACGCCTCGAAAGTGGGTGAACAGACCTTGCGTGGCCGGCAGATGGGGCAGCGGTGCCTCGGCCAATCCCAGCATTCGATGGGTGAACCCTCGAGGCCCGGACGCGTCGATGACAAGTCGGGCTCGCCATTTGAGACGTTTTCCCAAGCGCTCGCCTTCCAACATCACGTCGTGCGGTCCGGTTTGCAGGTGGGTCAGAGCCGTTCGATCCAGATATTCGACCCCGAGATTCACGGCTTCATCGACGAGAAAGCGGTCGAAATCTGGGCGATACCAGTGAGTGTCGGCGATTCGATCCTCCGGGCTCGCTCCGACCAGGAGTTGCCGATTGTGGCCCGGATCGGGCTCAAAGAAATGGTCCAGCGAATGATGAAAGAACGTGAATCCACGTTTCAGTCCGCATCCGATTTCCGGGTGGGCTTGTTGCCACGTTCCCCATTTGGTGAGAGGAAAGATTCGCGGAAGCTGGTAGCGGTGGGCCAGCTCGTCAAGCAGCAGATTCGCCAGCGGCGTGGAGGATTCTCCAATGACAAAACGGGGATGCTGGCCGCGTTCGAGGAGAAGGACCGATCGTCCTAGTCTTCGAGCGATCATGGACATCAAAGAACCGGCAAAACCGGAGCCGACAATGGCAAGGTCAAATTCAGGAGGCATAACCATTTCGGCAACTGTGGCATCGAATCGCGGGGAAAATGACTTGGCGGAGATTCATGGACCGCAGACGGTCCGTTCGAGCCGAGAGACAGTCCGGGCATTCGGAAAACCGTGTCAGGTCCCACAAATCGGCGAAGACTCGTCCTCGCTTGAGGCCGATTCCGTAGGCTAACGCGGATTCGATGGCGGCGAGTTTCGGTGGGGTGAACTCTCCCCGTTCCGCCAGGGCGTCCAGAGCTCCGTTTCCGGGTCGCGTCGGGATGAGAGAGGCGACGGTTGCCCCGCATTCGAAGGCGAAATCGATCGAGCGTTGGGTCCACTCCAGGCTCTCGTCTTCCGCCAGGAAAGGCGGTCTGATGAGGATGAAGACGCGAAGCGCGAGGTCGTTCATTTTCAGAAACCCGGCCGCGTTCGAAAAATCACCCAGGGTCATTTGTTTGTTCAGGGCCTGAAGAACTCGTGGATGAACGGTCTCCAAGCCCATGGCCACCTCCAACCGCGGAGATTCGGTCGGGTTCGACGTGAACTTCGCGGCCGTCCGGTGCAGCAACTCCTGAAACTGAACCGCCCTTCGATCGACCAACGCGGGGTGGCATTCGACGATGACCCGTTTGAAGGCCCAAATGGTCTGGGCGATGGCGTCGAAATCCGATGGAGGAATGGCTCGGGGATCGAAGAAACTCCCGCTATTATAGAGCTTGACCTGGTTGATCGCCGGAGACAATTCGGACCGAATACGATCGAGCGCAAAACGGATTTGCGCGGGAATGGCTCCGTGAGGAGCGGTCTGGGGCAGGGTGTTCTTCCACAGATCGCACATCAGGCACCGCCAGGGGCATTCTCGGTTGGTGAGGAAGATTGTCGCGATACAGTCGATTTTGCCCGATTCCGTTCGTTCCTCTTCCGCCAGGAAGGCGTGCGGTTTCCATGGATCGACGCGGTTCCTGGACGGTCTGCGTTGAGCGATCCAGCGACCGCGAGTCGCCGCCGTTTCTGGATAATCCAAGGCCATCCCTAAAGACAATGCACCGGCAAATCTTCGGGCTCAGTCCTCACTATTGACACTTGTTCGCTGGACTTAGATTGCTCGACAGATACGAGGTGGGCTGTCTCAGTGGGTTGGCGGGGGTCCGTCTGAATTCGCCGGAGACGCTGATTTGGTTTCTTGGCAGCGTAGAGGCAATTGGCGACGTGGGTCCATTTCCCCATGTTCAGACGGTTTGCGATCCATTTGAGAGTGACAGCCGTTTCGGTGCGGAGGCGACGGGCAATGTCGATCTTCCCGGGGTCGCCTTTTCGGACTTGGCCCAGCGTCAGCTCGGACCAACCGCGAGCGTTCAGTTCCTCCCGAACCAGTCGTTCGCCTGTGGCCTCAGTGGATTCCCTTTTTGGGGGAGCATAGTGGGTTTCCCGGCTTCGGCGGTGAACTTGGGCTAACACTTCCGCCCGAAAAGAGTCGTTGCCGAGACACCACCCGCGGCGAATCAGATTCCAATCGGTTTCAGAGTCTGCCGTGCGCCGTCGCTCAGCGATCGCCTCAAGCTCTTGTCGGCCGGCCGCGGTGTCATCTGCGATCCGCATCTCTCCCAGCAATCGATCGACTCGGAGCCATTTCGGACGGAGTTCTGGCCGGGCCAAGTAATGCCGAAAGCTGGACCAGCGAAAGGATTGGAGAGGTTCTTCGGGTTTTAGAAGGGCGGCTCGGGCTGGGTTCAAATGCACATACTCGCAGACTGTCCGGAAATAGCTGCGGTGGCTGGCATCAACAATTAGCGATTTGTAGCGGCCGGCGAAAAGATGCCCGGAGAGTTTGTGCCGTCGATTGAAGCGAATGGTATAGGTTCCAAGAAACCACTTCATGCCGGCGACGAGGTTGGCTTGCGGGGTTTCCACGACCACGTGGAAATGATTGTTCATCAGGCAGTATGCATGCACTTGCCATCCCGTTTTTGCGGCGGCTTCACCCAATGTATCCAGAAACGATTCCCGATCCTGATCGTCTTTGAAGATGGCTTCACGCCGATCTCCGCGGTTTAGCAGGTGGTAAACCGCTCCTTCAAACTCGATGCGTAGACTGCGCGGCATATCTCCGGATCTGGGCTATTTCGTCATGAGCACCACGCAATTGTGTATGTTGTGTCATTAGTGAGGACTGACCCCTAAACGGTGTATTCAGCCAGAAAGGTCCGGCGGAGGTCGCCTTCTTGGGCGGCGATGCGCGTTCGCAATGTGTCAACTCGAACGGCCCCGTGCTGAAAGCGTCGTTTCTCGAAGACGGGCATTTCCAGGCCGGTGACGGAGTGGACGCCTTTGGAGACAATCGCGCCCTTCAATGAGTAAAGCTTGGGGACGTCGTAATCGGTGAGCGAGATGAAGGGGATGCCTTCGGCGACCTCGACCACATTGGGCCGGGTCAGGGGACTGAATCCTTCAAATCCAAAATGATGCGCCGGCGCGTAGGTCCGCGTGTAGGATCGGCTCAATCCACCCGAGTAAGTCAGCGAATGCTTGATCGTGCCGACTCCCCAACCTTCATGGTAGAGCATGCGGTTGTTCACCACACTGCGAATGGTCAACTCTGGATTCTCCTCAATGGGATAGTCCTTCAAGTTCTCGTCCCCGCCATCGCCGTCGATCAGGTAACGCCAATCCGGATACCGCTGCCGGATTCCCCGACACAACGCCATGCCCATGGCCGCGCATTCCACGTCGAGAACTTTGTAGTCTTCGACCACCCGGATCACATCCCGGACGTCGAGGCTGGAAAGATCGGCTTCAATCGTCTCCAGAAACAGGCCAAGTCCCAGCGAATCCAGAAAGCGTCGGGCTTGGTCGAGGTCCGGCCCATCGCCAAAGGTGAGGGTGAAGGCCTTGAGGCGGCTCAAGTTCAAGCCCATCGTTCGCATCAGATGATAAGTCGTGAGGAAAACGGAGCCGCTGTCCACTCCTCCCGAAAAGCAAACGCCGATCGGTTCCTCTTCCGGGAGGCGGCGCAGCCATTTCTGAATCTCGTCGGCCAAGGCTCCGATATAGGCTCCTCCGATTTGATCGAGATCGGTGGACCAGGCATTGCGTCGGGGATTGAAAAAACGGGTGTAAACCGGATCTGGGTCGGGGCACCCGATGAGTTGGAGTTCGACGACGTAATGCGCCGGCACCATGCGGGTATAGTTCGGATGGAACTGATCGGCGAAACCTTCGCGAACCAGCCACGCGTGGATGACGTCGATGCGATGGGCGACGATCAAGGCTGGCCCTTCCTTCCGTTTGGCCAGGAAGTAGCGCATGGGGCGGTCCAGGGATCGTGCGAGACGCACGGTCTTGCCGGCCGTGGCGACGAGGGCAAACGAGCCTTCGATCTCGCGCACCGCTTCCGGTGGTCCCTGCAGCAAGCGCGCGCGCGCTTCGTCCACCGTCATATTGTAGAGGCGATTCGCGGAGGGCTCCGTGAGATCGACGATTCGTTCGAGGTAATGATCCATAGTCAATTTTCGCTTGCGCAGATTCCCAAACGACTCGGGTCACGGCGACCGGGTTGGCCCTCTGCTGAGAAATCGTCCTCCTTCTACCCGGGGGCACTTGGACTGTCAAAACTTCTGGTCAGGTGA
>CAYHFE010000454.1:0-6782 GCA_964355375.1 uncultured Verrucomicrobiota bacterium
ACCCTCTCCCATCCGATGGGAGAGGGACGGGGTGAGGGAGCAGTTAGTCTCATCTCGATCGCAAATTGGAATGAGCTGTTCCCGCGAAGGGCATTTATCGGTGTTGCGGGCTTGGCAGGGCGGGGCCGGGTGGCCGCAGCGCCCCAGAATGTTGCGCTGGGCGGAGTGAAAGCTTGAGGGTGAAGCGTTGGAGTTAGACCTGCAAGGCCTCGGCCAGCACCTCGGCCATGTGCCGAGGTCGAGCGTCGGTGAGATGCTCAATTTGATGACGGCAACTCGTGCCAGAGGCCACGATGACGGTTCCCGGCGGCTGTTGTTGGATCTGTTGCACGAGGGGTTCGGCCACTTTCACGGACAGAGCGTACTTCGTTTCCAAAGCGCCGAATGCGCCGGCCATGCCGCAACAACCGGTCTCCAGCAGCGTGACGCTTCGTCCTGGCAATCGTGACGCGAGCCGCGTCATCAGGGCCGGATTGAGAAGTGATTTGGCGTGGCAATGGGCGTGAATGGCGACGTGGACTGTTTCGTTGCGGAAGGCGATCGCTCGCGGTTCGCGTTGCAGCAGGTTCTCCACGAATTCCTCAAAAAGAAAACTTCGCCGGGCCGCGTTCTCGGCGCCGGGCAATTTGAGTTCGCGATAATCCTCAGCAAACATTGAATAGCACGAAGGTTCCAGGAAAAGAACGGGTGTCTGGTCTGGCTTCGCGAATTCGGCGCGGGAGGTGGTGGCCTCGGCCGCGCCGTGGAGCAGGCTCAAATTGGCCCGCCCCAGGCGCGCGGCTTCGTCGAGGCGGCCTTGGCTGAACGCCGGTCGCCCGCAGCAGTGTCGGCGCTGCAGCAAGGTGACGGCGAAGCCGGCCGCTTCCAGGACCGCGACGGCCGCCCGGCCGATGTGCGGTTCGTGGTAACGCACAAAAGTGTCGTCCCAAAGAATGACGGCGCCGCGACGGGCCGGGGGCGGCGCGGAACGACGCGCGAACCAGGCGTCGAAGCGTTGGGCGGCAAATCGCGGGAGCGGGCGATGGGCGGCGATGCCGAGAATGCGGGCGAGAGCGCGGCGCAGCCACGGGCTTTCCAGCGCGGCGTTGGCCAGTCTGGGGACCAGGCAACCGAGTCTCCCGAGCCGATCGACCGAGCTCAGCAGCCGCTCGCGGAGCGGCAATCCGTCGCGTCGATGACGCGCGTGAAGCAACTCCGCCTTGAGCAGGGCCATATTGACGTTGGACGGGCATTCGGTAGTGCAGGCTTTGCAGGAGAGACAATGGCTCAGGGCCATCTCCAATTCCGCGCCGCGCAGCGGGTCGGTCTGGCCTTCGAAGCGGAGTTCCAAGGCGGCGCGAATGGTATTGGCGCGGCCGCGCGTGGACATGATTTCTTCGCCCGTGGCCACAAACGTCGGGCACATCGTCGGCGTATCCTTGCGGCAACCGCCGCAGCCGTTGCATTGCTCCAAATTGCCAACAAATGACCCGTCTTTGGCGGCGAAGGCGAGCGTCGGGGCAAACGGCAAGGTCAGATCGTGGCCCGGGTTCAGGCGCAGGTGCGTGTCGATCCGGTAGCGTCCATCGCTGATGATTTTTCCGGGATTGAAGGAGTTGTTCGGATCAAACGAAGCCTTGATTTGCCGCATGACGTCGAGCAATTCATCGCCCAGATGGTCGGCCATGTATTCGGTTCGGCCGATGCCAACTCCGTGTTCCGCGGCCAGCGAACCTTTGAACTGTCGCACCAGGGCCGAGACCTGATCGCTGACTTGCCGGAATTTCTTCAGATCCGATGCTTGGTGGAGATCGAGCACCGGCCGCACGTGCAGCAATCCGGTGGCGGCGTGTCCGTAATAGCAGGCCGAGAGGCCGAGCGGCCGGAGGATCGACTCGAGTCCATCCACGTAAGCGGGGAGTTGTTCGGGTCGGACGGCGGTGTCCTCGACGCAGGTGGTCGGCTTGGCGTCGCCGGCGCATCCGGTCAGGATCGAGAGTCCGGCTTTGCGCAGATTCCACACCAACGTGATCTCGGCGGGACTCTGGAGAATCATCGTGCGCAGGCCCAGCTTCCGCGTCGCCAAGGCGGCGAGCCGATCAGCCACATCATCGAAGAACTCGACGATCAGAATCGATTGGCACGGTTGAGCATCCAGATCCAACAAATCGCGCGCCGCTTTGAAGGGCAATTGCCCCCGGGTTTGGTCGAACAAGACGCGGTCAATATGCTCAATCGCGGCCGGCCGGAGATCGAGCAAGGCCACGGTGGCCTGCATCGCCTCGGCGACCGAGGCAAAGAAAATCAATGCAACTCCTTTGTGGCGGGGCAGGGGCACAATCCCGAGCGTGGCGGACACGATGGCGGCCAAGGTGCCTTCGCTGGCCGAAACGATGTGATTGAGATTGTCCGGATCGCCGAGGTAGCGATCGAGACCGTAGCCCGGCCAACGTTTCAACAAGCCCGGCGGCAGCCGGTCGGCGATCGCGTCCGCGTGTTCCCGAACCAGGCGGCCGATCAGCTCGCGTTGCGCGCTCAGGGCGGGGTGACGAGGGCCGATCGTCTCGATGCGCCCATCGGCGAGGACGATTTCCAGGGCCGCCAGGTGATCGGCGGTCGTGCCATAGACGGGCACGTGGGACCCGGACGAATTGTTGGCGATCATGCCACCGAGGGTGGCCCGGGAGCTTGTGGCCACGTCCGGACCGAAACAAAAGCCGTGCGGCTTGAGAAAGGCGTTGAGCTGATCGAGAACCACGCCGCTGCCGACTCGGACGGTGCGGGCGTCGCGATCCAGTTGAGTGATCTGCCGATTGTGCCGGGAAAAATCGACAATCAAACCGTCGCCGATGGCTCCGCCGACCAGTCCGGTGCCGGCGCCGCGAGGGATGAGCGAGATACCGGCGGCGGCGGCGGTCCGGATGACGGAGCTGGCCTGGCGAGCATGGCGGGGAAACGCGACCCCCAGCGGTTCGATCCGATAGACGGAGGCGTCGGTGGCGTAGAGCTGGCGGGTCAGTGAGTCGAAGGCAATCTCGCAATCGGCCTGGGTCAGCGCGGTTCGTTGTTGGCTTGGGTTCATCCAGGCGTTTGAACGTAACGGTGGCGGCTGGGGTTGACAATGACGATCCGGCCGCGATCAGTCATTCTCATTTTGACTCAGGACACTGTCCGTTCCCCGCATGTAGTCCCGGCTTCAGCCGGTTTTCACGTGGCGACCGGCTGAAGCCGGGACTACATACTGGTCAAAACTTCCGACAAAAAAGGGTCAATCTTTGGCAAAGCACGTGGAGCGGACGGGGCGGTTGGCGATGTAAGTACAGCGAACTCGCAGTTCTGTCCGCGGAGTAGCGCTTTATCCCGGGCGTGATCCCGCGTGCGGTCGAGCGTTTCGAGAACCTATGAACCGGCGGGCCCCAGCCCAGCTCGAGGCGACGTTTCGGCTGAACCAGCTCGTTTTTCGCGAAGCGGGACGCTTGAGCTTCGTTGGGTCGGCCCGGTTTCGCGGTGCTCGATTTGTTATTCGGAGGTGAACATGAAATCGGATCACAACTTGCAGGCGTGGGATGTGTTGGAGGAGGGATTTCCAGTGATGGCGAGTTCCGCCGAGAAGCTTCAGTTCCTAGTGAATTACGCCATTCTGGCCCCGTCCACTCACAACACCCAACCGTGGATCTTTCGCTTGTCGGCCAACGAAATTGAGCTTTACGCGGACCGCCAGCGGACGCTGCCGGTGGCGGATCCGGAGCAGCGTGAACTGACCATGAGCTGTGGCGCCGCGCTCTGTAACTTGCGAGTGGCCATGCAGCATTTCGGCTACGTCGGAGAAGTGGACTTGCTCCCGGACCCCAGCCATCCGGACCTATTGGCCCGAGCTCGGCTCGGTGTCCAGGCAGAAGACCAGGTTGAAGACAATCTGCTCTTCCAGGCCATTGTGAAACGGCGGACGAATCGGCAGCAGTTTCGGGAGGAACCGGTGCCGGATGCGCTCCTTGAGGTTCTGGAAGCGGCGGCGGAAAAAGAGGGAGCCTGGCTGCACCTCGTCGAGGGCGAGGAGACACGTTACGGCGTGGCCGACTTGGTGGCGGAGGCCGATCGCATTCAATGGTCCGACCGCGCCTTTCGCCAGGAATTGGCGGCCTGGCTTCATCCCAACCATCGCCCCGGCCGGGACGGCATTCCCGGCTACGCCGAAGGCTTGAACGATTTTCAGTCCTACGCGGGACCACTGGTCATTCGAACGTTTGACATGGGCAAAGGTCAGGCGGTTAAAGACCGTGACATTGCGGTCTATTCTCCCGTTTTGGCGGTGCTCGCGACCGAAGAAGACACTCCGCGGGCCTGGCTGGCCGCCGGGCAAGCTCTGGAGAGAGTTCTGTTGCGCGCCCGGGTCGAGGATGTCTGGGCGTCGTTCCTGAATCAGGCGGTGGAAGTGCCGGAAATACGGACGCGATTGCGGGATTTGGTGAACCGCCCGGGTGTTCCGCAAACACTCCTCCGCTTGGGATTCGGTCCGGAGGCCAAGGCGACTCCGCGCCGCTGGGCTCATGAAGTTCTATTTCATGACACCCATGGGGTCCGGTTGACCGTGACACCGTCCAACATTCGCGTTCAGAGCCGTAGTTGGACCGACGGCTCGGATGACGCCGGAATGTGACGGTTCAGCTTTTGGCTCGCCAATAATCCGGCAGATCCGGTTTGGTGTCGATCAGGATGGAGAGAATCGCTCGCTTGGCTTCGCCGGAAATGCCAGTGAAGGCCGGGCTCGTGTCTTGGCCGCTCAAGATTTCCCACAAGCGTCGATACAAATGGGCTTTCATGGCGCCGGGCAGATGATCGAACGCGTCCGAGTAGATCAAGTAACTGCACGGGAATTTGAATAGCCGGGTCTGCAGATCGAATTCTCGGAGTGATCGTCCTTGGCGGTCTTGCGGTCCTTGGCGGGAGAACGTGGCGGCATAATCGGACGCGCCCCGAATCGGGCTGGTCAAGGGGGCTTCCTCCGAGAAAAGGAGATACTTGAGAAAAGCCTCGGCCATGCCTTTCAAATAATTGATGTGGCCGTATTGGCTCAGGGCGAGGGTTGTTTCGTAGTTCAGTCGAGTGATGAAGTTGTGCAGGTGCGACTGATGCTCGAGGACGAGGAGCGCGACCAGGTCGCTGTGCGGACTGAGGTAGGTTTCGACCCGGAAGAAGCGGCTGAGGTTGGTCAGATTACCCAGGAAGTTGGGCTCCCGTTCCTGCTGTTCCAAGGCCGCCTGGCCGAAAATATTTCCGCGATGAATCTGGTTTCCGTGCGTGCCGCTGACGTACCAACCGCCCCAGCGTTCCGCAAGCGGCGTCCGGTGATTGACGAGAGACGTGCCGCTCTTCAGATCGACCACTCCTGTTTCATCCGTGGCGAACGACCGGATGAGGTGCCCAGGGACGCCCATGCTCTTGGCGGAGGCGTGGCACTCCAGGCATTGATCGGTTCGGGTCAATTTCGGCTTCGGGCCAGCCTTCTGGTCCAGGGTGTAAAACACCCCACCGAGCTTCGGGTCGGCCTCCGAGATTTCGAGCAGCGGTGATCCCGCGACATAACCGATATACACGTCGTCGTTAAAATAGAGAGCCCGCGGATGCTCGGGCGAAATGCGCTCCCTTTGAAAGGAAGTCTTCGAGAACACCAGCATCTGCGAGGACGGCGAGATGTGGAGCGCCTCCAGCAGCGATGGCAAATACCCAAAGGTTGGGTCGAATTTGAGAGTCACGCCGCCTTTGGCCAGTCGCTGCTCCAGTCGGGCGATAGCACCCGAGGTCGGGGTTTTGCTATATCCGATGGTGTCCTCGTCAAAGGGCGTCATGTGGGTCGCCCCCTGGAAATCCGCGGCCAGCCGACTGGAGGAACTGAGGAGAATGAGCCACGCCAGAACCGCTAAGCCGAAAGCATTTAGACGAGATGGGGAGCGCACGAATCCTCGCGTGCGGCGGTCGGCGCCCTCGCCGACCGCCCTGGCGCGTTCGAACGAGTCACCGTTAAGTGACCGAATCGGAGCTCCGTTCCGACCGGCGGGGCGCGGGTCGGGAGACGCGGGGGCGCGTGTGCTCCCCATTTCCCGCCGCCTGCTTGCGGCTGCAAGAAATCCGAAGAGATGCCACCGACGGGCCGACCTTCCTCCGAAAATGATCCCGAATCTCGAATTCAACTTGGTGGCAATGGCTTTCATGCAATGCTGTCGGCGGCAACGCTAGTCTTCCTTCTCGCGAAAGATTTGATCCGCGTCAAATGTTCCGTGAAATCCGGCGCGCCGATCTTTGTTTGGGACAAGTTTGACGCGTATCAAGGTGGGCCGGGATCTTCTCGACGATGTTCGCTTCATGACAGAACTACCCCTCATTGATCTGGCTCAGCAAAAGATCGTGTCCCTGGCCGAGGAGACTCGCTTCGCCCCCAACGGCATCGTCAGTCGGACCTTGATGCGGACGGCGAATTCGCGCGTGGTGCTTTTTGGATTCGCCGCCGGACAGGAGTTGAGCGAGCACACCTCCACGCAGCACGCTCTCATTCAGATCCTGTCGGGGGCGTGTGAATTCAGTCTCGCCGGCCAGCCGCACTCTCTGAAGGCGGGTGACATGCTCTACATGCCGCCGAACCTGCCTCACGCCGCGAGGGCGGTCGAGCAATTCTCCATGCTCTTGACCTTGTTCAAACCGGCGGACAAGGTCTGAACCTTGGGTCCGGGCACGACAGAGTCGCCTCACCGCCCGGTTCATGGAGAGGGGACACCTCCAAAAATTGGACGTGAGTTGAGGCCATGAAC
>CAYHFE010000455.1:0-6764 GCA_964355375.1 uncultured Verrucomicrobiota bacterium
TTGGGAACACCGTTGGTGACGGGTTCCTCAAAACGAATCATGGTCTCGCCCGGTTTGACGTAACTGAGTTTTTCCCGGGCGATTCGTTCGACGGTCCTGGGGTCGTTGCGCACCGCCTTGATCGAATTCTCGAGCTGACGCCCACTTTCCTCCTGTTGCTGGACCTGCGTATTGAGCTGCAGGATCTCCTTTCGCAACGCCTCGTTATGGCGGATCAACGGCAAGTACCAAAAGGCCACCCCCAGAGCGACCGCCGCGATGAGCAAAGCCACGGCGATCTTGGTCAACTTGGGCCAGATGCCGACATCGACGTTCATGGGTTGGACTTCGGCCGGGGGGGCAGCGCCCGAGGGGTCAGTCCGCTATTTCAAAACCTTGCGCCACGTCTTCAGCTTGCCATCGGGGGCAAAGGTCAATCGGAGGACCTGATCGGGCGAGGGTGGCTCGGCATAGCGATGAACCCAGGGCGCCCCGTAGTGGCCCGCACCCAACGTGCTAAACGAACCGCGCGCATCACCCCGCTGGATCAGCCACTCCTCCACCTTCGTGCCGTCGGTCAAGTTCGCCGACCGGTCCGCGGGGCCAAAATCGAGCACCGCCTGATCGCGAGTGTAACTGCCGATTCGGCTATCCCAATCCACCTTGGCCGTCGCGCAGCCCGCCAGGACCACGGCGAGAAGAATCAGCGGAACCATCTCCACAAAACACCGGCTTAGAGAACGAGACACTTTCATGAGCCCAGAGTATTGTCCGGCCGCCGGAATGCAATCGCGAAAAGAGCCGGTTACGCCCGGGGATGGGCCTCGTCATACGCCCGCTTCAGTCGCTCCGTGGTCAGATGAGTATAGACTTGGGTCGTCACCAAATGGGCGTGGCCGAGCAATTCCTGGACGCTGCGCAGATCGGCACCGGCGTCGAGCAAATGGGTCGCATAACTGTGCCGGAGCTTGTGGGGCGTGAGCTTGGGATCCAGCCGCGCGATCTCCAGATAACGCTTCAGCCGCAATTGCACAAGGCGCGGGTAGATCGGAGTTCTCTTGGCTTCATCCGCCCAAAAGATCGACCCGTCCGCCAGCCCCGGCATCGAAAGGCTTTCGCGGTAGAGATGAATTGCCGCCAAGGCTGGGCGGCCGATCGGCACCAACCGCTCCTTCTTCCCCTTCCCTCGAACCCGGACCAGTTGCTCGCTCTCGACCAGGTCGTCCACCCGCAACCCGCAGAGCTCGCTGACCCGCAAGCCGCACGAGTAAATCGTCTCCAGAATGGCCACATCGCGCAAAAAGGGCGATGCCGCGACGGGCTCTTCCGCCGCCTTCCGCAGCGCCGCCAACTCCGCCAGTGGCGCGTTCAGCAGATCCACCATCTGGGCCGCCGTCAGGAAGCGCGGCAATCGCTGCTCCAGCTTGGGCAACGCGATATTCTTGATTGGAATGGTCTCGACCACTCCCCGCCGGACCAGGAACCTGTAAAACGAGCGCAGCGCCGAGAAACGAAGTTGGGTGGCGGCGCGGCTGAGCCTCGCGCGTCCGAGAGAGCGCAGATAAGCGCGGAAGTCATCGCGTTGCAGGACCGTCCAATCGGGTGCCACGCCCCGGGCCTCGCGGTGCCAGCGAAAGAATTCGGTCAAGGCCTGCCGGTAGTTGCGCTGGGTATAGATCGAGGCGGCGCGTTCGACCGCGAGATGTTCGAGAAACTCGTTCACCCGGCGGTCATCAACCCCGGTTTCCGGAGCGGATTGGCTCATGCCTCAATCTTTTTTTCCCGACGGCCGCCATTCGACCTTGGGCGGCTCGGGCAAGCCTTGCGCCCGGAGGGCCGTGCGGAAATGAACTTTCGCGACCTTCGCCAACCCCTCGGCGCCATGGCGCTCGACGAAGACCTTGGCCGCCGCGTCCACCTGCGCCGACGCGCCCTTGGGAAGTCTCATTTCGAATTGCTTCTCCAGGGCGGCCAATCTCGTGACAAACTCGTGGCGGGCCAAAATCGAGGCGGCGGCGACCGCCAAATCCGCCTCCGCCTTATGGCGCTGGATCAACTCGATCTCGCGCCCCAGGCTCATCAGCGCCTTTGCCACCACGTTTTTATCGCCCGCGAACTGGTCACTGATGGCTCGCACCGGCGCCGGATTCATGCGATGCCGCTGGCCCATGAGATTCTCAATGACGCGGGCATGCCCCCAGGCCAGGAGCTTGTTCACGCTCTTCATCCCTTGGTAGAGCCGGTTGTAGGCTTCGTTGCCGATCGGCACGACCGTGGTGACACAGCCGGGAGTCTCCTGGATCAGCTTGGCGAGGTCGGCGATCTTCTTCTCGCTGCCAATATTCTTTGAGTCGCGAATGCCCGCGTCTTCCCACGTTTTGACCACGGCGGCGTTGACATAGACCCCGGCCACACAGAGCGGCCCGAAGAAATCGCCCTTGCCGCTTTCATCCACGCCCAAGCGGGGCAGGAGCAACTCCGGATTCAAGACCGCTTCATAGCCCAGCCGCGCTTCGCCGAGGATCTGCGGCTCGAGCACGAACTCCACGAATTCCTGAGTCCCCTTCCCTTGCACCACCAATTTGCCGCTCTGATAAAACACCACATTGACCTTTTCGCGGGACGCGGCAAAAGCGGCATGCGGCACTTCGCGAAACTCGTAATCCCGGGCCCGGAGAAACGCCGCCAGGGCCTTGGCCTGACCGTCGGCCAGTTTGCAGGTGTAGGAGGTCAACGGTTTCATAACTCCGAACTACTCCAACCTTCGCCGCCGCGCAACACGCGATAGGCCTGTCCCAGTTCCCGGGCTGTCCAAATGAACTCATCGGGGCGAGCGGTGTTGAATTCAAACATCTCAAAGTGGCACGGAATGACCATCCGGATGCCCGCGTCCCGAGCCAATCGCGCCGCCTCTGCGCCAGTGAGGTTGCCCGCCACCCGCCGTTCCGGAGCCCGTCCATTGATGGGCAGCAACGCCAGATCGATCCGCCATTGACTGAGCCGTTCGGCCATCCCTTCGAACGGGATCGTATCGCCGCTATGATAGATGGTCCACGGACCGAACTCGATGACGTAACCCAGGAATTTGCAGCGGCCGCAGGCGTCGTGCTCCAGCGTCTCGTGCGCCGCCGGCACACCGGTGAATTTGAAACCGGCGACTTGGGCCGATTCCCCGGCATCCAAGCCCATCGGAAGGTCGGTCACGATGTTGAGACGATCGGTGACGAATTCGCGATTGGCTTCGGGAATAACGAGTTCGAGCCTCGGATTGGCTCGCAGCAAAGGGATCAGCGTGTCCGCATCCAGGTGATCGGTGTGGTTGTGACTGGACGTGACCACGTCGATGAAATCCAACCGCTCGGGCGCGATGACCCGCTCGGTCATGCGCACATGCGGCTTGTCCGTGTTGGCGTACTTTCGCGTGAGCGAATCGGAAAGATACGGGTCCAGCAAAAGATGGCGACCTTGCCATTGCGCCAGGAATCCGCTCTGCCCGAGCCACCAGACGTGAAAGTGCGCGGAGTCCATTCGCGCCCGAGCCACGTCGGAGAGAAATGCGTCATCCTGGAGAAAAGGCATGATCATTTGCTCAACCCGGTGTTGTTGGATCGCACATTCGATAGCGCTCTGTTCGCCCAGGCGGCAATGGCCGGATCTGGATTCTCGGTGAGGTTCTGGAGAGTCGGCACGGCTTCGGTCGGAAGTGAGCGAAAAAGGTAAAGTTCTGAGAGAATCGATATTCGGAGACCCTTGCTGGAATTGGCATTGGTGAGCGCTTGAAGCAACACAGGAATGGTAGCGGGATGTCTTGCCCCGAATTCTCGAAGCGCCTGTATGGCATACCTAGGCACTTCGGGGTTCGAGCGCTGAATCAGGTTGGTGAGAATCGGTATTGCCAAAGATCCCATTCCCGAGATATAGCCCAACGTCATGCATGCGAACGCGCCCGCGTTGGCGCTGGGATCCTGAAGTGCAGCGATGATTTCGGTCTTTATTTCAGAACTCTCCTTTCCTGCATAAAGGAAGCCGGCAGCGGCGGCCTGGCCCAAATACACCAAATCATTGGTCCGAAATTCGTCGATGATGGGTCTGACGCCACCGCCCTGTTCGGAGCCCAGCAACAGCAAAATCGCAGCGGCACAGGTGATTCGAGTTAATTCCGGGCCGGTGGGCGGAGTTCTTGGAGGCAAAGGGACCATGCTCGGAAATTGTTCCGCAAAAAAACCTTGAACCCGCGCAAGGCGGGGACCGAACAGATTTCGGCGCGGACGTAGGTGAAAACACCGGACGAGAGCAGGAACTGCGTTGGAACCGAGCGATCGGACTGCTTGGACCTCCGGGAGGTTGGCAAATTTGTCGGGATTCCAGCTCCGGCCAGATAACTGTATCGAGTTGATCCACGAGCTGACCGTTTTCCCTTTGACTCTCGGTTCCTGCGGAACGAAGCGGACGCGAATCAGGAGGACAAGCAGCGCGCCAACGATTAGGGCCACGGCGAGGAATGTCCTTTGGCAATATCGTGTCTTCACGCTTTGACAATTAAAGAACTGCAACTCATCGCGGACGGATAGCCTTCGCGTGTCAGAGCCCCATCTCTTTTCGCACTTGCTTCACGCCCGCGACCATATTTGCCAGCTTCTGCCGCGCCGCCCAACGCGCGGTTTGGCTTAATCCACAATCCGGGGCCAATGACAATCGCTCGGCCGGCGCGTGCTCCAAACAAGCTCGCACCCGCGCCGCCACTTCGTCCACGGTCTCAATGTAGTAGCTCTTCACGTCAATGATCCCTACGGCCACTTTCGTCTTCCGGGCGATGGTGGCGATGATCTCGAGTTCGGCCCACTCGCGACTGGCCATCTCGACGTGGATTTCGTCCACCTTCATGTCGAGGAAGGCCGGAAACATCGGCGCATACCGCCGGGGTCCCACCGCCCGTCCCTTGAAGTTGCCGAAACAGAGATGGGTCGAAAGATGGCAGCGCCCCACCACCGGCTCGACCGTGCGATTGAAAATATCGACGAACCGCTTCGGATCCTCGCGATGGGCGTAACAGCTCATCGACGGTTCATCGACCGTGATTTCGCGGCAACCCGATTGCACGAGAGACTCCAACTCCGTCCGCACCAACGGCAGCAAGGCTTCCGTCAAGGCATAGCGGTCGGGATACCGTTCATTGGGCACGAGCCGGCCGCTTAACGTGTAGGGACCGGGCACGCTCGCCTTGAGCATGGGCCTGGAGCTCGGGTTGAGACTCGAGAGCATCGGAGCAGCCAGGCGCTGCAGCCGCTCGAAGTCGGACACCGTCCCTAATCCCCGCGGCGCGCGCAGTTCACCGACGACTTGGTGTTTGCCCCGCTGATCGTGCGCGGGCGGCCCGAAACGGCGGGGACTGGCCGACTCCAATTCGATGCCCTCAATGAAACCATAGAAGGAAAGATTGAAATCGAGGCGAGTCTGCTCGCCATCGGTCACCACATCCAAGCCGGCTTCGAGTTGGTCGCGAAGTGCGAGAGTCACGGCGTCGTCGATCAACTCCTCGCGATCGGCCTGGCCCAATTGATCCAAGTGCTGGCAGGCGAATTCCAACCAGCCGGGAAACGGGGAACTGCCGATGACCGTGGTGCGGAGTGGGAGGGAAGGCATGGGGCAAGAATTGAATGATGAATTATGAATGATGAAAGGGAGAGACAGAACTTGGAGTTTTTTGGGGAATCATGAAGGTGGCCATTCGCTCGCTCGTTTCGTGGGGGAGACTCATCCCTCTTCCGAGGTCTCTCCGAGATGCGCATACAATCTCGCCAATCGGCGCGCGTGTTCGTCATAGGCGGCTTCGAACAGGGCCGTCGCCTTCTCGCGTCCCACAATCGCGCTCGCGGTCAGAACTCGAGGCGGCTGACCCGCGCGCGTGAGTCGTTCCGCCACTTCGGCCTTGATGCTGTTGACCAAGAGACAACCGCCCACCGTCGAGCCCGGCGACACCGGCGTTTCCAGACCGTCGATCGACACCATGGCATCGCCCACCGGCGCACCGGTATCGAGGACGACATCGGCGAAGTCCTGGAGTTTTCGGCCGGCGGGATGTTGGCTTTGACTGGCCTCGGAATGACGGCGGCTGATGATGGCCACGACCTTGACACCGCGCCGTTTGAAACCGTCCGCCATCTCGATGGGCACGACGTTACATCCGCTGGATGACGCGACCAACGCACAGTCCGTCGGAGAAAGGTCGAAATTCCGCAAGATCCGTTCGGCCAAGCCGCTGACATTCTCGAGAAACATGGCTTGCCGCTGGCCATTCGGCCCCACGACCAAGTTATGGAAACTGAGCGAGAGCTCGACGATCGGATTGAATCCCGGAAACGAACCGTAGCGCGGCCACATCTCTTCGACCAGGATTCGGCTGTGTCCCGAGCCAAAGAGATGGACCATCCGGCCGGCCAAAATGCTGGCGGCAAACCAATCCGCGATTTGCTGGATGGCGGCGGTCTGCCGTTCGACAATGTCGATCAGCTCCCGGCAACGCTCGAGATAGATGGCGCTCGGATTCACGGATCAGACCTTAAAGCCAAGCCTTCCTGGAGGAAAGTCCGATTCCGGGGCTGGAGCCAATTTCTCCGGCATAGCGCCTGTCTTAAAAGGTTTGAAAAAACAGCCAGACGGGATGGCCGTAGCGGCTCCAGCGGACAGTCCAGAGGCGGCGCGGCTCGCGCCAGCCCCTCCATGGAGAGCCGCCTTTCGCTTGGCGCATGCATCGAGACCATGAACCCATCCAACGGTGGGGCGAG
>CAYHFE010000456.1:0-6747 GCA_964355375.1 uncultured Verrucomicrobiota bacterium
ATTCCGCCGCGTCCATGTTGTTGCGCAGCTTGTCGGCGGTGAGCCAGAGCTTGGCTTCGAAGCCGATGGTGGCGGTGGACTGGGCGGCGGAGGCGGTGGGGGCGGTGGATTTAGTAGGGGCCATGATCGGCGATGGTTGAATGTGCTTTCAGCTCGGTGCGGGCTGTTCCCTCGGCCCTGGTGTCGGTGCGCATGGTCCAATTTGAGGTCGATCATAGGCGAATTGAGCGCCGGAAAGAAGGGTAAAGGGCGTCCCAGGTGATCTTCGGTCGGCTGGTGAGCTCTGGAGGTGACCGACCCATTTTGTTGGGCAGGTCGGGACTGGAGAAGGCAGGGGAGGAATCTTGAACGGATCGACCGAGATGGATCTCAATTGCTACTTTGCCGTTCCTCCGATTGTACGCAGGACGAAGAAGAGGTCCACGATGGATTCGGTTTGGCCTCAACTCCGATTTGCGGCAATCGCGGTGTTCGGGGCGAGTTCGGGCAGGCGCAGGACAAATTGAAAACGGCTGAACCGTGGCAGTTCAGCCGTTCGATGGTTGCGAACGGGTCAATCCTCGTCTGGAAGCATGACTGTGATTGACGGATGCGGATCGTCAATATCCAGAGGGCCGCAAGTGGCCACCAACTTGACCAGTCGGGGGGGCACGGTTGTCGTTGCGAACGTAAAGTGCGAATGGCAATCGGGTTTGCCCCGGCTGGGCTTTCCACGTCAACCCTACGGGCTGAGGATCTTTCGACTCGAAGCATTGTCGCTCGTCAGTCGCAGATCCGTGAAGGATATGCTCCTTCCTCGCTTCGCGCTCCGAGCCAAAATCTCTCTCAGCGGCGACTTCCAGGGTTTTCTAACGGACTGCCTGCCCGCTGGCGCGCGTCGCCTGAGCTTCAAAGGTCGCAGTCTGTCGCCGCCATCGTGATGGGGCGCGGGGTCGCGATGTCTTGTCTCTCAGCCGGAAAGTCCCGGCGGGGCGCGTTCGCCCATTTGCGCAGGCCCAGACGCGCAGAGCGAGCGTAGCGACCCCGAGCATCGTCGCCGGAGCGAATGAGCGAGGAAGCGGAACGCCGAGCTTTCAGGCGGAGTGACAGGCTGGAATCGGGCGCGTCGTGAGTGCGGCGATTTCGCGAGGCTCAGCCTCAAGAGAAGCATGGCCGAAACGAAAGTCGTCGCTCTCACGACGCGGGGGAGAACAAAATGGGTCGCGGGGGTAGCGCGGTTCTGACGTCTGGCGGGCCGTGAGAAGCGGGGAGCCGTGGCTTGGGGGGTGGCGGCAAGACCAAAGGCTCACCGCGGAGCGCGGACCGCCAAAGGTCAGACTCGAATTGGGCGCATGGTTTTCGGTCCGCATGTCGGAAGGCGCAATGACAGCGATCGCGAAGCCAGGAGCAGAATGGAGCCGCACCGAGCTGCGGGCGGGAAACCAGCGGGGGAAAAGGCGTTTGGCCGGATTGAACGGCGAATTAATTCCTCACGATCCGAGTTCGTGTGCGGAAACGGGAGTGAAGGCGGAGGGTTTTCGCCAGGAGCCCCAGCGGACAACAGCCCCGGCAAACGTGGGACGGTAGCTTGACGATGATACGCCACTGACGTAGTGTCGTTGGCGTGGTCTTTGTCGAAACACCCACGTTCACGAGGCGCGTGCTTGCTCTGTTGGAGGACGCGGGGAGTGTATGAAGAAAGAACTGTTCGAAGAATTGCTGCGAAGCGTGAAGGAAGCGGCCGCCATCGAACGCGGTGATGACAAGCCGTCACGGACCTTTGAGGTCAAGACTGCGAATGACGTCACCCGTGTGCGAAACCGGCTTGGGCTTTCGCAGCGCAAGTTCGCCAAGCTCCTTGGGATCAGCGAAGACACGGTGCAAAATTGGGAGCAGGGGCGTCGGCATCCAAGCGGGCCAGCGAAAGTGCTGCTGAAAGTCGCGGCTAAGCACCCGGAGGTCATCCTGGAAACGGTCAGTTGAATGGATAGATCTCGGAAAAACTGGACCGTGCGTTTGCCAAAAAGTGAGCCGAAGTTGACCGCCGAGTCGCGCGAGAATCGGCAGATTTCGGGCAAGGTCGAATCGGAAACTTGTAACCCGTACTTGTAACCGAATAGTTCTGGCATGATTGGAGACCAGAAAACACCATCGGCGTCGGCTGTGCAGCCAACGTTTCACAAAGTCGCAGAGAACCTGTATCGACTCGAATCATCAGGTGTGTGGGTGTCAGCTCCATCCCGTCACCCCGACCGCGCTGGCTTGCGCCCGCAAGGCTAGTTCGATCGCCAGGAAGGTATGCTGCTGGGGCATGGCCGTCTCGGTCCGGTCGAGACAGTCGCGGATGAGTTGGCCGAAGTAAGGAAATCCCACCTGGCCATGGACCGCGAAATGGTGCTCGCCTTTGTGGTCCACGAGATAGACATGATCGCCCACAGGGTCGCGGGCGACGTCGAGGTACTTGCGCAGTTCGATATAGCCGTCGGTGCCCAGAATGACGGTGCGACCGTCGCCCCAGCAACCCAATCCCTGCGGGGTCAGCCAATCGACCCGGAAGTAAAAGGTCGCGCCGTTGTCGGCGAGAAAGGTGGCGTCGCCGAAGTCCTGGAAATCCGGATGTTCCGGGCAATGGTAGTTGCCGACCTTGCTGTGGAGCACCTGGGCGTTGTTCGCGCCGGCATACTGGAGAAACTGTTCGATCTGATGGCTGCCAATGTCCACGAGAATGCCGCCATAGTGCTTGGGATCCCAGAACCAGGCGGGCCGGCTGGGCGCGTTGAGGCGATGGGGCCCCAAACCAATGACTTGGATGACCCGGCCAATGGCGCCCGCGCGGATCAGGTGCTCCGCGTGGACGGCTGCTTCCACGTGCAACCGCTCAGCGTAATAGCAGGCGAAGATGCGGCCGGTCTCCGCAACCGCGCGACGGGCGGAGTCGAGTTGTTCCAGCGAGGTGAAGGGCGGTTTGTCGGCGAAATAATCTTTGCCGTGGGTCAGGACGCGGCCCCCGAGCGGACCGCGCTCGCACGGCACGCTGGCGCTGGCGACGAGGTGAATCGCCGGGTCGTCGAGAATTTCTTGCTCACTTCGCGCGACCTTCACGCCGGGATACGTCTTGCCGAACTGCTCGAGCTTCACCGGATCCGGATCGAAGACCCAAGCGAGTTCCCCGCCCGCTTCGATGAGCCCGTTGCATTGGCCATAGATATGGCCGTGGTCGAGTCCGATGGCGGCGAAGCGAAATTCGCCAGGACGACACACGGCTCGCGTCTCACCCTTGGGGGCGTAATTCATGCCGTCCGCTTTTGACACACTCATAGTTGGTGCGGGGTAAAAATGGTTCCGGGGCGCAGATTCGTTAGAGTTGGTTAAGAGGAAGAGGCGACGTCAGGAGACTCATTATTCTCTGAGAGAACCTTTTGATATTTGGGGATAATCCGAGTCTCGTTGCTTCGACTCCTGCCAGAGAGAGTATTATTAAAACAGGCTCTTAGGAAACATTTCTTCCCAATGTAATCTCATTGTTCGCAAAGTTCTCCACGCTCCGGGTCTTTTCGTGAAAGCGCCGGGCATATTTGAGAATCCCGTCGCGAGTGTAAAACGGGGCGTCGGGCGCGAGGGGCAATGCGACCCGCCGTCCCACTTGCCCGGATTGGTAGATGGCGGTGATCAGTTCGACGGTGCGGCGCCCTTGCTCGCCGTCCACCAGCAGGGGTTCGCGCCCGGCGATGGCGGCGAGAAAGTTGGCGATTTGGCCATTGTGGCCTTCATGTTGGACCACGGGGAGCGCGTCATAGAATGCCTGAATTTCTGCGGCCAGGGTCGGGTTGTCCTCGGGGAAGCCATTTTCTTTTTGTCGCATGGCTTTGACTTGCCAGGGGACGGCGACCTTGGCGCGTTCCGCCTGGAAGACGAGCTGTTGTTCCTCCCCGTGGTGCACCAAAGACGCGGTGATTTGGCCAATGCGGCCGTCGGCGTAGGTGACGATCGAGGTGGAGAAATCCTCCACCTCGGAGTTCTCGTGGGCGAGGTTCAGAGCGACGGACTGCACGTCGGCGGGCCAGCCCATCATCCAGAGGAAGAGGTCGATCTGGTGGACGGCGTGGTTCATGGTGCAGCCGCCGCCTTCCTTGGCCCAGGTGCCGCGCCACCAGAGATCGTAGTAATTGCTTCCGCGCCACCAGAGCGAGTCCACCTGCGCGTGGAGGACCCGGCCCAACAGACCGGATTCCAGAACGCGCTTCAATCGCATCATGGGTGTCTTGAAGCGGTTCTGAGCGACGACCGCGAGCAGCCGTTGGCTGGCGCGGGTGGCCGCCAGCATCTCGTCGCATTCGTGCAAGCTGGTGGCCATGGGCTTTTCCGTGAGCACGTGCTTGTCTGCCCGGAGCAAGGCCACGGCGGCGGGCGCGTGCTCGAAGGGCGGAAGACAGACGGACGCGGCGTCGAAGTCAACGTCTCTGAGCAATTCGTGATAGTCCTTGAAAACCCGCGCTCGCAGTCCGTGTTGGGCGGCCTTCGCCGCCGCTTTCTCGGGAAACAAGTCGGCCAAGGCGACGATCTCGGCCTGATCGGGGAATTGGCGATACGCTTGAATGTGGCTGTCGGAGACGGCTCCGGCTCCGAGGATGGCGATTTTCAGCATGGGCGATTCAGCAACTGGTGGGCACTTCCTGCAGCACTTCGACGCCATGGGGAATGGCGCCGGCGACGAAACCCAGGCATTCGACAGCGCCGCTGGGTTTGCCGGGGAGGCAAATGACGAGGGCCTTCTCCACGACGACCGCCAGGTTGCGCGAAAGAATGGCCTTCGGGGTGATCTTCATCGAGGCCATGCGCATGACTTCGCCAAAGCCGGGGAGTTCGCGGACCGCGATCTCGCGCACGGCCTCGGGGGTGACATCGCGCAGGGCCACTCCGGTTCCGCCGGTGGTGAGGATGAGTTCGCAGCCTTGGGCAATCTGTTCGCGGATGGCTCGTTGAATGTCGCGCTTCTCATCCGGAACCAGGGCTTCGGCGAGCACGCGCCAGGCGTAGCCTTCGGCGGCTTTCTTCAGCGCCGGCCCGCCCAAATCATCATATTGGCCGCGGGACGCCCGATCGGAAATGGTGATGATCCCCACTTGGATGGGCGGGTTTTGGCTCGTCGGTGTCATTGCTTTGTTTTGGAAATGAGTCGGATTTGGGTCAGGCGCATCTTTTTGTCCACCGCTTTGCACATGTCATAAATGGTCAGGCCGGCGATGGCGACCGCGGTCAGCGCCTCCATTTCCACGCCGGTTTGGGCGGAGACCTTGGCCGAGGCGGTGATGAGAATGCGATCGCGGCTCGGGGGAATCGCGAAGTCCACTTCGCAATGCGTGATGGGGAGGGGATGGCAAAGCGGAATGAGATTTCCGGTCTGCTTGGCGGCCAGGATGCCGGCGAGCCGAGCGGCCGCCAGGACGTTGCCCTTGGCGATGGACTGCGACTCGATCAAAGCCAGGGTCTCTTTGCCCAGGCGGATTTCGCCGGCCGCCACGGCCTGCCGCGCTTGGACGGGTTTGTGGGAGACGTCCACCATGCTGGCATCGCCCCGCTCGTTGATATGAGAAAGCTTTTTCATTGGGAAACACGCAACGATTGCCGCCAGTCCACGACCGTGCCACGCATTTGCTCGAAGGCGTTGAGACTCGGTTTGACGAATTTCGGAGTGAACCAGGGAAAGGTTCCAACCAAGTCATTGGTGACGAGAATCTGGCCATCGCAATCGGGACCCGAGCCGATGCCGATGGTGGGAATCGGAATGGATCGAGTCAACTCTCGAGCCACCGGGTGGGTGACGATTTCCAGGACGACGGCAAAGGCGCCCGCCTCGGACAGCGCCTGGGCGTCCGCCAGCAAGGCCTCGCGTTCGGTGGGGATTCTGCCCTTGATATGATAGCCGCCCTCTTCCCGGACGTGCTGCGGCAACATGCCCAGGTGACCGCAGTAGGGAATGCCCGCGCCGAGGATCGCTCGAACTTGATTCAAGATCGGCCGGCCGCCTTCGGCCTTGACCGCTTCGGCGCCCGCCGCGACCAAACGTCGGGCGTTGGCCACCGCACTCTCCACCGTCTCGTAACTGCGATAGGGCAAATCCGCCGCGATCAGGGCTCTCGGCTTGGCGCGGGCCACGGCGCGGACGTGATGCTCCATCTCTTCCATCGTGACCAGGGTGGTGTCCGGATACCCCAGCACGACCATGCCGAGCGTGTCGCCGACGTGAATAAACTCGGTGCCGGCTTCATCGAGAAGTCTGGCCATCGGATAATCATACGCCGTCAAGGCCGCGATCGGGGCTTTCCCTTTCATCGCGCGAATGGTCGCGGCCGTGATTTTCGGCAAACTCATCAAACCACGATTGCGGGGCGGACCCCCGGCGACAAGCGGAAAGTGCAGACGGAGAGACTCTCGGCACTCTGGGCCGACGGGGTGAGAGCCTATTCCGATAGGCGGAGGCGACGTCAGGAGACTCACTCTTCTCCGGGCGAAAGCGGCGGCTTTCAACGAGCCTCCGCCGCCATGATGCAGTGGAAATTGGAGAGCAGACGCGCCCTCGCGTGTGCCGACCGGCGCTCCCCCCGGTCGAAACGACGACCCCATTCAATCACCAAACGATGGCTCGTTCGCAGGCACCAGTGTGGCCGGCGAGGGCGCCGACCACCGCACGCGAGGGCGCGTGCGCTCCCCAGCTCGACTGAATAACTGCGGCTAAGCCGAAAGCATGTATTCAGGCCCGGGGAGCAG
>CAYHFE010000457.1:0-6737 GCA_964355375.1 uncultured Verrucomicrobiota bacterium
GGCGATGACGATTCCGAGCATGGCGGCCGCGAACAAGGCCAGGAAACCAAAAAAGCGCGTGAAGTTTTCGTCGTGCGCCATGTAGCCGACGCTGTAAATAAAGATGAGCAATCCCACAAACGTCACCATGACCAGCATGGCGGCGGTCAACGGATCGAGCATCCACCCCAATTTCAGGGAAGTTTCCCCCATCTGGAACCAGGAGAAATTATGGACTTCGCGGAAGAGTTTCCCGTGCCCCAGGGTCGCGACGAAAGCCGCGCACGAGATGAGGAAGGACAATCCCATCGAGCCGATGGCCAGGGCCGCCGCCCGGGTGCGGTGGGGTTGACGGGTGATGGCGATGATCCCGGCGGCCAGCAATGGCAGCACCGGAACGAGCCAGAGATTTTGAACGAGGCCTCTCATCCTAGCCTTTCAACGCCTCCAGGCGGTCCAGCCGCGTTGTCCGATAATGCCGGTAAACGGCGATGATGAGGGCCAGTCCGACGGCCGCCTCGGCCGCCGCCACGCCAATCGAAAAAATGACGAACATGGCCCCGGTGACGGCCTCGGCCTGCGGACTGAATCGCCAAAAGGCGATGAAATTCAAGTTGGCCGCGTTCAACATCAGCTCGATGCCGATCAACACCAGGATGGCGTTGCGCCGCGTCAACGCCCCGGCCAATCCAATGGCGAAAAGCAGCGCCGAAACGATCAGATAATAGTGAAGCGGCGTCATGTCATTTGGACTCGGGGCGATCCTGCATCGCGATGATGACCGCGCCGATCATGGCCGCGGTCAAAAGCAGGCCGATGACTTCGAGCGGCAGGACGTATTGATTCATCAACTGGTCTCCGAGACGGCGCACGGTCAGTTCCGGCGGAGGCGGGATCTTTCGATGGGTGATCACGCTGGATTGAATCGAAATCGCCAGCACGCCAAACACCAGCAGCGCCACGCCCGCGCCGGCGATCCATGTCCCGGCGGACGTCGCGGCGGCGGCCGGCTCGCTGCTGCGGGTCAGCAAGATGGCGAACACGATCAGAATCGCCACGGCCCCGACGTAAACCAGGATCTGGGCAAAACCGACGAATTGCGCATGAAGCTGCAGATAAAGTCCGGCCAAACCGACGAAGGTCACTGCCAGACAGAGCGCGCAATGAATCAAGTTCCGCAGGCTCACCGCCGCGATCGCGCTGCCCAGCGTCACCCCGACCAAAATGGCAAAAGAGAGGTCCATCCTTGGTCTAATCCGCAAACCGATAGACGCGGGGGGTGCGCATTTCTTGGCCGGACAAATTGCGCCCGAGCGACACGTAGGAAATCAGGATCATGAGGGAACAGACGACCCAACGCCACCAACCCGGACCGCTGAAGTGCCAGACCGCGGCCGCGACGATGTTGATCAGCGCCATGGGCAACATGAACTTCCAGGCGAAATTCATGAGCTGATCCATGCGCAAACGCGGCAGGGTTCCCCGCAGCCAGATGAACAGCCCGATCAAAGCCAGGAGCTTGGCAAAAAACCAGGCGTAGGAAGGAACCCAATCCAGAAACGGCAGCGGGGCGTGCCAGCCACCCAGAAACAAGGTGATGGCCAAGCCGCTGATGGCGAACAAACCGAAGTACTCTCCCAGAAAGAAAAGGGCGAATTTGAACCCCGAATATTCGATGTAATAGCCGGCGATAATTTCCGACTCCCCTTCCGGGAGGTCAAAGGGCGCCCGATTCGATTCTGCGGTGGCGGCGATCATAAAGAGGACGAAGCCCGCCAGCCCCCAGGGGGTGAAGACGTGCCACCGGGGCCACCAACCGAAGAATCCGCTTTGATGCTCGATGATCGTCACGGCCGAAAGGGAGCCCACCATCATGATGACGGTGACGGCGGACAGAATGAGCGGAATCTCATAGCTGATCATTTGGGCAATCGCCCGCATCGCTCCCAGCATCGAATACTTGTTCCGGCTCGACCATCCCGCCATGAAAACGGCCAATTCGGTGCCGGCGCCCACCGCAAAAAAGAACAACACCCCGGCGTCCAGATCCAACGCCACCATGTTTCGTCCAACCGGCAAAACCGAATAGGCCAACACGACCGGGACGACGAGGGCGATGGGGGCCAGAAAATGAACGACCTTGTCCGCCGTTCTCGGGACCAGATCCTCTTTGATCAACGCTTTGATCCCATCGGCAATCGGCTGGAAAAAGCCGCAAGGCCCGACCCGGTTCGGTCCGAGACGGTTTTGGATCCGCCCCAAGCCCTTTCTTTCGAGCACGGTCGTGAGCGCGAACAAAAGGCCAAACACGGCGATGATCGGAATGATGGTGAGCAGAATGGAAACGAGCACCTGCCCCCCGGGAGGGAACAGACTCACCACCCAAAGCTTCAGGGTGACGAATAGTTGGTCGAACGTCTCGGTCACAGGCTTGGGGGACTATTTCTGAAAGGGCTCCGGGTTTCTGACCTCGCGGAACTGAGGCAGACCTGCTCGAGCCCTCTCAAACTCCCTCTCCCCGAACCCTCCGCGTGAACCGCCAGGTTTTGGAGTGCGGCAGACCTCTCCCGCTTTGGAAAAATCCGGCCAAAGCGCCGGAGGGCCGGCGCACTCCAAGACGCTGGCGCGCCCCATTTGGGTTCATGGTCCCAAAGTGTGGGCGGAGCGAATGAAGGCTCCTCAGGTGCCGAACAGCGGATCGGCTCGCCTTGGGCGCACCCCAAGGCAATCCAACGCTGGAGGATCACCCGAGGAAGGTCGGTATGGAACAAGCGCTGGCTCATTTCGCGGGCACCAGTTGGGGGGCGGGAGGAGTCTTGGGCACCGCCACTGCCACTGCTGCGGCCACCGGCGGGGCCGGGGCCGGTTTGGCCTTGGCTTCCGCGCGCGCCTTCTCCTCCGCGAGCCGGGCATCGACCTCGGCGGCATCCACGGGATGGATCCGATGGAAATGGTGGTTCGGTTTGGCCAGGGCTTGTTTGCGCAGGAGCAACCCCTGAAAGCGGTCGAAGCGGCTCAGTTCATATTCGGTGTCCATCTTAATGGCGTCGAAGGGGCAAACCTCCACGCAGACCTGACAGCTCATGCAGACGGAAATGTCGATGTCGAAAACTTTGGGGTGCTTCTGGGGTTTCCCTTTTTCGTCGCGTTCGAGAACGATGTAGATGCACTGAGGCGGGCACTCTTTTTCGCAGATCTTGCAGGCCACGCAGCGCAGCCCGTTTTCAGGACTATCGCCATCGAAGATGAGAAACGGGAAATTCCTCGAGTTTTCCTGAAGCGGCAGGCGCTCTTCCGGATACTCGACCGTGACCAGTCTCTCCGAGCTCACATAGCTGCCCAGAAAGTTCCTGGCCGTTTCGGCCAGGCCTTTTATGATTCCTTCGCCAAGCATTCAGTCAGTGGTGATCTTCATGGATGCGGAGATTCCGGCCGTCCTGACCCCATCCCCATCCCGCATTCGCAGAACCCAAATTAAGAAAAAGCCGGCCCAGTCTCTGACCGGTGGTCGCAACCCATTCGCGCGACGGTCTTCATCCAAAGTTTTGCGCGATTTCAAGTCAACCACAATCTCTTATCGATCCACCTCTCCGAGCACGATATCGATACTGCCGAGAATGATCACGACATCGGCGATCAAATGCCCCAGACACAGATCCTCGAGAATGGTCAGATTAATCAAGCTCGGAGGGCGCACTCGATACCGGTAGGGACTCGGTGACCCATCACTGATCAGGTAGAATCCCAGCTCGCCTTTCGGCCCTTCGACGCGTCCATAGGCCTCGCCGGCCTTCGGTCGAAAATTTCGGATCTTGGCCTTGGGATCCATGATCGGTCCGCCCGGGATCTCGCGCAACGCCTGGTTCAAAATCTTGAGCGACTCCCGCATTTCGAGGAGGCGAATCATGTACCGATCAAAGGTGTCGCCATGCTCCCCGAGCGGGATCCGGAAGTCGAACCGTCCGTAGATTCCATATTGATCGACCTTGCGTAAATCGTAGTTGACTCCAGCCGCCCGCAGGATGGGGCCGGTGACGCTCGCGTTGATCGCCAGATCCTTGGGCAATATGCCGACGCCTTGAGTGCGGGAAATCAGAATCTCGTTCCCGGAGAGCAGCCGGTCATATTCGTCGAGAAAACGCGGAAATGCCTCCACCACGCGCTGGGTCTGCTCGATCCACCCGGCAGGCAGTTCCACCCGGCAGCCGCCAAAACGCAGGTAATTGCACATCATGCGGGCGCCGCTCAAAGCCTCGAACAGGTCGAGGATCTTCTCGCGCTCGCGGAACGCGTACATGAGTGGCGTGCCCAGCGCCCCCATATCCTGGAGGAGAAAACCCATCAGACAGGCATGGTTCTGCAGGCGGGTGAGTTCAGCGGTGATGACCCGGATATATTCCGCGCGCTCCGGCACTTCCAGGCCGACGAGTTTTTCGACCGCGAGGACGTAGCCCCAGTTGTTGGTCATCGAACAGAAGTAATCGAGCCGATCGGTGTAGGGGATCGATCCGAGATAGGTCATGTTTTCGGCGATCTTCTCGTGATTCCGGTGCAAGTAACCGAAGACCGGTTTCAGGCGGACGACCCGTTCGCCATCGAGCACCACATCCATGCGGAAGACCCCATGGGTGGAAGGATGGTGGGGGCCCATGGCGATTTCCAAGAGATCACTCTCGATCAGGCCACCGGCCGGCTTGGGCGTGACGGTGTAATTCCCTGCACCGGAATTCCAAGGTGGCGCCACCGGTTCGCCGGCCGAGCCGCCGCCCATGGGGTCGGTCACGGAGTGAATCATGGCTGGGCCTCCGATGGATAATGCTGCCGGGCTTTCCTCAACACTTCGTCGTGCGGGGTCGGCTCGTATTCATAGTCGTCCGGCTCGACGTAATTTTTGCGCATCGGATGATCCTGAAAACCGTCCCACATCAAGATCCGCCGCAGATCCGGATGCCCTTCAAAAACTATTCCGTAAAGATCGAATATCTCGCGTTCCTGCAATTCCGCCCCGCGCCAGACCGGCGTCAACGAGGGCAGGCGCGCGTGCTCTCCGCGATCCACCGTCCGCAGACGCAAAATGACCGGCCCATGTTTCAGCGCCATGGAATAGAGGTGATAAACGGCTTCGAGGAATCCGGGAATCTTCCGTTCGACTCCCTGCTCGACCTCCTTCTCGGCCCCATCGATCCATATTTTCACTTTGACCTTATCCTTGACCACGCGGTCGAGCCAGTCCACTCCCGTCACGTTGGAAGCGTAATCGAGCCGCAGGGCGGGGTCGTCGCGGAGAAATTGGGCCACCGCCCGGGCATGAACTTGATCGACGAGCAAGGAGGCCTGATGAGATGGGCCATCGTTCGGAATGATTTGCAGGCGCGCCCCGGCGATGGCGAATTCGACGCGGCCCTTGATTTGTTCGAGGGTTTCCATGAATGGAGTGCGGGTGAACCGTTTATTCCTTGCGCACCAGTTTCTCCGGATGCCAGACCCCGGCGTTCATGGGCGGCTCGAGATCGTGGGCGCCGAATTTCGGCACGGGAAATTCGCTCGGCGTATCCGGATCCAAATGCCGGGCCCGCCCCGGCCCGGAGAGCCGTTGCTCATCAATCTTGCGCTGCAGCGTCATGAAGGCGTGGAGGAGCGCTTCCGGCCGGGGCGGACAGCCCGGGATATGAACATCAACCGGAAGATACCGGTCGATTCCCTTGAGCACGTTGTAGCCCTGTTTGAACGGACCGCCCGAGATCGCGCACGCGCCCATGGCGATGACGTATTTGGGTTCGGGCATTTGGTTGTAGAGGCGGACCACTTGCGGAACCATTTTTTTTGTGACCGTCCCGGCCACGATCATGAGATCGGCTTGCCGGGGGGACGGCCGAAACACTTCCGCGCCAAAGCGCGCCAAATCGTAACGGGCCATGGAGGCGGCGATCATCTCGATCGCGCAGCAGGCCAAGCCGAATTGCAGCGGCCAAACGGAGTTCCTCCGGCCCCAATTGTAGAGACCCTCGAGGGTCGTCGTAAAAATCCCCTGCTTGCTCAGCTCGCTCCGCAGTCCTTCGTCCATGACAAAATCTCCCGGCGTGAAGCCCCGAGCTTCAACGATTCATTTCCAGGTGAGAACCCCTTTCTGCCAAGCCCACACCAACCCTTCCACCAACAAGAGCAAAAACACCATCATCGCCAGAAACGCCCCCACCGAGAGCGACGTAAAGGCGACGGCAAACGGCAGCAAGAAAATCGTCTCCACATCGAAGATGAGGAAGATGATGCCATAAAGATAATACTCGGGCCTGAATTGAATCCACGCGTCGCCCTTCGATTCCAACCCGCACTCATAGATCGCATTCTTATCTGGGCCCGGCTTGGGAGGCGCAAAACGGATGGCCCAAAGACGGGCCAACATCAAGGGCACCACCGGAAAGACCGCGGCGACGACCAGAAAAACCGCCAAGAACAAGTATGGATGGTGATCGAGCAACATTTCCTAAAACGGGTTCTTTTCAACCGACGCGCGGACCGTAGCAGCGGCAACCGGACCCGTCAAGAAACCTGGCGGAATGGCAGCCATTCTCATTTTGACAAGTATGTAGTCCCGGCTTCAGCCGGTTTTCACGTGGCGACCGGCTGAAGCCGGGACTCCATGCGTGGAACGGACCGGGTCCTGAGTCAAAATGAGAATTGCCGGCGGAATGGTCTTGGTCAAGTTAGGCAAAAAGACCGGAGCGCCATCGGGAGAACAGGCGCGGTGGAGTGGCCCA
>CAYHFE010000458.1:0-6732 GCA_964355375.1 uncultured Verrucomicrobiota bacterium
CTAACCCAGACCTTGATTGACGACCACGCCCGAAAAATCAGAATCTACCCCTCCGGACCCACGGAATGTCCGATAAACGCGATGTCGGTGGCGATTTACGGAATGTAAGTGGCGATTTATGACCAGTCGATGGCATTCTCCGGGATGTCGGCGGCGGTTGCGTGAAAACTGAACCCAAATGAGGATCCGCTCTTGCCTCGCGCTTTTGTGCCTGCTGACACCGAGCATGCCTATGAAACACTGGTCGGCCTGACGGGCTACTTTGCGAGCTTGCAGCGGTTTCGATGGGAAGTGATCAAGATTTGGCGGAAGTGGTTAGGACGCCGCGGCGATCCCAAAGGGATGTCCTGGGAGCGGATGAACCGCCTGCTAGACTTCTTTTACCTTCCCGAAGCCCGGGTGGTGCATTCGATCTACACAGCGAAACCATGAGACCGAAGAACCGTATGCGGGAAATTCGCTCGTACGGGTCTGTGGGGGTGTCGCCGGGTAACCGCCGACACTACCCGGAGGTGCGCATCTCACATTCTTCCAAAGCCGCTCAACCTTGGCAATTGGAGCGCGGACATTCTTCTCCGCTTCCGGACATTGGTCAACCCAAAGGCGGACAGGGCTGTCCGCGCTCCGGAAAAATGTGAGATGCGCACCCCGTCAAGCCGTGCATCCCGGAGTTGACGATGACTTTGAATTCCGTCCCTGCGGACCGCGGGCTGTCCCAGTCCCGCAGCGCGCCGGGCGAGAAGGGACGTGGGATAGATTCCGGGACCACGGATCCGGCCGGCGCGCTGCGGCTTGGGACAAGCCGCGGTCCGTCACGACCAGCGATGGCGCCGACAACTTGGGGATGCACGGGTCGGTGTCGGGGCGACATTGCCCTTGGTCCGTTTGTGGCTACGGCAGCTTGAAGAAGCAGCGGGCGTTTTCGCGGAGAATCTTGCTCGCCAGGCGCTGGGCATCCTCGAGTTCGAAATAGTGGGCCTTAACCTTTTCGTCCAAGACCTCTCGGATCAACTGGCGCGCCAATTTCATGGTGCCGTAGGTTTCCTCGACCTGCCAGTTGTCGCCACCCAGCATCATCCGCGATTCGTCGGGCAAGACTTCGATGGCCTCGTGCAAGGCGAGTTTGAAATGCGACGGGCTGAGCAGCAATGACCAGGTTAAGTCGAGCCAAATGTTCCGATAGACAAACGCCAAACCGAGCAAATCGCGGCTCCACGGATAGGCCAGATGCATGAGGAGGAAGCGCGTCCGCGGATGGCGCTCGATCAATCCCGCGGCGTGCAGCGGGTGCGAACCGCGGATGATGGCCGTGCCCAGATGCATTTGCACGGGAAGATCCCGCTCCCCGGCGAGCCGGCAGAGATGATCCACCACGAAATCACTGAAGGCTTTCCGTTCCTCGGGAGTGGGCGAAGCTTGGCCCCACGCTTGGCGGGCCAATCTCTCGTTCGGAGGGTCGAAGGCGACGTCCCGGTCGTAGGCGAGGGCGTTCTTGAGCGCCACCTGATGGCGGGAGGACATGCCGTCCACGACCTTCTCGAGAGCGTCGCAGTAGTCGTCAAATGACGATGGCGTGAGGCCCAGGCGTGGCAGGAGAGCGTGCGCCCGGTTGCCATTGTGATCGCGGGAGTCCGCGTGCCAGCCGCACGCGAAGGCATTGATGCGCATGACCGAGTCGTAAGTCTCGCCGAAGGCCAAGCGCGGGTCCAAAAGCGGATCGGTGTAGGGATCGGTGATGACTCGCTCGATGCCGGCCCGCCGCAGAACCTCGGGGCACCAGTCGGGGCGGCGGTGGTGGACACGCACGGCGTCGTCGAGAGCGTCCCAGTTCTCGCCTGTAATCGTCTGAGCTCCGTCGCCGTAGAGGTCCACGACCGCGCGCACGAGATTCCGGACGAAGGAACTGGACCCGCTCCGTTCCAGGTAGGGGGTCAGGGCCTCCCAAGTGGTCGGAGCGACGGCCGCCAGCATCGGGTCGCCGTCGCGAGATTCCGAGGGCAGGGGATAGGGCCGGACCTGGGTCCAGCCGGCGTAGCTCTGTTGAAACAGTTGCAGGAGGTTGACCTCGCGGTTGAGGAGAATCTCGGGGAGGTGGTGCTCATGGACATCCACGATGCCGGTGGTGTTGATGAATTCTCGGATGGATTGGGCCATGGGTGGAGGTGTTGGATAGTTTGGCTAAGGATTCGGGCCAATGTTGCGAAATGACCGGCCCGATTGTCAACCCGGTTGCGGGACGAGTTCGGCCCGTCAGAGCGTGTTTGAAAAGTCCATTCCACTCGCAGGAGTCAGGTGACGAGACTCTGATTTCGGAGGAATTCGCGACGGTCGGTGATCAGAAAGGCGAGCCTCCTGACGTCGGCTCCTGCTTTCCCAGAAGGCTGCTCGGACCTGCCAGTAGTAATTGTCAGCAAGATCTTGGACTGGCCCGGGAACCTCGCTATTCTCCGGCTATGATCTCTCCACGATTTTGTCTCAATCATTTCAAGGGCGTCTGCTTGGTGCTGCTCGGAACGGTCGCGGCGGGCGCGGCCGCCCCGATCGAGTATTGGCTGACGACGGCCGATCGGCGGGCGACCCTCTCCCCGCAAGCGCCGCCGGCCTTCGTCAATGTGTCCGGTTCGGTTGCCGATCACATTGAGATCGACGAGACGAGAAGCTTTCAGACCATGCTTGGCCTCGGTTCGTCTCTCGAGCCGACGACTTGCTCTAATTTCTGGCGGATGGCCACGGCGGACCGCGAGGCGCTGATGGAGCGCGTGGTCAGTCCAGACCAGGGGATCGGCATGAACCTCCTGCGGCTCTGCATCGGCACTCCGGATTTCACGGGCGATCCCTGGTATTCGTATTGTGATCTGCCAGCGGGCGAGACCGACCCGGATCTGAAGCGGTTTTCAATCGAACGCGATCGGGCCTACATCCTGCCCGTTATTCAATTGGCCCGGCGCAAAAATCCGAACGTGCTCTTCTTCGCGTCGCCCTGGAGTCCGCCCGGTTGGATGAAGAGCAACGGCACGATGATTGGCGGGTATTTGCTGCCGCAGTGGTATTCGGTTTACGCCGGCTATTTCGTCCGGTTTCTCCAAGCCTACGAAGCGGAAGGCATCCCGATCTACGCGGTCACGGTCCAAAACGAACCGGGCGTGGATCGCGCGACGGAGAAGAATCGCCGGTGGCATTATCCTTCGTGCCGGTGGACGGGCGAGCAGGAACGGGAATTCATCCGCGATCACCTCGGACCGGCGCTGCGCCGCGGCGGGTTGAAAACGAAAATCTGGTCCTACGACCACAATTACAATGTCAAGGCGGCGGATGACGATCCGGGATTGGATTATCCGCGTGCCATTCTGAGCGACGCCCGGACGGCGGCCTTTGTGGACGGCGTGGCGTTTCACGGCTATGTCGGGAAACCGTCCGGGATGGGCGTGTTTCATGACGAGTTTCCGGCCGTGCCCATCCATTTCAGCGAGGGCTCCGTGTTTGGTGTCCAGGGCGCGGTGGACCTCATTGAACGACTGCGGAATTGGGCCTCGAGCTACAACGCGTGGGTGTTGATGCTCGATGACCACGGCCGGCCCAACAACGGCCCTTTTGACGCCAAGTATGCGACCGTGGCGCTGAATTCGAAGACGCTGAAGCCGGAGTTTCTGCTGGATTACTACGTCTATGGCCAGTTCATGAAGTTCATCCCGCGCGGCGCGGTGCGTATCGCTTCGACGCAGGCCGCGGGAGTTCCGTCGAACGTGGCGTTTCGCCGGCCGGACGGCTCCATCGTCTTGATCGCCGCCAATCCGAAAGCGCGAGCGCAAAGCGTCTCGGTCGAGTGGCGAGGACGCGCCTTCCGCGTTGCGCTCCCCGCCGCATCCGTGGCCACTTTCGCTTGGCCGCGGTGAGGGCTCTTCGAGATTGAGGCTCGGTCGCACGCGCGCGGCCGGAGTCGGCCGCCCTCAATTTGGAGACGGAGACAGGTGTTTCACCACTTGAACGAATTGGGCCGCCAAGGGAGTGGATCCTCCTTTGCGGAAAACGACGCCGACGACGAAAGGCGGGATCGCTTCGGCGATGGGGCGCAGCTTGAGACGAGCGCCGGCGAAGCAGGAAAAACTCTCCGGCACGAGAGCGACGCCCCGCCCGGCTTCGATGGCGGCCACCAGACTGGTGGAGCTGTCGTGCTCCTCGGCGATCCGCGGTGGCTGCTCCGCCAGCGTCCTGAGCCATTCATGATATTCAGGATAATCGCGTCGCGCATAGGCGATGAGGCGCTCGGCCCAAATGCGCGCCAAGCTCGGTTTCGTTCCGCGCGTCCACGGATGAGTCGAGGGAATCGCCACGCGGACGGCATAGCGCCGCAATTCAAGGAACTCCAAGCCCGCCAGGGCTCGAGCCGGCGGACGAACCATGAGCGCGACATGAAGGCGGTCCTCGCGGAGGCCGTGCAGCATCTCCTCCGTCGAAAGGTCGTGCAGTGAGACCCGCCCCCCGGGTGAGAGACGTTCAAATTCTCGCAGCGCCCGGGGCAGCAATTCGACCGTGAGCGACGGGGCGTAACCCACGCGCAGTTCGCCGCGGGCTCCGTGGCTGATCGCGCGCACGGTTCGCGTGGCCTCATCGGCTCGAGCCAGCACCGCCCGGGCTTCGTCGAGGAAGACCCGGCCCGCTTCGGTGAGGCGGATCGACCGTCCGGTCCGATGGAAGAGACGGACTTCGAGTTCGTTTTCGAGGTCGCGGATCTGACGGCTCAAAGGCGGTTGTGAGACGTGCAGCCGGACGGCGGCGCGCGTGACGTTTTGTTCTTCGGCCACGGCAACAAAATATCGAAGATGCCGGAGTTCCACGCGGCGAGCATACCCCCAAGGTATCAGAAGCCAAGCAACATGGTATTTCAATGCCGGTTCCGGGCGGGATATGCTGAGTCATGATAAAGATTCGGAGCGCTCATGAACGAGGTCACGCCGACCACGGCTGGTTAGTCTCCAATCATTCGTTCTCGTTTGCCGATTACCATGAGCCAGCTTACATGGGCTTCCGGACGCTCCGGGTCATCAACGATGACCGGATTGCGCCCGGGATGGGTTTTGGCACGCACCCGCATCGGGACATGGAAATCTTCAGCTACGTTCTGGAAGGGGCGTTGGAACATCAGGACAGCCTGGGCAACGGTCGCGTCCTGAAGCCGGGGGAGGTCCAGTTGATGAGCGCGGGCCGGGGGGTGACGCATAGCGAGTTCAATCCCTCGCCCGTCGAGCCGGCCCGTCTCCTGCAGATTTGGATCCGTCCTCGCGAACGCGGTCTGACTCCGAGCTACACCGAATGGCGTCCCCGGGCCGATCAAGCGGACGCACCCAAGGTGCTGGTCATTTCCCCCGAGGGCCGGGATGGCTCGGCCAGGATTCATCAGGACGCCGACATCTATCGCCTCCGGCTCAAGCCGGGCGCAAGCGTGACTCATGAGCTGAAACCCGGCCGCGGAGCCTGGCTGCAGGTCGCGGAAGGTGCGCTGACTCTGAATGACGTGAGCCTGAAAACCGGTGATGGCGCCAGTGTCGAGGAGCCGGGGGCGCTCCGGTTCGTCGCGTCACAACCGACCGAGGCGCTGCTCTTTGATCTCCATTGAAATCAACATCACAACATCAACATCATCATTATGACCCAACTCCTCGTTCTCTATTATTCCACCTATGGCCACGTTGTAACTCTGGCTGGCGCCGTCGCGGAAGGCGCACGTTCCATTGAAGGCGTCGAGGTGTCCGTGAAGCGGGTGCCCGAGACCATGCCGCCCGACGTGGCCAAACAGCACGGCGCGAAGCTCGATCAGGCCGCGCCGGTGGCTTCACCCAAAGAATTGGGCGACTACGACGCCATCATTTTTGGCACCCCGACACGCTTTGGCAATATGGCTGCGCAGATGCGCAACTTCCTCGACCAGACCGGCGGACTTTGGGTCAAGGGTGCGTTGGTGGGGAAGGTGGGCAGCGTCTTCACCAGCACTGGGACTGGGGGCGGTAATGAGAGCACCATCATGAGCTTCGTGACGACGCTCATGCATCACGGGATGATCTATGTGGGACTTCCGTATGCTTGTCCCGAGTTGGCCGATATTAGCGAGGTCAAGGGCGGCTCGCCTTGGGGCGCGGCGACGATCGCGGGGGCGGACGGCTCCCGGCAGCCGTCGGCGAAGGAACTCGCGCAAGCGCGCTTCCAGGGTCGCCATGTCGCGGCGATCGCGAAAAAGTTGTCGGCCTGAACGAGCCCTCAGAAACCGGTCAGGATGGAAGTGGAGGCGGTATTTAATCGCCGGGCCGCTGCCGAGTCTGAGCCTCGCCTGCCGTGCTTCAAAACCCACCGTTGCGCCTCAATGCCACGCCTCATCCCCGCTGAGGAGTGTTCGCTGACTCTGTTTGAGGCGCAACCGTCGTTGTCAAAAGAATGATCTTCCGGGCCAGCAGTTCTCATTTTGAGTCAGGACACTGTCCGGTCCACGCAAGTAGTCCCGGCTTCAGCCGGTTTTCACGTGGCGACCGGCTGAAGCCGGGACTACATACTTGTCAAAATGAGAACTGCTGGCGAAAACCGCAATTCTCGTTTCGGCTCAGGACACTGTCCGTTCGACGTAGCGAGTCATGGTTCTAGCCGATCGCCGCGGGAAAGCCGGCTCAAGTCGAGTCTCCAGACGTGCTGAAATGAGAACTGCTGACGAAAACAGTACTCGCGCGACGGCCGAATTATTATACA
>CAYHFE010000459.1:0-6730 GCA_964355375.1 uncultured Verrucomicrobiota bacterium
GGACCAGCTCGCGATCGATATACTCGCCTTCGCAAAAATCCTGAACCTTCAAGACATCGACCAGTTTGTTCAGTTGTTTGACGATCTGCTCGAGCGTGGCGTCATCGCCCCGCGTGACGATGGTCATCTGCGAAGTGGCGGGATCCTGTGTCGGGGCGACATTCAGGGTGTCGATGTTGTAGCCGCGCCCGCTGAAAAGTCCGGCCACCCGCGTGAGAACGCCGAACTTGTTTTCCACCAGAACTGAGATTGTGTGTCGCATAGTTCAATCCATGTCTCGGGACGCGAGGCGCCCGACGTGAAACCCGAAACCGACTGCGGCCCCTGTTTTCACGCCCGCGCCGCCCTTTGTCGGCGTCCCGTGCTGCCCACCTCGCAAAAATCAAAAACCCGCGTCCCTGGTGGAACTGCGGGCGACCTGCGAGCGATTGACCCAATGTCCCAGGCCGCGTCAGTCCGCGAGGACGACGACATCCAGAACAACATTGGCCACTGTAAGCATCGGCGCGAAAGTAACAATCGAGCCGAGCCCGGTCAACCGGTTTTTCGGCTTATTTGGCGCGGAGGTGAGGGGCGCGGACAACTTGTCCGCCGTGCTGTGGGTTCAAAATTGTGGGAACAGGCTGTCCCCGCTTGGCCTGCGCACGCTTTGCAGATCGAGCTTGATGCAGCTCCGAGGCGCGGAGGTCCGCCGGGCCGGGCTAGGGTAGCGCGCCTATTCCGGGAAGCGCATTTCCTGCACGTAGGTCTCCTGGAATTGCGGATCCACGTTGAGCGAAAGGTGCTCGATTTTCTTGAGGACCGGCGAGTAGTCCCCTTCGTTGCGGTGCAAATTAAACAAAGCCAGCTTGGCTCCGAGGAGGGCGGTGTTGCCGGCGGGATGAACCTTCTCGATCGGAAAGTTGATCAAGCCGATGCGCCGCGCGCTCGTCCGATTGATGTAGTTGCCGAAAGCGCCAGCCAGGTAAATCCGCGACACATCCTCGAGGCGGGCGCCGAGTTGCTGGGTGAGAAGGCGGAGGCCGGCGGCGATGGCTCCCTTGGCCAGTTGCAGTTCCCGGATGTCGCATTGCGTGAGATGAACGGGCGGGGCGATGGAAACCGTGTTCCCGTTCACCACCTTGCCGCTGGATTTGATCCAACCCATTTCCAGTCCTGCCGCCACCGCATCCACCAGCCCGCTCCCGCAAATGCCGCGGGGCGCCACGTTGCCCAGAACCCGGCAGCGCAGTTGGCCGGATTCCAGATGGACCTCCGAGACCGCGCCGGTGGCTGCCCGCATCCCCATGGAAATCCGAGCGCCTTCAAAGGCGGGACCAGCGGCGGTCGAGGCGCAGAGCAGACGTCCGCGGTGCCCGACGACCATCTCGCCATTCGTCCCCAAATCGATCAAGCTGGCCAAGTCCTCGCTCTCGTGGAGCCGGGTGGCAAGGATCCCCGCTAAAATGTCACTGCCGACAAATCCGCCGAGGCAGGGCAGGAAACGAACTCGTGGATTTCCGGGAAAGCTCCAGTCCAGATCGTCGGCCGAAACCACCTGGAGGCCGTAGTACTCGGGTTCGAACGGATGATAAGCGAGCGGGCTCACGTCAATCCCGCAGAACAGGTGGTGCATGACCGTGTTCCCCACGAGCACGATTTCGTTGAGTCGCCGGGATTCGCCCGGCCGGGATTCCAGCAGTTCGACGATCATGTCGCCCAACTGGTCGCGGATCAATTGTTCGAGGATGCGCTGGCCGCCATCGTTCAGGGCAAACTCGATCCGGCTCATGATGTCGCCGCCGTGGCGAGCTTGGGGGTTCAAGGCGGTCCGGACCGCCAGGACCTGGCCCGTCCGTCGATCGAGCAATTGCGCGACCAGGGTGGTGGTTCCGAGATCGATGGCCACGCCCAAGCCCTCTTCCGGGGTGAACTCGAAGGTGGTGTCATCGGCCAGAATGGCCGCTTCCCATTGCGCCAACTCGATCTTCAAATGGCGCTGAGCCTGGCCGCGACAGGCCAGGCGCCAGCCCGATTCGAGTTCGGATGCGCTGAGGAGTTGTCGATCTTCCTCCGTGACGGGCAGCGCTCCCTCCAAGACCCGGATCTTGCACTTGCGACAACGTCCGCGTCCGCCACAGGCAAACTCGACTCCCTCCGTGAACAGGACATCCTGGAGGGGCGTGCCGGGTTTGACCGCGATTTTCCGGCCGAGCGGGAGCAATTCGATTTCGCCCAGGCTGTCCGAGACTCCCGCCGCTTCATGCTCGAAATCGCTATCCCGTGGAGCCATGGAAGTGTGAGTTCAAGGTGGTCACGTCCCAGCATTTTGGAGAAGCGCCCGCGATTTGACTTTGATGCAAATCAAAACCCGGCCCGGTCGATGGGCCGACCGCCGGCGGGTGCGCCGGAGTTTTGATTTCCCATTTTTCGTGATTTCTGCGCTTCTTGGTGGCAGTTCCCGATTCTGGATTGGCCACCCCCGGGGAACGACCTTGCCCGGGAAACAGCGAAACCTTGACCTTTGTTCTTGATGAAAAACAGTGACGAATCGTGCCGGAAGTTTGCCGCCGAGCTCTCTTCTCAAGCGGGCTCGGGCAAATCCGTGCCCCGCGCGGAGAGAAACCACCGTCGCGGTCAGATGCTTGGCCGCAACTATGCAGTTAGGTTTAGGGTGGAACGGGCAACTTGCCCGTTCCTGCGGGCTACCAGCCCGCAGGCTTTGCAGCCAGAAGTCTCCCTGCACGGTGAGTCCGATTGCCATGCCAGACTCGGCGGCAAATTGACCCCGAGCACGGCCAAGTTGGCCGTTCCACCCGTTTCAACTGAATCGCCACCGCTCAGGTCCCGACCGGAATCGCCGAATGGTGGGGTCTCGTTGCGCCCACGCTTTTTCAGGTGGCGCGTCGTCGCCTCGGTGACGGCTCTGGCAGCGATCGCCTGGAGCGGCGGGGCGGCGGAACGTTCCGGAGAAGACTGGCCGCGATTGCTCGGGCCGAGAGCCAACGGAATCTCTGGCGAAACGGATTTGCTCGACGCGTGGCCGGCGGGGGGACCGCCCGTGCTCTGGAGCAAGGCCATCGGAACCGGCTACAGCGCGCCCTCGATTCGCGGCGATCAGCTGGTCCTGCATCACCGCCAGAAAGACGAGGAAATCGTCGAATGTCTCGACGCGGCCACCGGTCAATCGCGGTGGCGCCAGACGTATCCAAGTCAGTTCATCGACCCGTATGGTTACAACAACGGTCCCCGCTGCTCGCCCTTGCTGACGTCGAATTTGTGTTACACGGTCGGCGCCGAGGGCCAGCTTCTCTGCCTGGAATGGGCGACGGGCCAGGTCAGGTGGAAGCGCGACACCGCCAAAGATTGGCAGGTTCCGGCGGCATTCTTCGGCGTCGGCAGCACCCCGATTCTGGAGGGCGATCTTCTTCTGGTCATGGTCGGCGGACAACCCAATTCCGGGATGGTCGCTCTCAACGCTCAGACCGGTCAAACCGTCTGGGAAAGCGTCGGCGAGTCAAACTGGCAAGGGGTGCCGATGACCGGGTGGCCGGGGGAACGAACCGTCAAGTGGCGGCGCATTGACAAGCAGGCCAGTTACGCCACTCCGGTGGCGGCCACGGTTCATGGCCGGCGCCATGTCTTCTGTCTCATGCGGCAAGGGCTGGTCTCGCTCGATCCCAAATCGGGCGCGGTGAATTTCAGTTTCTGGTTTCGCTCCCAGCTCGAGGATTCGGTGAACGCCTCCTGTCCGATCGTGGTGGATGATATGGTTTTCATTTCCGCGGCCTATTACCGGATCGGATCGGTCCTGCTTCGAATCAATCCCGACGGGCGCGGCGTGACGGAGGTCTGGCGCAGCACGGTGCTGGAGAACCATTGGATGACGCCCCTCTATCATGAAGGCTACCTCTACGCCTTCAGCGGACGCAACGAGCCGGACGCGCGCTTCCGCTGCGTCGAATTCAAGACAGGCAAATTGATGTGGGAGGTCGATCAGAGCTGGCGGCATTCCATGGAACCGCCGAATGTCTTCGGGCGCGGCTCCTGTATTCTTGCGGACGACAAGCTCATCGCGCTCGGTGAAGCCGGCCTCCTCGGCCTGTTCAAGCTCAATCCGCTCAGGCCGGAAGAGGTGAACCGGGTGCAGTTGCCGCAGCTCCGGTATCCGTGCTGGCCAGCGCCGGTACTGTCCCGCAAGCGGCTTTATCTCCGCTCGGAAGATCGCTTGCTGTGCTTGGATCTGGCTAGGCGCTAAGCCCTAGGCAGTTCGGTTCAGGGTGGAACGGGCAACTTGCCCGTTCCTGTGGGCTACCAGCCCACAGGCTTTGCTGCTGGGAAGATCACCGATAAATGAGTCCAATTGCCGGGCCAGACTCGTCGGCAAGTTGCCGCCGAGCCCGGCCAAGTTGGCCGTGCCACCCGTTTCGCACCGAATCGTCACAGCTCAGCGCTGACTGGCTCGGCCCGCAGCCGGGCGAGCAATCCGGAATGCCGGTGCCGGGTGCGATCGTTCCGGACCGCCATCGCCAGCGCTTTCTTCTGGCCGATCACCGTGACCAGTTTCCGTCCGCGGGTGATTCCGGTGTAGATCAGATTCCGTTGCAGCAGCAGATACTGCTGCATCGCCACCGGGATGACGACCGCCGGGAATTCCGATCCTTGGGCCTTGTGGATGGTGATGGCGTAGGCCAGGGCGATCTCATCCAGCTCCCCAAAATCGTAGAGGACCTCGCGCGACTCAAACCGGATCCGGACCTGCTGTTCGGTCGGATCAATGTTCGTGATCTGGCCGATATCGCCATTGAACACGTCTTTGTTGTAGTTGTTCTCGGTTTGAATGACCTTGTCGCGCAGGCGAAATTGCCAGCCGAATTTCTCGACCGCCGGCTCGTCGGCCCGGGCTGGATTGAGCGCGGCCTGGAGACGAAGGTTCATCTCTCGCACCCCGAGCGAACCGCGGTTCATCGGGCAAAGCAGTTGCACGTCGCGGATCGGATCGCAATCGAGCTTGCGCGGAATGCGATTCTGCACCAGTTCGAGAATGGTGCGCACCAAGGCGTCCGGTTCGTCCCGCTCCACAAAATAGAAATCGGAGTCTTCGTCTTTGCCCGGAAACATCGGGATCATGCCGTGGTTGACGGCATGGGCGGAGGTCACGATCCGGCTCGCGGCCGCTTGGCGGAAGATTTCGGTCAGCCGGACGACGGGCACCAGTCCGCTGCGGATGAGATCGCTCAGCACGTTGCCCGGTCCAACCGAAGGCAGTTGATCCACGTCGCCCACGAGGATCAGGCTGGCTCGAGAGGGAAGAGCCCGGAGCAAGGCGTGCATGAGCGGGACATCGATCATGGACGACTCGTCCACCACCAACAAATCGCCTTCGAGAGGTCGCCGCTCGGTCCGGGTGAAGCCGCCCTCCGCCGGCTGGAATTCGAGCAGCCGATGGATGGTCTTGGCTTCGAGTCCGGTGGCCTCGCTCAGACGTTGGGCGGCGCGACCGGTGGGCGCGGCGAGCCGGCAGCGGAGTTTTTTCGCGGAGAGAATTTTGAGGACGAATCGGAGCAAGGTGGTTTTGCCGACGCCGGGTCCGCCCGTGATGATGATCGACCGGCTGGTCAGAGTCTGGCGCAGGGCTTCCTTCTGGCTGGGAGCGAGCTCGACGCCGGTTTGCGCCCGGCACCAGACGAGGGCGCTTTCGATGTCGATCCGCGGATAGGAGGATGCCTCCGCGGCCAGACCTTTCATTTTCCTGGCGATCCCGATCTCGGCGAGCCGGAGCGCGGGCAGAAAGATCAGAGGATCGCCTGTGACCGAGTCCCGGATCAGCGTCTGATGGGCGAGGAGGCGGGCCAGGGCTTGGCTGACCAAGTCGCTCGTCACGTCGAGCAACTTGACCCCGGCTTCGAGCAGGTCGCTTTCCGGCAGAGCGCAATGCCCCTGGCCCGTGGCTTCGCTGAGCACGTGGGCCAGTCCGGCTTCGGCCCGAATCAATGAATCTTTGGGGATGCCGAGGTTTTGGGCAATCTGATCGGCCGTCTTGAAGCCGATCCCGGGAATGTCGTGCGCCAGGCGATACGGGTTTTCCCGGACTTGTTCGATGGCTGATTCGCCGTAGGTCTTGTAGATGCGGACGGCCCGGCCGGTGCTGACGCCCTGGGTATGGAGGAAGACCATGATTTCCCGGATAAACTTCTGCTCTTGCCAGGCCTCCTTGATCTTCTTGCGCCGGCCCGGCCCGATGCCCGCCACTTCTTCGAGGCGGGCCGAGCAACGTTCAATGACTTCGAAGATCTCTTCGCCGAATTTCTCAACCAGTTTCTTGGCGTAAACGGGTCCGATCCCTCGGACCATGCCGCTGCCCAGATACTTCTCGATCCCTTCACGAGTGGTGGGAGCGGTGGAGCGAAGAGTGATCGCTCGGAATTGGAGTCCATGCTCGCGATCCCGCACCCAATGACCTTCGGCGGTGAGCCATTCGCCGGGGCTGACCGAGGGGAGCGACCCCACCACCGCCACCAACTCGCGCTGGCCCTTGACTTTCACGCGCAGGACGGCGAACCCCGTTTCCTCTTTGAAAAACGTGACGCGCTCGATCAATCCCGCGAGCGATTCGATTTGGCTGGATGGTCGGGCCGGCACCATGCTGAATCGTGCGAGACTCCGAGCGTTCTGACAAGAGTTCACCAACCCGGCCCAGCAGTTCTCATTTTGACTCAGGACACGGTCCGTTCCACGCATGTAGTCCCGG
>CAYHFE010000460.1:0-6710 GCA_964355375.1 uncultured Verrucomicrobiota bacterium
GGCGGACCTTGGCGGCATTCGCTCCCGAGGACGATTAGGCCTGGCGCTTCCGGGTTGTGCTTCACCCAAAAACCGGGAGTTCAAACCACGAAACATCCGAACAGACGCAAGCAGAACTGTTCGACTGGTCCGGGTGGAAAAGGGCTCATGGGGCGGGCGGCCCCGGCCGGCCCACCCGTGGCGCGAGCGAGATCTGCAACGTGTCAAGGAGCGTAATCTTCTGCCAGATCTTCTGCGAGAGCTCGGTGGTCAGATCCTCGACATCATCGACCGCGTCGAGGACGACCGGATCTTCCAAGCTCTGGGAATAGAGCGCGGAAATTTTGCCAATCAGCGACAAGAGCTCGCTGCAGTAGTCCAGGTAACGGCCTAATTCGAAAGGCGAAAGCGTCCGGCGCGGCGAGGAGGCCGTGTCAAGGCTCGGGGCGAAGACCGCCTCGGGGTTTTTGGTCAACTGATGCATGTCCACGATATGGGCCATGGCCCGCAGCTCATGGATGGAGACGAGCGCGCGGTTCCTTTTGATGCGCGTTTCCCAAGTGAAGAGAAACAGGACGGAGGCGCCGATGAAGAAGATCGAGCTCAACCCGGCTTCGAGGACTTGGATGAACGCGCCGAGTTCGCGCAGATCCGAGCTCCGGAGACTCGCCAGCATCGTGATGAACACCGCCAGAATCGCGACGAGCAGCAAACTGATACCGAAGCGCAACGGCAAGTGCGGCTTGCGGATCCAGTGCAGGCGCTCCACCGTCTCCTGGGCGACGGAACAGACCTCGGCGCTCAGCTTGCCCAACCCCGACTCCGGAAACCGTTCGGAGATGCGGCTCTGAAGCACCTGCACCGTCGCCACGATTTTTTGTGCGTTGAGTGTTCGGTACATGGAGAGGCGGGGTTGGGTTAGGCGAGGATGTTCCAAACGACCTCGCCAGGGACGTCCGTCAGCCGGAAGTCGCGTCCCTGAAAACGATACCATTGACGATGGTTGGGGCGCAATGTGGACGAGTCAACGATAGGTTCATATCCGTCGGGATACTGATCCAAAGACAACGATTCAGCAATGGAAAGCTCCCGCAGGCCCTTCATATAGGGACGCGCGAGCCGCGCGTCCCCACCGTCAACGGTTCATGTGTAGGCGACTTTCGCATCGCACATGCATTGGGACCATGAACCAGGAGGGACGAGCCGCTGACTCTTCCGCGACACGGATGGAGGTGGGCCTGGGTCAGGCGGCGATGCCCAGGCGGTGGAGGTGAAACTGGCCTTCGCCCAAGGTCTGGCGGCAGAGTTCGACGAGGTGCTCGTGGTGGGTGAAGAGGAAGACCTGCGTGCGTTGGGCCAGGGCGCCCAGTTGCGGGAGAATGGCCTTGGCGCGGTCGTCGTCGAAGGTGATCAGCAGGTCATCCAGAATGAGGGACATGGGCTCATGCTCCGCCAGATGGCGATCGAGCGCCGCCAGCCGGAGAGCGAGGAATAACTGATCCCGGGAACCGTCGCTCAGTCCTTCCACCGGGACCTTGGTCTGGTCTGGCCGGACGCCCACGAGGACGGGGAGATCGTCGGCCTTGAACTCCGCGCCCAAGCCGCTGAAGGCGCCCCGGGTGATGGCTTGGAACACTTCGCCCGATTTTTGGAGGAGCGGGCCTTGATTCTCCTTGCGAAACCGCTCGATCTGGCTCTGCAAAAGATGGGTGGCCAGGCGAAGGCGCAGGAAGCGGGCCGCATCCTGTCGCAACGCGGCCGCGCAGGACTCCGCCTGCTGGCGCAACGCCGCCGCTTCGTCGCCGGCTTTCTCCAAAACCATTTTCTCATTCCCCAGCCGGAACAACCCTTCGCGGATCCCGGGGAGGGCTGCTTCCTTTTCGCTTTTCTCCCGGGCCGCGGTGGACCGTCTTTCCGCCAGCGCGTCGGAGTTCTCGGCTCGAACCTTGGCAATAAATTCGTCCACCGCCTGGTCGCGGGCGAGGCCGCCGAGCGTGTTGCGCAAGCTGTCGATTTGAGCCTGCACGGCCTGGCGCTGTTCGAGGTGGGCCAGCAACGGCTCCAGTTCTGCCACCGCAGTCAGGCCAGCGAGCTGGATCAAGTCCTTGAGGGTTTGATCGGACTGGGCGGCGAGAGCCTGGGCCTCCTCGAGTTCGCTAGAGGCTTTTTGGATCTGTTCGGCCAATTGGTCGTGTTGGGTCTGCGATTGGCGGGCTCCTGTGAGCGCTTTCCACAGAGCGGACTCGAGGGCTTCCGTTGTGTCGGCGGCGATTCCCAGCGCGCCGGCCTTCTCGCTGACGGCCCGGTTGTATTGGCTGATCGCCTCGGCGGCCCATTGCGACTTGTTGGATAATTCCCGCCATTTATCGAACTGGGCGAGGAGGTCCTTCCGTTCCCGCAACAGCGCCAGGCCGGCATCGGGAGAAGTGCCGGCGGGCAAACCCACGGCCGCGCATTGCGATCTCCACTTTTCAGTCGAGGCATTGACCACCTCGGTCAGCCGGGCGCGGCGTTGCTCAAATCGAGCCATGTCATTTTTCAGCGCTTCGAGATGATCCGCCTTCTCGATGCGTCGTCCCGACGATCGTTCACCCTCCTGGACAAGTTTCTTGGCCGCGGCGAACAAGAATGAGAATTCCTTTTCTTCCGCCTGGCCGAGAACCGCGGCGAGCCGAGTTTTAGCCTGCTGAATCTGGCGGTGTTTCTCTTGGAAGGACTCCTGCGCGGCCCTCAGCTTTTCGAGTCGCGCGCGGAAATCGCTCCACTGGTCTCGCCATTCGAGCATTTCTGCCGGCGAACGCGGCGTGATCCCGCCGGCGGCCCACTCGGCTTGCCACGATTGTTGGCAACCATCCTGAGTGCCCTGGAGCTCCTGAATTTTCTGTCTCGCATCAGCGGCCTGTTGTTCGATTTCACGCAACTGAAGTCGTTTCTCTTCCGCTTGAGCGACCGCTTCCGCATGAAGCCGCAGTTGGTCCGCGATGCCGTCGGCCTTCGCGATCGCCTGAGGGAACGCGTCCTCCAAGGGCGATCCCGGAACCAGCTCTTCCTTGGCTCCGTCGCCTTTCCACTCAGCGAGCACCAAACTCCAGCCCTGGTCTCGATGGCCCCTGGCTTGGCGGAGCGTTTCTTCCGAGGGCAATTCTCCCTGCCGTTGCAATCGGCCGAGTTCGGCCCTGATGGCGCCCTCACGCTTGTTCGCGTCGCGCATTCTGTCCTCCTCGGTCTTGATGTCCCGCCTGATGCCGTCCATCTGCTCGTGCGAGCGACGGATCATGGCGATGCCGGGGACCGCCAGGGCGGCGGTGGCATCGAGGTTCTCCGGGGCGCCGGCTATCTGGCGATGCTGGTTGGCCGCCTCCCGGATCAAACGCTTCACCTCGGATTCGCTCGTTGAAAGTGTCCGGTCCGCGTCCGTGGCCTCGGCGGCGACGGCTAGCGCTTCGCGGAGACTGGTCAAGTCCGTTTCCGGGAGCGACTGCAGTTGGGCCACCTGCACGCGGATCTGATTCTGAAGTTCTTCGGCTTTGTCGAAATTCGACACTTGTTCGGCCCAAGCACCGTTGAGCGCGCCGGCGGCCTCTTCGCAAGCGAGTCGCGCCGGGCTGCTGAGGCGGTGACTCTCCAGTGTGGCGAATTCACCGAGGAGCTGCAGGTTCTGCATGCCGGCACGGATGAGCGGCTCGAGCCCGGCCAATGTGGTCTGCAAATCCTCCAGAGATTTCTTATGAGCGCGATAAGCTCCCAATTCCTGGTGCAATCGATCCAACGAATCGGCCTCGGCCAGCACAGCGGGTGCAGGACGACAGCCCTGCAATTGGACTCGGAACTTCCCGATTTGGGCGGTCAGGCGCTGAACTCCGGCCTGTGTTTCGCTCACCGCTTTGCGGGCGGTTTGCGCTCGGGGTATGAAATCGCTGGCCAACTCGGGCAAGGGCGGAAGTTGGGCGAGCTTCTGTCTCTCTTCACTGAGGCGGCCCACCGTGGGGAGCGCGTCTTCGCAGCGTGAAATCCATTGCAGCTCCCGGTCTCGTTGGGCCATCTCCGCTTCGAGGAGCTTCTTGGCGGATTCGGCTTCCGCCAAATCCCTTGCGATCTTGTCCCATATCTCCGGGTTGACCATGGCCTCGCGGCTTTGCCGGAGCAGCTCCTTGTAGCGATGGACTGCCGGGCGGATCGACACATGAGTGGTGGCCCGGCCTTTGAAGAGCCGCTCGGCTTCCTGTTGCAGCGCCTCAACGACCTGCTGAACCGGGGTTCCACCCAGGCTGGCGGAGAAGAGCGCATTGCCCATGTCCCCCTCGCCCCGGAGCAACTGCTGCGCTCCCTCGTGAAGCTCCCGGGCGCCCAGGCCGAACATGGCCGAGAAGTACGACTGATCCACACCGCCGAGAAATGGAGCCAGGGCATTGTCCGGCAAGGGCTGGCCCTCCGCATCGAGCAAGGTGTTTTTGTTCCCTTTGCGCCGTTGGAAAACCAGTTGTGCCCCGGCGCGATTGCGGATCTCACCCTTGATTCTGAGCTCGGCGTAGTCATGGAGGAAGTTATCGGCAGACTGGCCATGAATGCCGAAGAGCAGATCCCGGACCGCCCGGAGCAAGGAGCTCTTGCCCGCCTCGTTGGCCCCGTAAATGACGTGGAGATCGCCCGGTTGATCCGGGAACGAGAGATCCAAATCGGTGAACGGTCCGAAGGCCGGAATCTGGAGTCGATGAAACCTCACGAGGCTGGCCCTCCCTTGGTCCCCAAGGCGTCCAAAATGATGGCGCGAACATCGTTCAGGACGGCGCTCCGCTGCTCGTCACCCCATTCCGCTTCGACCTCACTTCGAACCTCGGACGGCAACACCTCGAGCAATTCCTCAATCTCGGCCGGCAGCGCCAGCAGTTTCTCGCGAGCCTCATCCAAACTTTGCACAACGATCTTCGTCAAGGCATCCCGGTCGGCCAACTGGGCCAAGTCATAGACCGGCGCTGTGGCAATCTTGACCCGCTCAATCCAAAGGGCCGCTGCGCCCTGATCCTGCGCGCGCCCCAGCAATTCCGCGCGCCAGCGCTGGTGATCCCGGTGGAGCGAACCGTGCAAGGGGGTGGTGCCAGTGATGACAATTCGGGCGGCGACCAGTCGCCCCTCCGCCGCGGCCACGGCGTTGTCCAGCGCCGCGCTGACTCGCCGCAACGCCTCGGATTCCGTCTCGAGGCCAGTCAATGCGACATTCAGCTCCTGCCAGCGCACGACATCAAGAGCCTGCCAATCCGCCCTTTCCACCAGGAGGGAATCATTCACCGTGACCAACCAGCAGCCGCGCGGACCGGCTTCGCGGACGTGGCGTCCCTGGCAGTTTCCCGCAAACACGATCCACGGATCCTGGCTGATCACTTTGGGCTGGTGAATGTGACCCAGGGCCCAGTAGCCGTAGCCTTTCTCGCGCAGATCCTCTTCCGAACAGGGAGCGTAAGTATCGTGACCGAGTTTCCCATTGAGACTGGTGTGCAGCAGTCCCAAATTGAACTTACCGGATACAGCCAGGGGATAATCTTTGGCCAAATTCTCCGGTACGGCCCGGTTGGGGAATCCGCGGCCGTGGATGACCACAGGATGTCCCACCACCGACCTGGACTCCGCCGTTCGAGTGGAGAAGATCTGGACATTCTCGGGCAGGCTCAATTTCCGGGAAATCACCGAAGCCGCGTCATGGTTGCCCGCAATCAGGTAAACGGGAATTCCCTTGTCGAATAATCGAACCATCTGGCCGCGGAAAAAGAGGCCCGTGCTGTAGTCCTTCCAGTCTCCATCATAAATGTCCCCGGCCAGCACCAGAAAGTCGATGCGCTCGTCGAGGGCCAGTTGAACCAAGTTCTCAAAGGCGCGGCGCGTGGCCCCGCGAAGCAGCTCGACGGGCGCCCCCTCGTGAGCCTCCAAACCTTGGAGAGGGCTGTCCAAATGCGGGTCGGCGGCATGGAGGAAGCGAAACATGTCAGTCGGCGAACGGCCTTCCGCGGCACCAGGCGAAGGCAGATCTCAAGAAGCTGGACCCTTGGTGAGGGCTGAACCTCGCTTCTTCACCTCTTCGGTTTCTCCGCTCACCTCTTACTGAGGGCGCAAGAGACCGGTTGCGGCAGCCCCATTTTGCTTGAGTTCGTCGAGTTCCTTGAGCTTTTTCACCGCCTGGTCATGGCCATTCTTGGCGGCCGCCTGGAGCCACTTCAACCCGGCCGCTTCGTCTTTCTCGACACCTTCACCTTTGAGATAGCGCACGCCGAGATCATGCTGGGCGGTCGCCGAACCTTCTTCCGCGCGCTTTTTCTGGAATTCAACCGTTCTTTGGACCACGTCTTCACTGAGCTCTTTCGCCCGCACCGGGGAGGCGGCGGCATGTCGCGGAGTTGCCGGTGGCGGGGTCGGGGAGGGAGCGTAGCCGGCCGCGGATGACGGAGCGGGCCGTGGGGCCGTTGCGGGCGCAGCTGGAGACGAACCGTTGCGTGGCGGAGGGGTTGGGTACGGCGACGGGGCGACCTTCCGAGCCTGCGCTTTGGCTCGATTGTAAACCCCCTGGGCTCGGGCACTCGGCGAAAGAAAGAACAGACTGAGGAAGAGGGCAAGGTGGACCAGCAATGTTTTGTTCATAGGATGAATCGCAGCATCATGCCCCAGGATCGAGACTTCGGCAAGAACGATGGATCGACTGCAGCAGTTCTCATTTTGACTCAGGACACTGTCCGTTCCACGCA
>CAYHFE010000461.1:0-6702 GCA_964355375.1 uncultured Verrucomicrobiota bacterium
GCGCGCAGCGAAGCGTGCGGCCACGATGTCGAACCAACCGCAGCGGCGCGGCCGACCCCGTGCTCGACGAATTGCGCCGGGAAACGGAAACCCTGGGTGACGACAGTCGCATGCAAATCAGTCGGGAACAGGGGAGCTTCCTGACCTTGCTCACCGCGGCCATCGGGGCTCGCACCGCCCTGGAGGTTGGCACGTTCACCGGCTACAGTTCGATCTGCATAGCCCGCGGCCTTCCCGAGAACGGCCGCCTGATTTGCTTCGATCAAAGCCAGGAATGGACCGACGTCGCGCGCCGCTACTGGACCAAGGCGGGCGTCGCGAGCAAAATCGAGCTGCGCCTGGGCGAAGCCGTGACCATGATGCGAAACCTCGAATCCTACTTCACCTTCGATCTGGCCTTCATCGACGCTGACAAAACTGGCTACGACACCTATTTCGAGCTGGTCTTGCCGCGCCTGAAACAAAACGGCCTGATCCTTTTTGACAACATGCTTTGGGGCGGACAGCTTGGCAGCAAGCCCGTCGCCGACCCAGCCGGCCGGGCCATCGACGCCCTGAATCACAAGCTCGCCAAAGACAAACGCGTCGAATCCGTGCTCCTCTCCATCGCCGATGGCATCCATCTCTGCCGGAAACGATGAAGACGGCGCGGGCCGGCGGTCAGCGAGCCGGCGGTCTCGGCGCGCGGCTCATCATCCGCAGAATGCCCCAGTGTTGCTTTTGGGTCCGCCGTTCCTTGATCCCGGCGAACCATTGCTCATGATAAAAGTTGCCGAAATTGCCGCGCCCTTGTTCTTTCTCGTCCAGATCCCCCAACGCGATGTTTAATCCCATCTCCACTTCCCCCAACGCCAGCGTGTAGAAAATCCCGGGCGAGATTTCCAGGCACGGATTGAACCGAACCGCCCACTCGATGATGTAGCCCTTTCCCGCAGGCTTCTTTTTGGCAACCGCCTTTTGCGCTCCCGATCGAATCCATTCCTGATACGTTTGCCAGGCGGCGAGGACCGAGCGCGGCTCGCCTTCGAGCAATCCCCCGACACCGATACCACCCAACCGGGATTTGGTGAGGTTGCAGACCATCTGCCAGGAGGAACCGTTTCCTGCGGCCTCTTCGTTGCCCGCCCAGCGTCCGGTCGCGTTCACCAACAGCTCCATCTCATCGCCGAACCAGGGGAATCCTTCACGGGTCAGTTCGTGCGCTTTGGGATTCTCGTTCGGCAGCCAGCGCGCGGTATCGATCCCGTACAAGACGTCGTCCGTCACGTCGAACCCGAAGTAGAGCCACTCCGCATCGTGCTTCACGTAGCCTTTCAAACCGAGGTCATCGGCCCGGGTTACGGGCGAGAACTCGGCCACCCAATCCCGCACGCCTTCAAACGACGTGGCATCGTCCCATTCTCCCGGAGCGAGCACGCCATCGAGCTTCGGACTCGCGCCGAAATAAGATCTCAAGGAAGGCTTGGCGCTTTCGGCGGTGACGACGGACGGCAACATCAGCCCGAGAAGCCCCAAGCACAGGACAGCGGTTGAGGCAAATACTTTCCCGGTGTGGACCCGACATGGCAGGGCGACTCGAAGTGAAATCATGCGCTCATCCTACCTGGCTGCGGTCTCCGGCTCAAGTCTTCACGAGCGGAACAGCCCGGGACGGTGCGGCGGGCCGTTCTCTATTTTCCCGATCGAAGCGGGCATCTTCGATCGATGGACCTGTCCCGCGGTGGGACGAGACTCCGTCGAGCCCCAAAACCTGTGCCGGCATAGAAGTCAGGGCTCGACGGAGTCTCGCCCCACCGCGGTTCATGGAAGACGGGAGCGAGACGTCGATCGGTTTCGATTGCCCAAGAATCGAGCTGTGCCTCAAGCCCGCTCAGCGCGGTTTTTTTATCGCCTCATCGGGAATAGAATCTAAACTCAACCCTCGTATGACACCCCAACACCGATCCTTTCGGACCTTCGTTTATCCCGCTCGCGCCGCGTTCACGTTGATCGAATTGCTCGTGGTGGTGGCGATCATCGCCATCCTCGCGGGCATGCTCCTGCCGTCGCTCGCCCGAGCCAAATCCAAGGCCAAGCAAACGAAGTGCCTGAGCAACAATCGCCAGATCGGCATCGCTCTCGCGCTTTACATGGACGACTTCAACGACACCATGCCGCTCGTGCAGGATTGGGCGTCGCTGGGAGGGAAGACCGGCCGCTACGACACCACCGTCAACGAAACCAACAAGCCGCTCTATCGTTATCAATCGACGCCGGAGATCTTCCGTTGCCCGGCGGATCGGGGTGATATTGCGGGAAGCCGGTTTGTCGGGATCAATTCGACCAACTGCTACCTGCAGTACGGCACCAGCTACCTCATCGAGTACGCCATCGATTTCATGCGCACGAAGCGGGTCTTCGGCAATGTCGCGGCGTCGCGCACTTCCTACGATGGCCAATCGATGAAAGGGTCGGAGATCGCTCTCAGCCCGGGCAACAAGATCATCCTCGGCGATTGGATCTGGCACTACAACCGGGGTTGGCTCGACCCACGGAGCGCCTGGCACAATTACAAAGGGAAAAGCCTGGTCGTGATGTTGTTTGGCGACACGCACGTCGAGGGTTACCGCTTCCCGACCAAACCGGAGAGCGATCCGTTTTGGAGCGCCCCGCCCAGTCCGACGAACGCTTGGTGGTAGCTGGCTGGAGAGTGGGCGACGAGCTCGGCCCGTCTCGTCGTGAACCTGGGTGGGATGAGACTCCGTCGAACCCTGACTTTTTTGCCGACCAAGATTTCAGGGCTCGACGGAGTCTCGCCCCACCGTTGGATGGGTTCACGGCCACGATGCACGTCCCATCGTGGGAGGTTCTCCCTCTCCCTGAACCGCCCAAATTCGGGCGATCACGATCCCGAGAACAAACTGGCCATGCCCCACGGTTCGGGCTTGCCGCTCCCGCACTTCTCTCGGCATGCTCACTCTCGGAAAAGACCTGTTCAAATCATGACCCATCTCAAAAGCACCCAATCCCCGGCGTGGGCCGCGGCCGCCATTCTCCTGGTGGCCGGATGCCGTTCGGACCAGCCCGGGAATCACTCGTTTCACACCACGGAGAAGGTCGGTTCCACCGGAACGAATCGTTACGTCACGCCGGTGAACCAAATCCTCACGCCCGCGGGCCGACAGGTCGAACTACCCCGCCTCCGGCCGCAGGCGGTCGCCTTGAGCCCGGATGGCCGGCTTCTGGTCACCTCGGGCAAAACCCATGAGCTCGTGGTGATCGACCCTGAAACCGGCGCCGTCCGCCAACGGGTTCTCCTACCCTCGGAGAAGGCCATCGAGCCAACCCCGGGCGCGGTTTCGACCCATATTCTGGAACCCGACAAGGAAGGGCAGCTCAGTTTCACCGGCTTGATCTTTTCCCCGGACGGCCAGCGTCTCTACCTTTCCAACGTCAATGGGAGCATCAAGGTCTTTGGGGTGGGGCCGGACCATGCCGTGACGGCTCTGATGTCCATCGCCCTTCCGCCTGCCAACGCGCTCGGACGCATACCCGACATTCCGTCCGGTCTGGCTCTTTCCCCCGATGGCCGGCGTCTTTACGTGGTGCTGAATTTGTCCAATCGGCTGGTCGAGATCGAGATCAGCAGCGGCCGCGTCCTCCGAGCGTGGGACGTGGGCGTCGCGCCTTATGACGTGGTGCTTGCGACCGACAAGGCCTACGTCAGCAACTGGGGCGGCCGCCGTCCGGACACCAACAGCCTCACGGGGCCGGCGGGACGGGGCATCTTCGTGCGCGTGGATCCCGTCCGCCATATCGCCAGTGAAGGTTCCGTCAGCGTGATCGATCTCAAAGCCCACCGCGTGCTCAACGAGATCCCGGTGGGTCTTCATTCATCGGCGCTGGCGCTCACCCCGGACCGACGGCATCTGCTCGTCGCCAATGCCGGCAGCGACACCGTCAGCGTCATCGATGCCCGAACCGACCGCGTGATCGAGACCATCTGGGTCAAGCCGAGTCCCGCGGATCTGTTCGGGGCCAGCCCCAATGCCCTGGTCTTTGACCGGGCGGGGCGGACGTTGTTCGTCTGCAACGGCACGCAAAACGCGGTCGGCGTCGTCCAATTTCGCCCCGGTCACTCGAAGTTGCTGGGCTTGATCCCGGTGGGCTGGTTCCCGGGTGCGATCGTGCTGGATGCGCGGCGAGCTGCTCTTTACGTGGCCAACATCAAGGGAACCGGAGCGACGCTGAAGTTTGATCCGGCTCAGAAACTCGAATTCAATTCCCACCAATATCACGGCTCGTTGTCCCTCGTTCCAATCCCCACGAAGCGCGAACTCGCGGATCAGACCCGCATCGTTTTTGAAAATTATCGCCGGCCGGCGCTCGAGGCCGCGCGGCGCCCGGCTCGCCCCGGCCAACCGCCCCGCCCCGTGCCGGAGCGGGTTGGCGAACCTTCCGTGTTCAAGCATGTCGTCTATGTGATCAAAGAGAACCGCACCTATGACCAGGTGCTGGGCGACTTGCCGCAGGGGAATGGGGATTCCTCTTTATGTGTGTTCGGTGAACGCGTCACCCCCAACCAGCACAAGATGGCCCGCGATTTTGTCCTCCTCGATAACACTTACTGTTCCGGAATTCTCAGCGCCGATGGCCATCAGTGGGCCGGTTCGGCCTTCGCCACCGATTACATGGAGAAATCCTTTGCCGGATTTCCCCGCAGTTATCCGGACGGAATGGAGGACGACGACGTGGATGCGCTGGCTTACGCGCCCTCGGGGTTCATCTGGGACAACGCTCTCGCTCATGGCAAAACAATTCGAGACTACGGTGAATTCGCCATCACCGAGGCCTCCTGGAAGGATCGTTCGAATCGAGCGAAACTGGCCTTCCTCGATTTCTATCGCGATTTCGTCAATCAGACCGGACTCATCCAGATCAGCAGTCGTCCGGCCATTGAGTCGCTCCGGCCTCATCTCGCGACCAACACCGTCGGCTGGGACATGCGCATCCCCGATGTGTTCCGGGCCGCGGAATTCATTAAAGAGCTGAAGCAGTCTGAGAAGACCGGCCAATGGCCCGAGCTCGTGATCATTTGCCTGCCCAACGACCACACATCGGGAACGTCAGCCGGCGCCCCCACCCCGGCCGCTCAGGTCGCCGATAATGATCTGGCTTTCGGCCAAATCGTCGCCGCGATCAGCCAGAGTCCGTTCTGGAAGGAGACCTGCATCTTCGCTATCGAAGACGATCCGCAAGCGGGCTGGGATCACGTCAGCGGCTATCGCACCACCGCTTATGTGGTCAGTCCCTACACCAAGCGCGGCGCCGTCGTTCGCACCCAGTACAATCAAACCAGCCTCCTGCGCACGATCGAATTGATGCTGGGACTGCCGCCGATGAACCAGATGGATGCCACCGCCACGCCCCTGACCGACTGCTTCACCGCCACGCCGGACTTCACCCCGTTCACCGCGGTTCTCAACCAGGTGCCGCTCGACGAGATGAATCCCGATCCCAAGAAAATCTCCGACCCGCGGCTGCGCCGCCAGGCCTACGCCTCGGCCCGGCTGCCGCTGGCGAAGCCGGATCAATGCCCGGAAGACCTGCTCAATCGGATCATTTGGCATGCGGTCAAAGGACCGGAAGCATCCTATCCCACTTGGGCGATTTCATCAGGCGGCGATGACGATTAGCCACTTCATCAGCCCCTTGGCTTTTCCATCAGGCTCTGCTAAATGACGCCGGTGAAGCCGTTCGCTCCCGATCTCTTGCTCCTGGTGCCTGCGTACAACGAGGAGCAGCGCATCGAACCCGTCTTGCGGGATTACGCGCAGTTCTTTCGCCGGGAGTATCCGGGCAAGTTCCGCATCGTCGTGGTCTTGAACGGATGTGTGGACGACACCCTGGGCGTCGTTCAGCGCGTGGCGGCGGATTTTCCCGAAGTCGGCTCGCTCAATTTCCCGGCGCCGATTGGCAAAGGCGGAGCCTTGATCGAAGGCTTGAAACTGGCGCCCACCACCGATCTCATCGGCTACGTCGATGCCGATGGCGCGACGGCCCCGCCCGCGTTTCTGGATCTGGTGCGGCATTGCGAACAGGTCGATGGCGCGATTGGGTCGCGCTGGCTTCCGAGTTCGGTGCTCCATCAAAGCCAATCGCAGCAGCGCCGCGTCTTCAGCCGCGTCTTCCACGCCTTGGTCCAGTTCCTGTTCCACATGAATATTCAGGACACCCAATGCGGCGCCAAGGTCATGCGGCGCGAAGCCGTCGAGAAGATTCATCCGGCTTTGCGCATCGCCGATGTGGCCTTCGATATCAATCTGCTCTACTCCTTGAAGCGAAGCGGCTACCGAGTCTTGGAGGTTCCCACCGAATGGACCGATAAGTTGGGTTCGAAGATCAAACTCAACAAGGGCTCATTCGGGATCATTCTCTCCGTCCTGCGCCTGCGCCTGGTTTACTCGCCCTTTTATCGGTGGCTCCGGCCTCTCCGCCCGATCGAAGCGTGGATTTACCGAAAGCTCCGCGCGCCCCAACCTCTGCCGGGTCCCGGGCGAGAGCGATAGCCCGATCCATTCCGTCGCGTTTATCCCATCATATCGCCCGCCCAGTTGACGAACGGTTCGTGGCGAGGGAACACCTCCAAAAATTGGACGTGAGTTGGGACCATGAACCTGAAATGCATAAACCATTGGAAATCAACGAACGCATTTTGCGGTT
>CAYHFE010000462.1:0-6686 GCA_964355375.1 uncultured Verrucomicrobiota bacterium
CCGCTACTTTCTCGAAGCGCGCCTTCCGGAAGCGGACATTTTTCGTTCGCTGCTTCTTCGTTGGCAACGTGAGAAACCCGAATCGACCCTGCCCATGGAGCTGATGTCCAAATCCTCCGAGCAGGTCGTGACCGCCGAGTTGGAATCCTTGCGTCTGGCTCCCATGGCCGAGGTCCTGTTTCGCCACGCCGAGCGCGACCCCGAACCGCTGCGCGTCTATGAATCGTATCTGATGCAGACTTACCGGGCGCAACGCTCCGTCTTCAATCTGCCCCCGACGGAACATTTGCAGGAGACGTTGGAGAGACTGCTTCAAACCAATCCCTCCAACCGGCGGGTTTACCGACTCCATCAAGCGGAGCTGGCCTGGGATCGGCGTGATGACGCGGCGTGCTTTCAACTGGCCACCGCCGCGCTGGATCCGGATATCAATCGTTCCGGCCGCATCTCGTTCGCCATCGACCCGAAAGCGCCGCGGATCGTGCTCGCCCGAATGGCCGACACTCTCTGGCGTTCGGGGAAACTGACGGAGGCCTGGAAGTTGTGCCAGGACGCGAAAAACAATCGCTACACCGGCAAGGATCCAATCCTCGATATGATGTGCCGGAAGATCGAAGCCTATATGGCTGAGTCCAAAGCTGGAGCTCCACCGTAGTCGGTTCTATGCCATGGCCCCGGGGAGCGCACGCGCCCTCGCGTGCCGTGGTCGGCGCCCCCGCCGACCACACTGGAGCCCGGGAACGAGTCACCGTTCAGTGTCTGAATTGGGCCTTCATCCCGACCGCCAAGGCGTCGGTCGGCACAGGCGAGGGCGCGGATGCTCCCCAATTCCGACTGTCTGCTTACGGCTTGGCCCGTGAAGGTGCGTGGGCTCTCCAACTTCGATCAATAGTGGAAGGACGTCAGGTGCCGGTCAACGATTGGTGTTCGGCGATGAGAAACTGACACCACGGCTCCATGCCGAGGCCGGTGCGCGCCGAAACTTCGAAAACGCAGGCGTGGTGGCTGACGCGATGGAGATTGGCCAGAGCGACGGGGCGGTTGAAATCCGCCGCCGCCGCCAGATCCATTTTTGTCAGGACGGCGACCTGGGCCGAGTGGAACATGGGAGGATATTTGAGCGGCTTGTCCTCGCCTTCCGTCGCGGACAACAGAACTACGCGCAGATTCTCGCCCAGGTCATACATGGCCGGACAAACCAAATTCCCGACGTTTTCGATGATCAACAGATCGAGCGCGTTGAGATCCAGCTTGGCCATGGCTCGGGCGACCATATCCGCTTCCAGATGACAGGCGGTCCCGGTCGTGATCTGGACGGCGGGAACTCCCGCCTCGCGCAGCCGGGTCGCATCATTGTCGGTGGCCAGGTCGCCCACGATCACGCCCAGACGGAGTCGCGAGCCCAGAGTTCGAGCGCTCTCTCGAATGAAGGTCGTCTTGCCCGAGCCAGGCGCGGAAACGACGTTGAGCACCAGAAGTTTCTTGGCCTGAAAGAAGCCGCGATTTCGTTCTGCCAGTCGATCGTTCTTCGCCAAAATCGCTTCGTGAAGATCGACGGTTCGCCTCGGACCAGCCGGCTCGGGATCGGCCGAATGCGGGTGGTCGTGATCATGAGGGCGTTCCGGTTGGCGGTCATGGCCAGGATCCTGGGCGTGCTCTGGTCCGTGCTCGTGGGCGCTCGCTGCTTGGTGATGATGGGCCTGATCAGGAGGTGACGGTGATGAACCCATCGCCGAGCCTGTCCCGGCGAGCGGGGCAGGGGATCCGGCCTCGGGCTCGCCGTTGATTTGAATTTCAGGAACTTTGCCGCAGCCACATTCTTGACACATAATTAAGAAATCTCCACTGAGACTAATTCGAGTTCAAGTCCATGTCGAAGCTCAGCGCTGATGTTTCCACAGCGCGGACACTCGCGCACCCAATCTTCGGTCTGAAACTCGGTCTGGCAGTTCGCACACCATGCTCTCGCCGAAACATTCTCGATTTCCAGGTGCGCTTCGGATGCCATCGTGTTCAATCTCGCCACGTCAAAGGCGAATTGCAGAGCTTCCGGCACCACCCCGGTCAGAGCCCCGACCCGCAGGCATAAGCGATGAATCTGCGTCGCTCCGGACGACCGGGCGGATTGGACCGCCAGTTCCAGCGTGTTTTCGATGATGCTAAGCTCGTGCATTTGTTTCTGGCGGACAGAGACCCGCGCGCCGCGCGTCCCGATCCTGCGACGGTTCAGGGAAAGCCCCGACGCCGGATTTGGCGCGCCTTGGGACCCTGAAATTGGACGTGATTCGTGGCCCTGAACCTGAAGGTGCATTGGGGAGCGCGGGCGTCTCGCCTGCCGTGTTCGGCGTCCCGCCGAACACTCGTGGAGGTGGACCAGCTTGATTCCGGTCGGCGAGACGCCGACCGGTGCAGCCGGGACGGCCGCGCTCTCCACGCAAACTACCACGGTTCATGAGAGAGGCTGACTCCGCGTCAGGATCCGAGTTGGGAGGGACCGGAACACACGATTTCATCGAATGAGATTCTGGCGCACGGGAACGACTCCTTGAGTTTGGCCCGCCAGTTGTTCACGGACGTTCTGCGCACGGGTGGCGATGAAGCGTTTGAGCTGATGCACGGGCCGGTTTGGATCAAAGGGATTTCCGTCGCGTGGCCGATCAATCGATTGATCCGACACGGCCGTTTCGAACTTGGCCAACCGTTGCGGGCTTTCTTCGGCAATGGCCGGGCGAACGATGGCGGCGAGTTCATCGATGCGACGATTCAGGCGCTCGGGCACAAACAACGTCTCGAGCAACCGCCCCAGTTCCGCTCGGTAAAGCTGGTTGAACTCTGCGATCCGGAACAATCGCTGGAGAAAGCGATTTTCGCCAACCCACGGATGCCAGATGCTCGCTCGCTCGCGCCCGTCCGCCGTGGAGATGAATGGAAACTCGCCCCAGGAATGATCCAGGTCCCACGGGATGATGCCGAACTTGTCCGAGCGTGGATCAAGGTAGAGCAGAAAATTCTGCCCTTGAGCCAGAATTCCGTCGTAGTGGGCGAGCGTCACTTCGCACGCCAGAAAGCGCGCCCATTCCCTAAGATCGAAACACTCGCCGATCCATTTGGCGAAGTCAGCTTCGCCGGCGTGAGCGATCAGTTGGGCCGCCTCGATCACGCGCTGCTGCTGCCGTGCGCTCGTTTTCGTTTTCGGATCGTAAACCGCGTCATACGATTTCCAGTCTCCGCCCAGATCAGCGAAAAGCTCAGGCGTGACCGGTTTGAAAAGCGCGACCCCCTTGACGCCAAAAATCTCGTCCGCCCATGCCGCAGCGGGGTTTTCGATGGAGACGTAAAGCCCGAGCAAACGCTCTTCGAACTGGCCGTCGATGGTCAAAAACATCCGGGCGAAGGTCGTTCGTGGCGCCGGCACGCCGGCGTCGCGAAAGAACTCGTTGGCCAGCGCGTCACTGAGGCAGGAAAAGTCGGCGGAGAGATTGCCGAAATTGAGCAGGGTTCGCCCAGCCAGGTGCTGTTTCTTCTCCTGTTTGTTCAGATCGACCTTGAAAGGAACCAAGAATGCCGCTATGGCCAAGGTGAGAAGACAGAATGCACCGCCTCCCAAGATGAGTCCCACCATGGCCACGAGACGCTTGCCCCGGGACTTCGGCAGCCAGCTCAACATTTTGCCCATTGACCTCTGTTTGTCAGAAGCTCCGAGTTCTGCCAAGGCATTACCCAGCAATTCTCATTTTGGCCCAGGACACTGTCCGTTCGAGGTTTGTATTCCCGGCTTCAGCCGGTCTTCACGTGGCGACCGTATTTGAGAAATTTCCTCCCGCTTTCTCTCGTCAAAACATGACAATACCAAGGACTGACCCCTTGCTACTTTAGCCATTCGCGGACCGACGCGGGGTCATGGGTCGGGGGGCGGCAGGACGTGCCGGTGCAAAGATAAACGGTGGGCTGGCCATCCTGGCTCGACAGAGATTGGGCGAACGTTTCCACGGGCCCGGCGTTGCTCAAGACCACTTTGTTCGGCTGATAGATCGAATGGGCCGCCCGGACCAATGCCCGAACCCGTGGATCACGGGGATCACCGGCGATGACGACCCGCTTGGGCACCTCGAGCCAGTAGTCCAAGCCGAGCAGCAGATGAGGGACAACCTGCGGCGCGCGTTCGAGTTTGTCAGCCATCAGGCGCAGGCTCTTTTCCGCCGCCGCTTTGAAGTCGGCGCGATCGGTCATGGCGGACAATTTCAGCAACGCCAGGACCGCGACCGAATTGCCCGACGGCTCGGCGCCGTCGTAATCCTCCTTGATCCGCACGATCAAATCGGGTGAGTTGGCGGCGCTTTGCCAGAATCCCCCTCGAGCGGAATCGTGGAAACGGGCCAACATGCTGTCGGCCAAAGCGAGCGCGAAGTTCAGGCAGTCGGGTTGAAGGGTGGCCTCATAAAGTTGAATCACACCGGCGAGCAGGTTGGCGTAGGCATCGAGGAGTTGGACCGAATCCCGCTCGCCTTCACGCCATCGGTGATACAGCGTCTTCGTCGGGGCGTCCCAGAGCTTTTCGCGGAGGAAAGCAAAATTTTTCTCGGCCGCAATCCGGTAAGCTTCATCGCCCAAGACGGCGTAAGCCCGGGCGATCGCGCCCAGCATCATGCCGTTCCACGACGAGAGGATTTTATCGTCGAGGTGAGGCCGCATTCGCTTGGCCCGCACTTCGAACATCTTTTTCCGGGCCGAATCGAGAAGCGGTTTCTCAGCTGCGCCGATCTTCGGATCGACGACGCTCAACACATTCAGGTGGGGCAGGGGATCGGGATCGCTGTGATCAACGAAATTGCCCTGCTCCGTAATTCCGAAATGGCGGACGACCATTTTGAATTCTTCGGGACTCAGCAGTTGAGCCAGCTCGACGCGCGTCCAGCAGTAGAACTTGCCTTCCTTGCCTTCACTATCCGCGTCCTCCGCCGAATAGAATCCGCCCTCCGGATGGGTCATATCTCGGAGCAAGTAGCGGATGATATCGCGCGTCACGTCGGCATGGCGTCGGTCGCCCCCAACGAGGAAGGCGTCGAGATACAGGTGAATGAGCTGGGCGTTGTCATAGAGCATCTTTTCGAAATGAGGCACGAGCCATTGGGCATCGACGGAATAGCGCGCGAATCCCCCGCCCAACTGATCGTTCATGCCGCCGGCGGCCATGCGTTCGCAAGTGTGCATGACCATGCGAATGGCCTCGGGATCGTTCGCGCGCACGCCCTGCCGGAGGAGAAAGGCCGGTTGACTGGGGCGAGGGAATTTGGGGGCGTTGCCAAATCCGCCAAAGCGGGGATCGTATTCCCGTTTGAAGACCCGGGCCGCATTTTGCAGCAGATCTGGCCTTAACCCGTCCGAGGCACCTCCATCCTGCCGGGTGGCGGAAACGAGGTGATCATGCAATTTGGCCGCGGAACCGAGAACGTCGATCTGGCGGGTCTGCCAGATTTGACTGATCTGATTGAGAATTTGGACGAATCCGGGGCGTCCATACTTGCTTTCCGGTGGGAAATAGGTTCCGCCGTAGAACGGTTTCAAGTCCGGGGTCAGAAACACATTAAGCGGCCAGCCGCCGCCTTCGCCCATGGCCTGCACCGCGGTCATGTAAATCTTATCGACGTCCGGCCGTTCCTCGCGATCGACTTTGATGCTGACAAAATGTTCGTTCAGAACGGCCGCGACGCCGGGATTCTCGAAGCTTTCGCGTTCCATGACATGACACCAGTGACAGGTGGAATAGCCGATACTGAGGAAGATCGGTTTCTCTTCCGATCGCGCCTTGGCAAAGGCCTCCGGGCCCCAGGAATACCAATCGACGGGGTTGTGCTGATGTTGGAGCAGGTAGGGGGATTTCTCCCGGGCCAATCGATTGGTGAACGCGGGCGAGACGGAAGTTGAAGCCATGGAAAGAGCGGGTTGAGCGGTGCTGTGGGATGGGCGCGATGGACCGGCGATGAGGACGGCTCCAATAAGAGCAATCCACCACGCCCGGCAAACCGGCCTGGGTTTCAGGACAAAAAACACGCGCCAACATAATCGGTGTCCGAGTTGGGGCAAGTCCGATCCCAAACCGAATTGGCCGTGAGCGCGTGTCGGAAAAGCTCCGACGCCAGATCGGGCGCGCCTTGGGACCATGAACTCGTTCCCATGGTGGGGCGAGACTCCGTCGAGCCCTGGAATCTTGGTCGGCAAAAATGTCAAGGTTCGACAGCGTGTCACCCTCACCGCAAGTTCACGGAGCGCCGCCTTTCGCGGGGCGCAGGCGTTGTGACCATGAATCGAAGGGAGTGGGTTGCGTCGCGCCAGCGCCTTGGAGTGCGCCGGCCCTCCGGCGCTTCTGGCCGGGTGCGGGGAAAGCGGCAGAGGGCCGCCGCACTCCAAAACCTGGCGGAGTCTTCCTGCTCCTCTCTTGAATATTGGTTCGCTTGCTTGACGAGCGGTTCATGGAAAGCCGCGCGTCCCTACCATCAACGCTTCATGGAGAGAGGAAACCTCCAACGATTGGACGTGCATCGCGACCGTGAACCCGAAGGTGCGATGGGGAGCGCGGGCGTCTCGCCTGCTGGGTTCGGCGTCCCGCCGAACCCTCGTGGCTGTGCCCCGCGTTGTTTCCGGTCGGCGAGACGCCGACCGGTGCAGCCGGGACGGCCGCGCTCCCC
>CAYHFE010000463.1:0-6685 GCA_964355375.1 uncultured Verrucomicrobiota bacterium
GACCGTGCTGATGCCGCCCCTCATCACTCAATCGCCTCAATCCCAGACCGTCGTTTCCGGGACCAGCGTGACGTGGACAGTCACGGCGACGGGCAGCACTCCCCTGAGTTATCAGTGGAAACTCAACGGCTTCGATCTAGCCGGCGCGACCAATGCAACCTTGGCCCTGAGCAACGTTCAACCGACAGACGGCGGCCTTTATAGCGTGTCGGTCCGAAACGAGGCGGGCGCAGTTACGAGTCCCGATGCGACCTTATCGATCGTTGTCCCCGTCGATATCCCTCCGCGTATCGATAGCATCACCTTGGACGCTCGGGTCATTCTGCTTCAGTTCACGGTCGAGCCGACTTATCAGTTAGCTCTCGAATTCAAGGACAGCGTGGCTTCCGCTGAGTGGTCAACCCTGACCAATGTTTCGGCACGCCTGATTCCGCTTCGAATCATCGTCCCGGATGCGATTGCAGGACTGCAGCGATTCTACCGCCTCACCGTGACCGGGCGAATTCGCTGACGGTTCGTTCCCGTTCCGGTGCCGGGTGAACAGCCCGACGGTTCGAAAAGCGGAGTTGAATTCAACGTGACGAACGCGATGGCAGACTCAGATTTCCGAGGGCACTCGCTTAAATGGAGGCGACGACGTGAGGAGACTCACTTCTCTCCGGGTGAAGGCGGCGTATTTCATCGAAAACCAGTGTCTCGTCACCTGACCCCTACGAGAGAATGTTTTTTTCAAACAGGCTGCCGTTTCGTTCTGAGAAATCTCCGTCAAATACAATCTCGGCAAACTGCCGCTCCCGCAACCACCCTCCCAATTCATCCCGCAACAACGAGAAAGACATTTCATCGCGTCGCTCGCCTGGGATGAAGCTGCCGTTGCTCCGTTGAGCGGACTACCCGCGCTGCATCGCGATCCTTTTGATCGTATGCTGGTCTGTCAGGCTCAGGCGCACGGGTTGACACTTGCCTCGTCCGATGCGCTCAACCGACAAATGCCGTTACGTTGCTTTGACCGTTCTGCAAATTCGGAACCGACGCGCGAGAGCGGGCCGGGTGGCCGCATTTGTTCTTCTTCGGCTACCGCAACGCTTCTCCCGATCCTTGGCCCAGCGACATACTTTGCTGGGAAAGAATTCAAACAAAGTTGCGCAAGAACTTTCAAGCGAATGACCTTGGGCTGGTTCCTCGCCCCATCCAGTGGCCAAGCCAGGGAAATTCGAAGGCTCCCTTTCCCCTCACCCCAGCCCTCTCCCTCGGGGAGAGGGAGGACACTCTTCAGGATGGGCATAGAATCTTCGCGCTGGATCTGCCCACGGTGGCGTTCGGCGCTCCCTCTCCTCGGGGAGAGGGTCAGGGTGAGGGGAAACGAACTGACCAGAAGCCAGTCCGCCTGGAAAGTGTTGCTGGTGTTAGCCATCGAAAACAGCGAGGAACTCCTTGGTCTGCCCATCACTGCGCAAACCCCGGGTACCAGGAGCGCAGACGAACTTCGATTCCCGGATCGGCGCCCACGAGTTTCTTGAAGGCCACACTGTCCTGAATGTTGAACTGGCGGCTCGAATAGAAGTGGTACGGGAAAACGACTTTGGGTTTGAATTCGCGCACCGCGCTCGCCGCCTGCTGCAGGTCCATGGTGAAGGGCAAGTTCATGCACAGGTAAGCCACGTCCATGTTCTTCAGCGCGCGCATTTCCGGGGTATCTTCGGTGTCGCCGGAGAGATAAACGCGTTTGCCACCCAGCGTGAGGACGTAGCCGTTGCCCAGGCCTTTGGGATGGAAATTCAGACGGCTCGGGTTCATGTTGTACATCGCCACCGCCTCGACGGGAATGCCCAGCACGGTTTTGGTTTGGCCATTGGTGATGACAGTGGTGACGGCTTTGAGGGAGTCCGGCATGACGTCGAAGACGTTTTGGGGCGCGAGGATCACGGTGTTGGGACCTTTGATCGCGTTGAGCGCTTTGGTGTCGTAGTGATCGGCGTGGATGTGAGAGATGAGGACCAGGTCGGCCACGCCGCCGGACTGGAACGAGACCGCCCCGGTATTTGGGTCGCCGGATGGGTCGGAATAGATGCGCTTGCCGTCCCCTTGGATTTGCAGCGCAGCATGGCCGATGGGATGGAACGAGGCGTTGCCCCGGTCTCCAAATAGTCGCCGGTCAGCGGCGTGGTCGCCGCGGATTGGACCGCGCGGTAGAACAACCCGTTGCGCCCCGGCGCGGCGGAATCCGTGAGGAGAATCGGGCCTCCATCGGCGGCGGCGGCTGTCAACCAATAATTCCACTGGATCAGGTCTTGCGAGACCTGGAAATCATAGTTATTCGTCCCCGGCGCCCGGAACACGAAAATGTTTTGGTTGTTCCCTACGGCTGAATCCGCTCGAATCTTGGCGGCAATTGAGCGTGGAGCGAAGCGGCGGCCAGCAGGCCGAGTGCAACGACCGGTAATGCGACTTTGGTTTTCATGTCTTGGTTTTAAGGGTGTCAATGATCCCGTGCGACCGAACGAAAATCCGAGCGGGACTTGCTGCGCACACGGGATTCGCAGCAAGCTCCGCCGCCGGCTCACACGAGCACGGCCCTCATTGTGTACAGGGAAGAATGCGGAGGAGAGTTGCGCGGAATTTTTCGAAGAGTGGACTTCTTACCGACGCGGGAATGCCGAAACGAACCTCAAAGCCTGCTCGCGCCGCGCCCCCAGCCTGTTGAACGCGAGATCGTGGGGTGCGAGACACCAGCCGACCGCACCGCCGGTGTTGGTTCTTCGCTGCATTCTGTAGAATGAACAAATGGCTGGCGGCATACCCCTCTGGATCCCGGAGGGATCAGAGAAGGTAGCCGGGGGTTGAGCGAAGCGATACCCCCGGATGGCGTGACCAAAGCGACGGCACCCTGGAAAGGGTGCCAGAAATTTTGTACCGTGGCCTTTTCTGGCACCCCTGCCGGGGTGCAGACCCGCAAAACGCGTTTTCCCGGGGGTATCGCTTCGCTCAACCCCCGGCTACCCTCTTTCATCCCTCCGGGATGTGTTCCAGAATTATAGCCACCGGAAGTAGCGAGAGACACCATCGTTGCGGCGGCCTCACCATTCCGGTCGGCGGGTCGCCAACCGGAACGGGCGAGCCGCCCGTTCCACCCATTTCTAGACAGGCTCTTAGCCGTAAGTATGCAATCAGGATTGGGGAGCGCACGCGCCCTCGCGTGCTCCGACCGGCGCCTCGCCGGTCGGAACGGGGGCGCAATTCAATCACTGAACGGTGACTCGACCCAGCGCGCCAGTGTGGTCGGCGAGGGCGCCGACCACTGCACGCGAGGGCGCGTGCGCTCCCCAGCTCAATTGAATAGTCACGGCTTAGCGTTAATCACCCTCCGGGTTCGGCGCGGCTGACCCTCTCTCCGCGGCTTTGTCGTCTGCTTCCCAGGCCGCCACTTGGGCTCGAGTCGCCGCCCGCCAGCGCAAGACGGTTCCGCCGGACGCTGCCGTTATGACTTCCTGCCCATCCGGAGAAAAAGCGGAGTAGAAGACAGGACCGAGATGGCCTTTGATCGTAAGCAATTCGTGACCACGTGCCGTCTCCCAAAACTTGGACATACCCAGGGAACCCGCCAAGACCCGGGTGCCATCCGGTGAAAATGCCACTGAAACAATCGTCTGCGCGAGGCCTTTCAGATTCAGAAGTTCCCGACCGGAGGCCGCATCCCAGAGCACACCGGCCAATCCGACGACGAAGGCCACGTGCACCGCCACGATCAATCCGGCCACGGCCGGCTTGCGCCGCACCCATTTCTGCACGCGGGTAATCACGGTGCTCGGGCGGGCCAGAATCGGTTCGTGCTGAAGCCAGCGTTCCAATTCGTCGGCCAGCGCCTCGGCCGAGCCGTAGCGGCGCGCGGGTTCCTTCTCCAGGCACTTCAGGCAGATCGTCTCCAGGTCGCGGTCCACCGCTGGATTTAAGATCGAGGGCCGGCGCGGGTCCTGATCCAGGACTTGCCGAATCGTCTCCAGCGTGGCGCCCCCGCCAAACGGCGGCGTGCCCGTCAACGTTTCATAAAACACCGCGCCCAACCCGTACACATCGGCGGACGTTGTCACCGCCTTCGTGTCCCCGCGCGCCTGTTCCGGCGACATGTAAGCCGGCGTGCCCATGACCGCGCTGGTGTGCGTCAGCGTCAGGTCTTTCTCAATGAACTTGGCCAGCCCGAAGTCCGTGAGGTGCGGCGCGCCATCTTTGTCGAGGAGAATGTTGCTCGGTTTCAAGTCCCGATGCAGCACCCCGCGTTGGTGGGCGAAATGAACGGCGCGAGCGACCTTGACCAGCAGCAGCGCCGCCTCCTTCACACCGTAAGCGCCGACGTGAGGAGGCTCTGACTGACCGGCAGAAGTTAGAGCCTCCTCACGTCGGCTCCTACCACGGACTCGTTCAGCCAAATTGAGCCCTTCGATCAGGCCCATGCTGAAGAAGTGCTGCCCGTCGATTTCGCCGGTTTCGAATAGCGGGACGATGTTCGGATGGCTCAAACCCGCCACGACCTCGGCCTCGAGCTTGAAGCGTTTGACGAGCGCCGGCGAAGCCAGCACACCGCCACTGATGAGTTTGAGAGCGACCAGCCGGTTCAACGTGACCTGGCGCGCCTTGAAAACGACCCCCATGCCGCCGTGGCCGATCTCCTCGATCAACTCGTAGTCGCCGAAAAAGCGGAGCATTTTCAAGGCGGAGATCGACCGGTCGGCTGAATCGGTCGCACCCTCGACCAGCGTCAACGGAGTGGGAGAGTCCGCCGGGACAGGGCTCATTGCCCCGCGAAACGCGCAGACGGGGCAAAACCCAGCCGGGGCGCCGACGGGCAACGCCGTCTGACAGACCGGGCATGGATGGGTCTCGGGCATAGGTGAGCGCTTTGCTTATCTACCGGTTACTGGGAAAACGCACGGGGAAAGTTGCGCGTGAGGGCCGGATTGGGCGCATCTGCGAGAGAGGACAGCGAGGCACAGCATGATTTCTCCTCTCCCCGCGAGGAACGAGTGGGGAGAGGACCGAGGAGAGGGGAAACTTCATTAAACCGCCTCCTCTCCCCGGCCCTTCTCCATCCGATGGAGGAGAGGGAGTGGCTTGAGCGTGTCTTCATTCGCAGATGCGCCCGGGCCGGATGTAGAATCGCTGACTCATTTCCGCGCAAGAGGATTGGCGACGTTTTCGGTTCTGGTTTGAAATGAAAAAAACGGTGATGAGATGGGGTGGAACCGCGCCAAGCCTTCCTGGTTGGACTTGGGCCGAGCTGGAAACAGGAGGTTTCATCTCCCTTCCATGACCGCGATCAAAAAGCGCAACTCCCCGTCCACCTCGGCCGCGGTGGCCACGGTCCGCCCGATTTCCTCCCTCAACATTTCCGCCTGGCGCCGACGCAGGCGGAAGACCGCGGATTTGATGGCGCTTTCGGTCAGACCCAGCCGATTCGCCACTTCGAGGTAGGACCGGTCGGCTTCTTCGCCGGCCTGGAATTGCTTGAGCTGATCGAATAAATCCTCGGGCTGCGCGGCCGCGTATTCCGCGCGCAGACGATCGACCGTTCGCTCGAGAACGGTCAGCGCCCACCGACGGTCGAATGATCTTTCCGGAGTCTGCTCATCGACCGGTTCATGGGCGTAGCGCTCTTCGGCGGAAAGGTCGTCGAGAGAAACGATCTTGAGGCCGCCGCCGCGTTTTTGGGCGCGCTGCTTCTTGCGTTCGTCCGCGAGGAAGTGTTTGAGCCGGACGAGCAGGAACGAACGAAATTTGCCACGCTCGGAATCGGCGATCCGCAGGTGTTTGCTCTCGATCAACCAGGCCAGAAAACCCTGCGTCAGATCCTCGGCATCCGGCGGGGGGTGGCCCCAGCCGCGAATGAAAGCATAGAGTGGATATCAATACGCCTGGCACAGTTTCTCCAGGGCTGCCTGAGCTTCCGGCGACGCGCTGTCTCCCGCCGCGGCAACCACGCTCCAATGAGTTGTCGCGAACGACTGGCGAGCGGTCGAGGCTGTGGCTTCTTCGTCGTGAGGTTCGAACATGTTGAAAACGATGGCCAACTCGCGAACATCTCCGCTACGGCTCTTCGATGCCTGACGCATTCCATCCATGCGTTATCATTTGACGATTGCCAGGAATTTCCTTTTTCACGGCCGGCTCAGTCATGGCTGCCCAGAGGCATTGGCACAAGAAAAAGCCCCAGTGATGAAGCAATTCTCATTTTGACCCAGGACACTGTCCGTTCCACGCAAGTAGTCCCGGCTTCAGCCGGCTTTCACGTGGCGACCGGCTGAAGCCGGGACTACATACTTGTCAAAATGAGAACTGCTGCCAGTGATGCCACGAATCGGTGCATCCCAAGGTTATTGGGGATTTGAGCACGCCAGCCGTGCCCTGGCCGGACTTTCAGGAATAGCCCTTGCCTGGGACGCGGCCCGCGCAAAGGAAGCGCCGCCATCGACGGTGAAAGTTGACACACGGTCGAAGGCTCGGAGAAGGGCGGACCATCCGCAAGGGCCCGCCCGGCTGGACGCCATGGGCTTTTTCACCCAAAAACAGAACCTCCTTGTGAAAGATCCGGGTTCGGACGAGGGCGCCGTCAACGCCGAGCCAGGCGGGCCGGGCGCAACGGGTTAATTTTTTTGTGGCGCTTTTGTTTTCCTTTGCTAAATTCACCCGCTCT
>CAYHFE010000464.1:0-6666 GCA_964355375.1 uncultured Verrucomicrobiota bacterium
GCTCCGACGAAACCGATTTGGGCAATTTGACCGCCGGAACGGGATTCTTGTCGATCAAGCCGTATCCCCGCGCTGTAATTGGCACAGGACCAACGAAGGCCACAGCGAGCGTGGTGTTCTCTTGGACATAGTCAAATATTGTCCTCGGATGGGGGATTGCGCACGGGGGTGACAAGAGCGTGCGTGTGGCACTGCGGACGTGGGTGGGGCGTTCTGAAATGCGGTGGCCTCAAGAACCGAAAACGGCCTCAAAAACATTTCCAGATCAGCCCTCTTAAAAGCCCCCGCCTTGGGCCGCTAGGTGGCCGCCACGTCTTCGCGATGACAAAACCACACTATCTCCGGATGAGCCTGCGAGCGTTTCTAGGGCCACTGTGAGCTCAAGGGCGGCGAGTGAAAAAGAGTGGATTTTAGTGAAGTGGTGCGTCATTCGTGTGAGAGTTCTTTACACTCTTTGTTACCAATGAATCCTCTCGTTCGTGACGTTTTTCTTGAGCCCGCTCTCCGCCTGCTCTCCACCCTCGATCATCACCGCGACGACCTCGCTTACTCCGATGCCGAGTTCCTCACTTTGGGCGTTCGTCGCATCAATACCTTTCATCCCTCCGGACGCTCCTTCCTCCAGTCCGTCCGCCAGTGCGATCTGACCGAGGTCTCTGTCAAAGCCTATTTCGGAGCGGCCAGCAGCCCGCGCCGCCTGGCCATGCTCCACGAATTCAAAGTTGCGGCACGGGTTTTCTCAACCGGTGAAGATGCCGTCTCGATGGTCCTGTTGGCCTGACTTTTGGTTCGCTCACCCGCGTCGCGCCAAGGTGCGTGATGATGATCTGCGTCCATCTCGGCATGAACCGGAGCGTCACGCAGGTCACCATGGTCGATCTAGCGATGAACCCGCCCGAAATCGTTTAGCGGCGGCCTTCCTATCCCAGCAGTTCGGATTCCGGAGAAGGAGGCGCGCTCATACCGCCGAGACGTCTCTCCAACTCGGACACCCGGCGCAACAAGTCGGGTAATTGCTGCAAAGCGAGCAACTGGCGTTTCATCGGCCGATCCGGCTGGGCCGGGCTGCCAAACCACTTCTCACCATCATCAATATCGTGCATCACTCCGGACTGCGCAGCGACCGTGACGCGGTTGCCGATCTTCAAGTGTCCCGCCAAACCGACCTGACCGGCCAACGTGACGTAATGTCCGAGCTTGGTGCTGCCGGCGATGCCAGTCTGCGCGATGATCAGGCAATTCTCCCCGGTGACGACGTTGTGGCCGATCTGGACCAGGTTATCGATCTTGGTGCCCCGGCCGATGACCGTTGGGCCGAGCGCCCCGCGATCGATCGTGACATTGGCCCCGATTTCCACGTCATCGTGAATGATGACCTGGCCGATCTGCGGAACCTTGCGATGAACCCCTTCGTCGAGCACATACCCGAACCCATCCGCACCCACGATCGTCCCGGCATGGATGCGGACGCGTTGTCCGACCTGGGTCTTCGCGTACAAGACCGCGTTTGGGAACAACTGACTGTCCTCGCCAATCTGACACTTGGGTCCGAGATGATTGCCGCCATGCAAAACCACCCGGGCGCCGAGGCGCACATCGTCGCCAATGACGCAGTGCGGCCCCACCGACGCGGTCGGCGCGATCTGCGCGGACGCTGCCACCACGGCCGACGGGTGAATGCCGGGTGGATGGGTTGGCTCAGGGAAGAAAAGCTGCAGGATCCGGGCGGAAGCGATCCGGGCATTGGCGACTCGGATCAAGGTCTTTTCCGCGGAAGTGAAATTGCCATCTACGAGAATGGCCGCCGCCGCGCTTTGTTCCGCGCGAGCGAAGTAGGGTTCGTTTTCGGCAAAGGTCAGATCGCCCGGCTTGGCATTTCCGGCCGGGGCGAACCCGGTCAAGAGAACGGATCCATCCCCCACGACCTGACCTTGGACGCGCTCGGCAATCTCAGCAACGGTGAATGGCATGATGTCAACCTGCAGCTCTCGGCCCCGCTCCCGGCGAAGTCGCGGATCGGTCGGCGGCGTTATTCAATGCCGCCGATCTCTCGTCCATTCGGTGCCGCGGTCATTTGGTGGATCTCCATCTCGGCGTCAGCTTCGCCCGAAATCCAGCCCCCGCCGGGACGAATGAGGTCCCGCATCGCGCGCGCCTCTCGCAAACGCCTCGCAAAGCGGACGCCACTATAAAGTTCACCACGGCCAATTCAACTCCAACTTTGGCATTCTCGCATTTGCCGAAGAACTTACCGCGATCTCTCCGGCGGGTTCACGGCAAGCCGTGGTGAGGTTTCGACAAAATCGGTGCGGCAGGCGGTCTCTCGGGAGAACTACCTTTCGGAGGTTGAAACCTGCGCCCAAAGGCCCCGATCGCCGCCGCTCCAAACGCCCCAGCGCGGCGCAAAATCGCCAACCGAGCCCGGGCGAACCTGCGGTCGCCGGCAGTTCAGGTCCTGCGGGTGCAAAACCAGAAGATCCTCGCCCGAGAAAACGCATCCACACCAATCGAACGGAGCGCCAGGATCCGCCTTCCGTCTTGTCGGCTCACGTGGCCGCGTGGGGTGATTCCTGTGGTGAGAAGTGCCTGGCGATCTTCCCGGTCCGGCGGACCATGGCCAAAAAGGGGCGACGACCGAAATCCGTGTGAAACTCACCGCGCAAAACAGGTGGCTCCCGGGAAAAAGATCCAGGGACGGCGTGGGACCGGCGATGAAGCGCCGGTGGCAATTCAGCGCTTATGGAATCCGCCTCCGGTTGGCGCGCCGAACGGGCTCCAAACCTCCCGAACGGATGGTCTCGGATCATGGGAAGGGACAACCTCCAAAGATTGGACGGGAATCGGTGCCACGAACCCAGGAGGGACGAGCCGCTGGCTCGTCCGCACTGCGTTCAGCGGCGCAACCAGGGACGTGCGAGCCGCGCGTCCCTACCTTCGACGGGTCATGGAAAGCACTTGAGAACGGAGGGTGCCAAGTCGCACATTGACTTGAAAAAACAAGCTCTCTATAACGTCCGCATTATTAAGTCCTAATTGAAAAACCTACCCAAAATATGAGTGAAACTAGACGAACATTACGGGTCGCTCTGATCGGTTGCGGCTTCATGGGGAAGGCCCATTCCAATGCCTGGCGCCAGGCGTCCCATTTCTTCCCGCTCAAAGCTGACGTCGAACTCAACACCATTTGCGGTTGCCGCGGCGAAGCCAAGACCGTCGTGCCGACGGCGGTGACAAGGTGGGGTTTTCGCAAAGGTTCCACCAACTGGCACGAAGTCGTCCAATCCCCGGACATCGACATCGTCGATATCGTCGCCCCCAACCACGTCCATGCCGAGATCGCGATCGCCGCGGCCCAGGCCGGCAAGAATATCATCTGTGAGAAACCGCTCGCGCTCACCAGCCAGCAAGGCGCCACCATGCTCGCCGCGGTCAAGAAAGCCGGGATCGTGCACATGATCATGCAGAATTACCGGCGCATTCCCGCGATCGCCCTGGCCAAGCGATTGATTGACGAAGGAGCGATCGGAACGCTCTACCATTACCGCGCTCGCTACGCCCAGGATTGGATCACGGATCCGGAATTTCCGCTCGTCTGGCGGCTGCGCAAAGCGGTCAGCGGCAGCGGCGCCCATGGCGACATCAACGCCCACATCATCGATCTGGCCCGCTATCTCATGGGCGAGTTTAAGGAAGTCTGCGGTCTCATGCACACCTTCATCCGCAAACGTCCGCTCCTCGACAAGTCGGCCCGCAACGAAGGGTTGAGCGCGAAGACCGCGACCCGGAAAATGGGCACCGTCACGGTGGATGACACGGCCCTCTTCATCGGGCGTTTCCAGAGCGGCGCCATCGCCAGCCTCGAGGCCACGCGCTTCGCGCTCGGCCGGAAGAATCACATTTCCCTCGAGATCAACGGCTCGAAGGGCAGCCTCTATTTCGACATGGAGGACATGAACCGCCTCCAGTTCTACGACAACACGCAGCCGCCCGATCGCCAGGGATTCCGCAATATTCTCGTGACTCAGCCTGGCGAGATCCATCCCTACGTCGGCAAGTGGTGGCCCCCTGGTCATATCATCGGCTACGAGCACACCTTCGTCCATGCGGTCTCGGATTTCGCCAACGCCTGCGTCGATGGCACGAAAATCAAGCCGGACTTCGAAGATGGATTAAAGAATCAGAAAGTTCTCGAAGCCGTGGAAGCCTCGGCGAAGAAGAGGCAATGGGTGAAACTCTAATCCCGGAAAACAACCGCTCTTGCGAAGCCGCCTTTCGCTTTGCGCATGCAATGGGACCATGGACCAGGCAGGGACTAGCCGGCGGCTCGTCCGCGCCGCGTTCGGCGGCGCAAACGGGGCCGCGCGAGCCGCGCGTCCCTGCCTTGCTTCGGTTTATGGAAAGGGACGGCGTCGGGCCGTTCCTCCCGTATTGAGGCCCCTCTCCTCTAAAATATCGTCCCCATGAAGACCATCGGAGTTGCCCTCGTCGGCTGCGGCGGAATCACCCTGCAGAATCACCTGCCCGGCCTGGCCTTGTGTCCGGACACTCAAGTGGTCGCGCTCTGCGACACCGAACCCGCAGTCCTCGAGCGGGCTCGCCAGCAATCCGGAGTCTCCGCCTGCTTCACCAATTACCAGGATGTCGTGAAGCGCGATGATGTCCACGCCGTGATTATCGCGACTCCCAACGTCTTTCATGCGCCGATTGCCCACGCCGCCGCCGCCGCCGGCAAGCACGTTCTTTCAGAGAAACCGCTTGCCCTGAATGCGGTCGAAGCCCGGGAGATGTATCGCGCCGCCGAGGCGGCGGGCGTCCGCCACATGACCGCGTTCACCTACCGGTTCGTGCCGGCCTTTCGTTATCTCGCTCACCTCGTCCAATCCGGGGCCATCGGCCAGCCCTATCATTTCCGCATCCAGCGTTTCCAGGATTGGGGCACGCGGGCGCTGGGTTGGCGGCAGGTGGCTCGGCTGGCCGGCAGCGGCGAATTAGGAGATATGCTCTCCCATCGACTCGATTACGGGCACGTCCTGATGGGCCGGATCCAGTCGCTCGTCGCCGATCTGCACCGCGTCCATGATATCCGAGACGGCTTGGTTTCGGATTTAGAGGACTGGGTCGCGATCATCGCCCGGTTCGTGAACGGAGCGACTGGCGTGATGGAGAGCACCAAGATCGCCACGGGCCGGGGCGAAAGCGCGCGCAGCCACGATTACTGCGAGGTGAACGGGAGCGAGGCGACCCTGGTCTATTATCTCGGGCAAAAACAGGAGCTGCACCTCGGGCGCCGCGGCCACAGCGGACTCGAACCATTGCCTGTGCCCGCGGAATTTCTCAAATGGCCAGGCTCACCGCGCGATCCCCACCAGGGCGATCCTCTCTTCACCTTCCGTTACGATCAAGCCTTTGAATTCATCGACGCCATCCGCCAAGAACGGCCCTGTGTTCCCTCTTTCCTCGATGGCGCGCGCGCCCAGGCGGTCATGGATGCCGCCATCCGATCCGCCCGCGAGAAGTGCTGGGTGGAATCTCCCGACGCGCTGCTGAACGCTTGAAACGATCATGAACCACGTTGCCGTCATCACCGGAGCGGGCAGCGGCGTCGGACGCGCCGTGGCCCTGGCCTTGGCCAAGCAGAACTGGAAGATCGCCCTCGTCGGCCGCCGCGCCGAGGCTCTTCACGAAACCGCCCAAATGGCCCGGTCGTTTCACTCGGAGGACGGGCTGATTTGCCCGTGCGATATCGGCGATCTGGCGGCCGTCGCCACGATGGCTGAATCAGTCCTCAAGAAATTCGGAGCCGTGGAAGCGCTGGTCAATGCGGCCGGGACGAACGTTCCGCAACGCAGCCTCGAAGTGTTGTCGATGGAAGATTACCGGCGCATGCTCGATACGAATTTGAACGGCGCCTACTACTGCGTTCAAGCGTTTCTGCCCGCCATGCGCCAACGGCAATCCGGCACGATCGTGAACATCATTTCCGACGCCGGAATTCAAGCCAGCGCCAAGTCCGGTCCGGCCTACGTCATCTCCAAGTTCGGCCTGCGCGGCCTGACCCAGTCCATCAATGCCGAAGAACGAGGCCATGGCGTCCGCGCCACCTCAATTCTCCCGGGCGACATTGACACACCGCTGTTGGATCGACGCCCCACGCCACCGACCGCGGAGGCGCGCCAGAAGATGCTTCATCCTGAAGATCTGGCGGAATGCGCCCTGCTCGCGATCACCCTGCCCCCGCGGGCGATTCTGGAGGAGTTGCTTATCCGGCCCCGGTAGATCCCGGAAGCCCGACCACCGATCCATCCACTACCCATGAACCTGCGGTGGGGTGAGACTCTGTCGAACCCTGACTTTTTTGCCGACCAAGATTCCAGGGCTCGACAGAGTCTCGCCCCACCGTGAACGGGTTCATGGCCCCGATTCACGTCCAATCGTTGGAGGTGTTCCCTCTTCATGAACCGGGGTGGGGTGAGACTCCGTCGAGCCGTGACTTTCCTGCCGGCCAAGATTTCAGGGCTCGACGGAGTCTCGCCCCACCGTTGGATGGGTTCATGGTCCCAAAGCGTGCGCGAAGCGAACGGAGGCTCTCCATGAATCTGGGATTGTTTGAGTGGGGAGCGCGGCCGTCCCCGCTGCACCGATCGGCGTCTCGCCGACCGGAATCAA
>CAYHFE010000465.1:0-6657 GCA_964355375.1 uncultured Verrucomicrobiota bacterium
AGCCGGTCACCACGTGAAAACCGGCTGAAGCCGGGACTACCTGCGGGGAACGGACCGTGTCCAGAGTCAAAATGAGAACTGCTGTGCTGTGAGATGCCGGCTTGACGGGCAAATCGTCCGCCGCCAACCTGCGCGGGTTGAAACGTCACTGCCCACCATGTCATCCGGCGGTTCCTCTGTGAGAACCAGGCGCATCCGTTGGCGTTCTCGACCCCAAACCAGCCTTGCGCCAATGGTGCGGCATCTCGCCTTGCTCCACCATGCCGCCCGCTCGACGAGCCTGCTTCTCTGCCTGTTCTGGCCACTCCTGCCATTCGATCTGACGGAGCGAATCGCCGGCGCTGCCGAATCGATCCCACCGGAAGTGCTCGAAATCGAAGAGGGAGGCTATCGACGCCGGTTCGAGGTCTCGACGAATGAAGTCTGGGGACGCGGACCGGGCGGTGAACGGCGCCTGCAGACGGTTAACCAGCCCCTCCGCTCGCCCCCAGTCATTCACGACCCGGGCACCAACCCCAGGGGCGTCGAGGGTGAACACGGGCTCATCCTTTATGAAAAAGGCCGGCCGCGAAACGATTCAACCCGCCGAATCCTGACCCGACAGATTCTCGTGCGACTCGAGCCGCAAGCGGATGCCGCCGGAGAGGCGCGAGACGTCCACGCCATTTCGATCCGCGAATTGCCTTACGCTCCGGGGCATTTCATTTTCGAATCGACGGATTCCCGAGGCGCCTGGCGCATCGCGGAGGCCTTGCGCGGCCGTCCGGGAGTGCTTGCCGCGGAGCCCATTCTCGGCCGACAACAGACCCGGAAGCTGGTTCCGAACGACCCGTTTTTCGGAAACCAATGGCATCTGCTGAATCGCGACAAGACCGGATCTGCGGCGGGAGTGGATCTCAACGTGACCAACGTCTGGGAGAAATACCGCGGCCAAGGGATCAACATCGCCGTCGTGGATGACGGCGTGGAGATGTCACATCCGGACTTGCTCGCCAACATCCAGCCGACGCTGGGATACGACTACCGCGATGGCGACGCCGACGCCAGTTCCGGAGGGAATGACGATTTTCACGGAACTCAGGTCGCCGGCGTGGCCGCCGCGCGGGGCAACAACGCGCTCGGCGTCGTCGGAGTCGCCTTCGAAGCCGGCCTGGCCGCGATTCGCCTCGTCGGGGGACTAGACCAAACAGATGTGCAAAACGCGTCGGCGATGTTGCATCAAAACCAGGCGATCCAGATCAGCAACAACAGTTGGGGAGCCGTGGATGACGGCTTGACCCTGGATGGGCCCGGCCGGCTGATGAAGCTGGCGCTCGAGACCGGCACACGCACGGGCCGGGAAGGTCGCGGAACCATCTTCGTCTGGCCCGGAGGAAATGGCGGACAAACGCAGGACAACGCCAATTACGACGGCTACGCCAACTCGATCCACACCATTGCCGTCGCCGCCTTGAATCACCAGGGCCAAAAAGCGAGCTACAGCGAACCGGGGGCCTGCCTTGTCCTCGCCGCTCCTTCCGGCCTCGAGGAGAACGGGCTCCAAGGGGGCATCGTTACCACCGACCTCACGGGCGAGGGCGGACAAAACCACGGGCAGGCCTTCCAGGATCTGCCCGACAAGGATTATACCGATTACTTCGGAGGCACCTCCGCGGTGACCCCGATGGTCTCGGGCGTGGCCGCGCTCATGCTCCAGGCCAACCCGAATCTCGGCTGGCGCGACGTGCAGGAAATTCTCATTCGCTCGGCCGTCGCGGTCGATCCGACCGACTCCGATTGGATGACGAATGGCTCCGGCCTCCACTTTAACCACAAGTTCGGCGCCGGCATGGTCGATGCCGCCGCCGCCGTCAAACTCGCCGAGCGCTGGGTCAACCTCGCCCGGCAAACCAACCTTTTCCTCGAGCAAACCAATCTCACCGAGTTGATCCCGGACAATAACCCGAACGGTCTGACGCGGGTGTTCGATCTGAGCCACGTCGCCCCCGTCCGCGTGGAGCACGTCACCGTGTCGGTGAACATCACCCACACCCGCCGCGGTGATCTGGCAGTGACTCTGGTTTCACCGGCCGGCACCCGCAGTCGCCTGGCCGAAAAGCATCTCGACTCCAATGAAAACTACCGGGATTGGACGTTCATGTCCGTCTTTCATTGGGGCGAATCCTCCCAGGGTCAGTGGAAAGTTGAGATCGCTGACCTTCGCCTCAATCGCCCCGGAACACTGCATTCGATTCAGCTCCAGATCTTCGGCGCGCGCGGTGGAGTGGAGGCCCGTCCGGCCTTCACGCCCGGAGGTTACGCCAACGGCATCTTCCGGATGCTCCTGAGCAATCTCTCCACCGAGAGCCAACCAGTCCCCTACGACATTCAAGTTTCACCCGATTTGGCAAACTGGAGCCTCCTCCTTCAGACCAACGTCGCGTCCGGCCAAACCATCGAGCTTCTCGACCCCGGGGCAAGCGGCCCTTCACCACGGTTCTACCGCGCCATCCGACAGACCGCCTCGCCTTAGTGTGAGTTGCGCTTTTTATTGGCCGAAGTGACGCGGCGGCGTTGGTGGCGGCTCCACCGTTCAGCCTGAAAACGGCAGTTGATTAATCGCAACCAACGTCAAGAACACAAAGCAGGCACACCTCGGAGTCGGGGGCCGCGAGCAGCCGTTGTTCGGCGATCCGTTGTCGCCAAGTTCCGGCGAAGCTCAATCACACAGAGGCGGTGCGACGCGGCCGGGGCGCATCTTCTCCGCTTCCATGAGCACCTGCATCCGGCGCAAGTCTTCCGCGATGCTGGTACTGATGATCAAGTAGTCATAATGCACCCATTGCGCGATCTCGTGGCGGGCGGCCTGCAACCGGCGGGCGATCACCTCCGGGGAATCCTGGGCGCGCTTCTTCAGACGCTCCTCGAGCAAGGCCAAAGACGGCGGGGTGATGAAGACCGTGACCAGGGCCTGCTGCAATTGGGGGATGGCCTGAGCTTGGGCGCAGATCGTGGCCGCGCCCTGCACGTCCACGTTCAGCAGGACATCCTGACCCAGGTTCAATTTGCCGAGGATTTCTGATTTCAGGATCCCGTAACTGTTCCCGTGGACGAGCGCGTGTTCGAGAAAATCGCCCGCCTCGACATGGCGGCGAAACCGGTCGGCGCCGAGAAAGTAATAATCGAATCCGGGCCGTTCGCCTTCGCGGGGCGGTCGGGTGGTGCAGGTGACCACGCGCACGGTCTGGGGATTCGTGGCCAAAATCTGCTCGCATAACGTCGTCTTGCCGCCGCCGGACGGCGCCGAGACGAGAATCAAAAGCGGGCTGGAGGTGGGGGACGTCATCGGACGCTCACTCGACATTCTGGACCTGCTCGCGGAATTTCTCCAACTCGGTCTTGAGGAGAACGACCTCGCGCGAGACCTGGCTATGGAGGGCTTTCGAGCCGATGGTATTGATCTCGCGATTGATCTCCTGGGCGAGAAAGTCGAGCGTCCGCCCAACCGGCTCTTCCGATTTCACGCACTCATCGAACTGCCCGAAGTGGCTCTGGAGCCGCGTCAGCTCTTCCGAAATGTCCGAACGATCCGCGAAATAAATCACTTCCTTGAGCAGGCGTTCGTCGTCGGGCGGCGGCATCTCCACGCCGGCTTTGCGAATGCGTTCGCGGAGTTGCTCGCGATACCGTTCCACCATTTCCGGCGCCACCGTTTGAATTTGTCCGACAGATTTCTGCATGACCTCGATGCGTCGCTGCAAATCCTTCTCGAGGTGCAGGCCTTCCCGTTCGCGCATGAGGACGAGGGCCGCCAACGCCTGACGCAGCGCAGTCTCGACCGCCGACCAGAAGATCTCGGCGTCTTCCAGTTCTCCGTCCGCCTCCAGGACGCCCGGCGCCCGCAGAAGCAGGTCCAGGTTCACGGGTTCGGACAGGTGCAGTTCCCGAGCCAGCCGTTCGACCGCTTTCGCATAAGCCTTGGCCAGGGGGAGGTTAATCTGAACCCGGCCGGGGCCGACGTCCTCACCCGCGTGCCGCACGACCTTGACGGTCAATCGACCCCGCGCGATCCGCCGGTTGATTTCGTCGCGGACCCGCCCCTCGAGCGCCTCCAGCTCGCGCGGCAGATAAACGACGATCTCGCTTTGCTTGCGGTTGACGGAACTCAGCTCGACGGTGACTTTGAAGCCGTCCTGGGAGCATTCACCCCGCCCGTACCCAGTCATTGATTTCATGCGTGCGCCCGAGATGATGAAGAATTTCCGTGGCGGGGGCGATTTCTTTTTTCCGCAGGTCAAAAAGAGCTCCGAACCGCGGCCCGCCCGCAGAACCGGATCCAGTCTCGCAGCATTTGTTCCCGGGAAAATCCCAAGGCCTCCGCCAGCGCGAGTCGATCGCTCTCACCCCGTTTCAAGGCCGCGACGAATTCGATGAATGCCCTGGCGTCGATCTGGATCAAGAACCGCACCGCGCTTTGCGCCAGGCCGTAGTCCGCCGAGGTCAGGTCCGTCTTGTCGAAGAGCCGGGCGGCGGTCTGCGGTTCACGCAGGGCGAGACGGGCGCCTTCGACGTGTTTGCGGGTCGCCCGGCAATTCGGCACCACCTGGGCTGCCATGAAATCGGCCAACCCCTCCTCCACCCAGCGTGGCAAAGGTCGATTCGAGAGATATCGGTTCATGAACGCGTGCGTGCCTTCGTGGACCAATACCTCATAAAACCGCGTCGTGGCTGCCTCGTGGGAAGCGCCAAAATCCCGGACTCCATTGATGACGATGTAAGAAAACCGCCCTTGGGTCGCATGATAACCGTCGGATCGCGCCGCTGACTTGTCCCGCTCCGCGATCTGATCCACTTCTTCGATGAAGCGTCGGAAATGGGCCGTCTCCCAAAACAGATAGACCGGACATTTTCCGATCCAGACCGTTTCGCTGGGCGCGAGATTGAATTGCTTCCGCAGGCTTTCATACATTTGCTCGCAGACCCTGGCCAACGCGGCGTCGTTGGAAGAGTTCCACGCGCTGAACATCAAGAAATGCGCGGTCTCGACCAGATGCATCGTGGGCACAATCGTTCGCCGGGTCTGATCGGCCCAATCCAAAGCCTGGCGGCGATTGAATTGCCCTTCGGCCGCGGTCGGCGGCCGGTAGCGTGAGAGACCCGGCGTCGCTCGGGCCGGACGATCCGCGGTCCCGCCAACCGCGCTGCCCAGAGTGGCGAAGGGCTGGGCCAAGGATCTTCTCCCCTCGAGTTCGAACAAACAAGCCAAGGCCCAGACCACACCCAGCCATCGCATGGCTCGGGCGATCTTCGAGATCACGCCGTCCGCCCGGGTCCCTTGGTCGTGTCGTCCCAGGAGATCCGTTTGGCGAACGGCCCGGGACGGATCGATGGGCGGGCGGATCACAAATGTGAATGGAACGGCGCGACCAATTTCTCGATCAACCGCTTGCTCAAAGGACGGCTCTTCCAATCGGAGTAGGTCACCTCGCGCGATCGCTGTTTGTCCCGCTCAAAGACGGCGGCTTGCTCGGCCGCGAAGTCCGCGGCGAAGACGTTCAAATTCGCTTCGTCGTTCAAGCGGAACGAGCGGCTGTCAAAGTTGGCGGACCCAACCGAGGTCCAGATATCATCCACGATCATCACCTTGCAGTGATACATCGTGGGTTGATACTCGTAAATCTTCACCCCAGCCCGCAAGAGCGGCCCCCACTTCGAGCGGGAGGCCAGTCGGACGATCGGAGTATCGGTCTTGGCCCCGGGCACGATGATCTCGATTTTCACCCCCCGCTCCCGGGCCTCGACGAGTTGATGAATGGTCAACTGGCCGGGAACAAAGTAGGGCACGGACAGCCGGATGCTCTGCCGGGCCGCGGCGATGGACAACAAATAGATCAGACGCACGCTTTCGGTGCCCTCGCGGGGCGAGCTTTTGCAGACCTGCGCGACGTGATCGCCCACCGGCCCAAGTTCCGGGAAGAAGCCACCCCCGTCCAAAACCGCGGCCGTGGTTTTCATCCAGTTGTCCATGAACGCCGCCTGCATCTGCGCCACGGCCGGTCCTTCCAAACGGAATTGGGAATCCCGCCAATGCCTCGGCGAATCGGCGTTGCCGAGCCAGATATCGGCGACACCCGCCCCGCCCGTGAACCCGATCTTGCCGTCCACAATCAACAGCTTCCGATGATCGCGGTGGTTGATCCGGGCGAGGTTGTACCAAACCAGCGGATTGTACTTGCGAATCACCACCCCGGCCGCCTCCATCATCGACAGCAAACCCGAGTCGATTCTTCGCGAGCCGACCCAATCCATGAGAACGTGAACGGAGAGTCCGGCCCGGGCGCGTTCCGCCAAGGCTTCGGAGAATTCTTTTCCCACCGTTCCGGACCAATAGATGTAGGTTTCGAGGTTGATCGAGGTTCGGGCGCCGCGAATCGCTTCCAGCATGGCCGGAAAGATCTGATCGCCATTGATCAAGCCCGTGACCTTGTTGCCGCCGACGATGGGCGGGCCCACGAGCTGCCCAATCGAACGGAGAAACTGCGGATCCTTCAACGCATACTGCTGGGCGAGCTGATACTGAATGCCGCGGCCATGGAAACCCGTGCATCCGGCCGTCAAGCCCACCAGAATCAGGATCAGCCAGAACCAGGAACGAGCCGCTCCCCTACCCATGAACCG
>CAYHFE010000466.1:0-6640 GCA_964355375.1 uncultured Verrucomicrobiota bacterium
TGATCTACTGGTTCACTGGCGCCTCCTGCCAGGCGGTCGTCACCGGCGCCTACAGCGCGGTCGTTTACATCAAGGAGCACATGAAGCTCGACGCCACCACCGCGTCCGAGCATGACTCGAAGGAAGTCGTCCGGATATGCACGGTCTATGCGCAGAAAGGCATGTGGAATATCTTCATCGTGGTCTTCTGCTTCGCCCTGGCCCTGCCCTTCTTCAACGCCTACTTCTTCATCGGCTACCTCATCGGCATCGCCTTCTTCGGCCTCTTCCAAGCCATCTTCATGGCGAACGCCGGCGGCGCGTGGGACAACGCCAAGAAAATCGTCGAGGTCGAACTCCGTCAGAAAGGGACGGATCTCCATGCGGCCACCGTGGTCGGCGATACGGTGGGTGATCCCTTCAAGGATACCTCTTCCGTCGCCATGAATCCCGTGATCAAGTTCACGACCCTGTTCGGTTTGCTCGCCGTCGAAATCGCGGTCACGATGCAGAATCAAGGGCTCAAGACCGGCATCGGCGTGGTCTTTTTCCTCATCGCTCTGGCCTTTGTTTATCGCTCGTTCTACTCGATGCGAATCCCCGAGGCGTGAACCTCGGCTGCGCGAGCCGGAGCTCAACCACCGGCCGGTTCAATTGAGTTTGGATGAGGGGCGGCGCGGCGGCGCCGCCCCTTTTTTTTGAGGCCGCTCGGACGGTTGGCTGGCTGAAGCGGTCGAACCGAGTCGGAGGATCCGCCTATGTGCTGCCCGGCTTGATGGCGGGAATCTTGGCCAAGTCCTCGGGCAATTGATCCGCCGGAAACGCCTCCACCTTCAGTTTGATGAGACTGAACATCGGCACTCCGAGATCGACCACGCCGTTGGAGCGGTCCACCATCATGGCGACGCCCAGAACATTCCCGTGGTGAGCGCGCGCGATGTCGATGGTTTCCTGCACGCGGCCGCCTTTGGTCACGACATCTTCCACGATCAACATTCTCTCGCCGGGCGCGATTTTGAAACCACGGCGCAGCGCGAGCCGGCCTTCCTCTTTCTCCACGAAGATGAACCGGGTGCCAAGCTGCCGGGCGACCTCCTGGCCGATCACCAATCCGCCCATCGCCGGCGCAATCACCGTGGCCGCGCCGAGCGCTCGCACTTTCTCGGCCAAGGCCCATCCGAATTTCTCGACGATCGGCATCTGCTGCAGCGCCAGGGCGCATTGAAAGAACTGGCGGCTGTGCAGTCCGCTCCGCAAAACAAAATGGCCTTCGAGCAGGGCGCCCGTTTGGCGGAACAGTTCCAAAGCCTCTGTATTCGTCATGGCTCGGAATCAAACTCCAAGGCTGCCCGGATGACAATACTTTCCATGACCCTTTGTCTGAGAGGACGCGTGACGCGAGATTCCGGCAGGCACACTGAAGTCCATCATCGCCCTGAGCGGTCTGGATGAATCCAGGACAAGAAACGAAGAACGGACAGGATGAGCCGGATTGACAGGATGGTGGGAAGATCAGAAATCACGTCGGAGTCTTTTCCTGTCCATCCTGCAAATCCTTTGCGTACGTTCCGAGCCGGGCGCGTGGAAGGAGAAGTTTGAGCGGACTGAACCTCCGCTGCTCCGAGAAACGAGGCGGGGCGGCGGCGAGTGGAAGTGCTCCGGGACGCCAGCCGGCAACTGCGCACCTTCAAACCCGAAGAGCCCTGTGCGAGACTTTGTTGGATATGCCACAACAGTTCGGCAATGGCGCGGGCGGGAACGGTTGGGGCGCAGCCCCGAATACTTTCGGGGTTTTGCAGGTTTGGCGGCCGGTAAAGCGGGGTGAGAAATCGAATCCGTTCGGGCGCAAACAGGACCAAAGGGATTGAATGCGGCCAATGACGCGGATTCACGGAGTTCCTCGAAAGAGCCTTTCCACCTTCGCCTTCACCGCGGCATCCATCTGGATGAGGGGCGGCCAGGGGCGTTTGAAACCTTCGCCCGGCCATTTCTTCGTCGCGTCAATGCCGAGTTTGCTGCCGCTGGCGATTTCGCTGGTGGCATGGTCGAGCACGTCGGACGGGCCTTTGGTGAAGAGGCTGTCGCGTTGCGGGTCGGTGTTGGCGCAGAGGCGGAAGAGGACTTCGCTGGTGTTGTGCACGTCCACGTCGTCGTCCACCACCACGAGGTATTTGGTGAACATCATCTGCCCCATGCCCCAGAGGCCGTGCATGATTTTGTAGGCCTGCATCGGGTAGGTCTTGCGGATGCTCACGAAGACGAGGTTGTGGAAGACGCCTTCCGCCGGCAGCGCGATGTCCACGATCTCGGGGAAGTTCATCTTGAAGATGGGCAGGAAGAGTTTCACGGACGCGCCGCCGATGTAGAAGTCTTCCATCGGCGGGATGCCGACGATGGTGGCGGGATAGACGGCGTCTTTGCGGTGCGTGATGGCGGTGACGTGGAAGACCGGATACGGCTCGGGCAACGTGTAGTAGCCGGTGTGGTCGCCGAACGGGCCCTCGTCGCGCAATGGCTCAGTCGGGTCAACGTAGCCTTCGATGACGAAGTCGGCGTTGGCGGGAACTTCGAGGTCGTTGGTCTCGCACTTGACCAGATCGACGGATTTTTTGCGGAGGTAACCGGCGAGGAGAAATTCGTCGAGGCCATCGGGCAATGGCGCGGTGGCGGCGAAGGTGAACACGGGATCGCCGCCGAGAAAAATGGCGACAGGCATGCGCGTGCCGGTCTCGTAATAGCGGCGGCCATGGCGTGCGCCGACTTTCTGGAGCTGCCAGTGCATGCCCGTGGTGCGGTCGTCGTAAACCTGGATGCGATACATGCCGACATTGCGTTCGCCGGTGTCGGGGTCGCGCGTCACCACGCACGGGAGCGTCACGAATCTCCCTCCATCCAGAGGCCAGCACTTCAGGATGGGCATGTTCAGCAGGGTGGGCGATGCGATTGCCGATTGCCGATTGCCGATTGCCGATTGGATGTCAGCGGCCTTCGGCCACGGCTCGGTGCGGGTGGGGGGGGCGTCGAACTTGTGGATGACTTCCTTGCAGGGGCCGTCTTTGACGAGCCTGGGCTTGGCGTGGCGAAGATCCATCGCCGTGCCGAGGAGCTTGATGGTTTCCTTCAGGGAAGTCGGGGGCTTCGCCTTCATGAGCGAACCGAGTTCGGCGGCGGCTTCGTCCACGCTGTTCGCGCGCATGCTCATGGCCATGCGCCGATGCGAGCCGAGCGTGTTGATGGCGACGGGGAAGGGGGAGGGGACGCCGTTGACCGTGGGTTTCTCGATGAGCAACGCCTTGCCGCCGCCGGGCGATTTCATTTCACGGTCGGCGAGTTCGGTGATCTCCAGCTCGGTGGCGACGGGCTTGGAAATGCGTTTGAGTTCGCCTGCCTTGTCGAGGTGATTGACCCAGTCCCGGAATGAATCGAATGCCATACGGGCGCGAGGCTAACAGGCCCGCGCGCGGTTGCAATTCAGCGGGCGGAGGAAAACCGGCGGCTGTCGAAGCTGTTCGTCCACGAGCCCCAAACCACCGCGTTACTTGCTGCCGGGCTTTGTCGCCGGTGTGGCGGCGAGATCGGGCGGGAGGCGGTCGGCCGGGAAGGTTTCCACGTCGAGCTTGATGAGGCTGTGGGTGGGGACACCCAGGTTCACCCCGCCGCTGGAGCGGTCCACGACCATCGCGACGCCGGCGACGATGCCGCCGTGCGACCGGACGATGTCCATGGTTTCCTGCACGCGGCCGCCCTTGGTGACGACGTCCTCGACGACGAGGAGTTTCTCGCCGGAGGCGATCTTGAACCCGCGGCGCAGGACGAGTCTGCCCTCTTCCTTTTCCGCGAAGATGAAGCGAAGGCCGAGCTGGCGCGCGACCTCCTGGCCGATCACCAGTCCGCCCATCGCGGGGGAAATGACCGTGGTGGCGCCGAGGCTGCGCAGCTTCTCCGCGAGCGCCGCGCCGAAGCGCTCGACGACGGGCATCTGCTGGAGCGCGAGGGCGCATTGGAAGAACTGGCGGCTGTGCAGGCCGCTGCGGAGGATGAAATGGCCTTCAAGGAGCGCGCCGGATTCGCGGAAGAGCTGCAGGGCTTCGTCGTTCGTCATGCGGAGAGGCTAGCGGCGCGGCGCGCGGGTTGACAAGCCCGGTGCCAAGCACGAAGGCCCGTCGTTGCCGACGGGCCTCCGCACCAGTCAAGAGACCGGCCGGTTTACTCTTTATCCTTCTTCTTGCCACCACCGGTGTCGTCGCCGCCGAGGGAATCCATCAGCTTGATCAGCGGAAGAAACATGGCGATGACGATGCTGCCGACGATGACGGCGAGGAACACGATCATGATCGGTTCCAGCAGCGAGGTCATGGCGGCGACGGAGTTGTCCACCTCTTCCTCGTAGTTGTCGGCGACCTTCATCAACATTTCCGGGAGTGCGCCGGTCTGCTCGCCTACGTCCACCATGGACACGACCATGGGCGGGAAGATTTTCGAGGCCTCAAGCGGGGCGGTGATGGATTCGCCCTCCTTGACGCTGTCATGGATGCTTTGGACGGCGTCGGCGACGATGACGTTGCCGGAAGTTTCGCGGACGATGTTGAGCGACTGGAGAATCGGAACGCCCGAGCTGACGAGCGTGCCCAACGTGCGGGTGAAGCGGGCGATTGCCACCTTGGTGACCACCGCTCCGAAAACGGGCACGATGAGGATGAACCTGTCCTTCAGGCGGTTGCCGAACTTCGTTTTTACGAACAGCTTGAACGAGATGAAGATGCCGGCACCAATGCCAAAGGTTGCCAGGATGTTGTGCTGGATGAAGCGGCTGATGTTCAGCACCAGCATGGTGAACTCCGGCAGGCCCTGGTCTCCAAGCATGTCCTTGAAGATTTCCTCGAACTTGGGCACGACGACGATCATCAGCAGCGCGACGATGCCGACGGCAACGGTCAGCACCGCGACGGGATAGAAGAGCGCGGCCTTGACCTTGCCCTTGATCTTCTCGGCCTTTTCCGCGAACTCCGCAAGGCGGGTGAGGGTGACTTCCAGCACGCCGCCCAGTTCGCCGGCCTTCACCATGTTGATGAACAGCTTGTTGAACGTTTTGGGATGCTGGGCCAGCGCTTCGGAGAAGGTGCTGCCGCCTTCGATCGCCTGCCCCAGTTTGCCGAGAATCTCCTTCAGTGTGGCGTCCTTCTCCTGCTTTTGAAGAACGATCAACCCGCGAAGCAGCGGCAGGCCGGCGTCCACCAGCGTCGCAAGCTGGCGGGTGAAATTGCTCAGGGTCTTGGTCTTAACCTTGCCCCCGAAGCCGGGGATCTTGAGGTTGATCTGCATGCCTCCACCCTTGGCCTTGCCCTTGCCTCCGCCTTTGCCGCCAGCGGCCCCCTTGGCATCTTTCTTGTCCTTGCCCGCGTCGGTCTCGACGACCTTGGTCGGGAAAAAGCCCATCTCCTTGAGGCGCGTAAGAGCCTCGCTTTGGTTGGCGACCTCCAGGGTGCCCTTGGTGGGCTTGCCCTTGGCGTCCATCGCTTCATAGGTGAAGACAGGCATAAGTCCTCCGGGTTCAGGTGTATCTCACAACCTCTTCAACAGTGGTTTTTCCCTCGAAAATCAGCCGCATGCCGTCGTCGCGGATGGTCGCCATGCCCATCTCCACGGCCTTCTGGCGCATGACCACGGCGGGCACGCGTTCGTTGATCATGTTGCGGACGGCGTCGTTGATGGCGAGCAGTTCATAAATGCCGGAGCGGCCCTTGTATCCGGTGTCGTTGCAGGTTTCGCACCCGCGTCCGTAGTAGAACGTCTTGTCGCCGATGTCGAAGGTGGAGAGGTTCAGCTGGCTGAGTTGATTCTCGGTCGGCTCGAAGGGTGAGCGGCACTTTGCGCAGATGGTGCGCACAAGGCGCTGGGCGAGCACGCCCATCAACGTGGATGAAATGAGAAACGGCTCCACGCCCATGTCCACGAAACGCGTGACGGCGCCGGGCGCGTCGTTCGTGTGCAGCGTGGAAAGGACGAAGTGACCGGTGAGCGATGCCTGCACGGCGATTTGTGCGGTCTCCAGATCGCGCATTTCGCCGACCATGATGATGTCGGGGTCCTGGCGGAGGAAGGCTCGCAGGGCCTTTGCAAAGGTCATGCCGGTGGTGTCGTTGATCGGCACCTGCATGATTCCCTCGATGTCGTATTCCACGGGATCCTCGGCGGTCAGCAGCTTGGTGTCCATCGCGTTGACGCGGCGGAGACACGCATAAAGCGTGGTGGTCTTGCCGCATCCGGTCGGGCCTGTGACGACGAAGATCCCGTTGGGGTTCTGAATGATGTCCCCGACGCTGGTGAAGACCTCCGTTGTCATGCCCAGGTTTTCCAGGTTCAGGCTGACCGAGGAGCGGTCGAGCACGCGCAGCACGACGGATTCGCCGAACTTGGTCGGAAGCGTGGAGACGCGAAGATCAAGGCGTTTCCCCGCCAGCGTCATGGAGATGCGCCCGTCCTGCGGGAGACGGCGCTCGGAGATGTTGAGATTGGCCAGAACCTTGAGGCGAGAAATGACGGGAGTGGCCAGATGGCGCGGTGCGGGCGCCATTTCGTAAAGGGTTCCGACGACGCGGTAGCGGATTTTGAATTCGTCCTCAAACGGCTCGAAGTGAATGTCGCTCGCCCGGTCCTGCAC
>CAYHFE010000467.1:0-6636 GCA_964355375.1 uncultured Verrucomicrobiota bacterium
AGCCAAAATCCCTCGCCGCAGGACCCTTTTCAATTTTAAAACAGGCTCTAAGATGATCGCCTCATATTTCCGAGTCCTCCGCGCTGTGAGATTCCTGTTCGTGGGTCCGATAATTCTCGCCATGCTGTTTGTCGTCAGCTTGCTGACCTCGCCGGGGCATTGGTGGATCCAGTGGGTGGCCCTGGGAATTGAAATCGCCTGGGTTGTGAGTTTGTTTCGCGTGCTCCGAGCGCTGGCCTTGGTTGGCGGGTTGGCGGCATTGGTTGTATATTTGCGGAACAAAGCCCGATCATGACGATTCGCGGCGAGTGAAGTGAATGTCATTGGCAATCGGCTCACGGCGTTGGCCTGACCGTTGCCCATTGGATGAAGACGCTATGATCATCGCTCAAATTGCCAGCCAGACAACACACACGGTCACGCAAACCGGGATCGGACTCGGTTCGGCGATTGCTGTCGTATGCTCCTGGCAACGGAATCGTTCGATCCTGTGGGCCATTCTTGCGGGGGTCCTCTCCTGGTTCTACGTCATCTACTTTGCCCTGACACGACGGGTCGACGAAACCAAATGATCGGCCCTGCCAAGGAGAATCAGGCCTCCAGCCGGCCGAAGACCCCAAGATGGAGGCAGGTGGCGAAAATGATGGTGGGTTTCGCCTTGGTGACGATCCTGATCTGCATCGTTGTTGTTGGTGCAGTGGTTTTCAAGTATGAACGCATCGTCCGGGCGAAGCCGGGCCAGCCAACTACGAAGGTCCAACCTGGAGAACTGGGGAGGTGGGTCAACCCTTTTATGGGAACCGGCGGCTTCCCGTGGGTCTGCGGCCATGACTTTCCGGGTGCGATGGTTCCGTTCGGGATGGTTCGCCTGAGCCCTGAGACGGCGTCGTGGTTGCTCCGCAAGCGGGCATTCAACACCTCGGGCTATTTCTATGGCGACGATCAGGTCCTGGGTTTCAGTCACACGCGTTTGAGCGGCACAGGAGCCATTGAGGGCGGGCACTTTCTCGTGGTCCCGGCGATCGAACCGGTTGACCCCAAGTCGTTCGGTCAGGGGCGATCGACGAGCTTCTCCCACAGCGAGGAACTGGCCTCGCCCGGATATTACGCAGTTCGGCTTCCGCAACTCGGGGTTCTGGTCGAGCTGACCGCGACGCCACGCGTTGGCGTTCATCGCTACACGTTCAGCAAAACGCACAGGCCGCACCTCCTCCTGGATGTGAGCAATGCCTTGGGCGGACACCGAAGCCGCGAAGGCCAGGTGCGCGTGGTGCGGGAAGGCAACGAGGTCGAGGGGGCGGTGCGTACCTTTGGGACCTTTGCGGGGCGGTATGGAGGCATCAAGGTTTACTTTGTCGCTCGGTTCAGCCAGCCATTTGTTTCCCACGCCACTTGGAGTGAAGAACAAGTTTACCCCGGTCAGAGTAGCGCTGAAGGGGATCGTGTCGCCGTGGACCTGAGTTTCGAGCCGGGCGATCAGCCACGGGTCGTCACGCTCGCCTTGGCGATTTCCTACGTGAGCATCGAAAACGCCCGGAGCAATCTCGAAGTGGAAGCAGGCAAAGATTTCGATGCGATCCTCGCTGAAGCGCAAAGCGCTTGGGAAGAGAAGTTGTCTTTGATCAAGATTCAGGGCGGCACCGAAAGAGAGAAGACCATTTTCTACACCGGGCTCTATCGGGTGTTCCAAATGCCCACCCTCTTCAACGACGCCAATGGCGAGTATCTGGGGTTTGACCGGCAGGTTCACCGAGTCTCGGACTTTCGGTATTTCACGGACCTTTCCCTCTGGGACACGTTTCGGACCGTGCATCCGCTTTACACGTTGCTTGCGCCCAAGGATCAGCGGGACATGCTCGTGTCGCTCGTGAAAATGTTGGAGCAAGGCGGCTGGCTGCCGCGTTGGCCCTCGGGAAACGGTTACTCCAATTCTATCCCAGTACTTTCAACCGCGCACCGCGCAGGGGAAGTTCGTCGAGCCTTTCAAGCCGCTGCTCCTGACTTACCTGGATCGCCCAGGCCGATTCACGAAAGACTATGTCGAGGGCAGCGCGCTGCAGTGGCGGTGGGCTGCGCCGTATGATGCCGAAGGGCTGATCTCACTGTTCAAGAGCCGCGAATTCTTCGTCGAGGAACTCAACCAGTTCTTCGCCAAGTCGAGTCCAGCCAGGGGCGCCTGGAATCCGGGCCCATACTACTGGCACGGAAATGAGCCGGACATCCACGCCGCCTATCTGTTCAACGAGGTCGGCCGGCCGGACCTCACGCAGAAGTGGGTACGCTGGATCATGGACAACAAGTACGGCGACGGCTATGACGGCTTGGATGGCAACGATGACGCGGGGACGCTCTCGGCGTGGTACATCTTCAGCGCCCTCGGCTTATATCCTGTGGCCGGCTCGGACAGATATCAGCTCGGGGCGCCGCTTTTCGAACGGGCGGAAATGAAGTTGGGACTCAACCCGCTCGTGATCGTGGCTGAGAACTATGCTCCGAAAGACACTTTCGTTCGCAAGGTTTGGCTGAACGACGAACCCCTCGAACGCACCTGGCTGCGCCACGGCGAGATCGAACGAGGCGGCGTCCTTCGGTTTACGATGGGGAACGGGACCCGAAACTGATGACCAGAATTGTGAATGACCGGTGATGCCCAACTGACTGGCCGCGAGGGTGCTGGGCGTCAGCCATCCACGGATCGCCCAGAGCGTTATGGCGCCGAACGGCTGGTCAGGACCGAACGGTATCGACGTTGGCTTTGTCCTTCAAACCGTTGACTCAGCAGGCAACGCGTTGGCAATGTCTATGACGGGCTGTTCCGGGCTGGACTACCGTTGGAAAAGTCGGTCCAGCGTCAGGCAGGGCAACGGCGGCTGGCAGCAGCGGTGGACCATCTACGGGGCGTTCACGGTCATCAAGTCATTCTTCGGGGCCATGACTTTCGTCTGCGTGAACCGGGCGTCGATAGCGCCGCCATCCTGGAGCGGAACTGCTGACGGGTTGGCACAATCGTCGGCCTGTAAAGTCGGACATGGTATTGCCATCAACAGCCGAACATGGGAAAGTGGCGGCGTGAAAGCTTTTGAAGAAGTGGCAGAGTTCATTGCCAGACAGGAACCGCGCGAAGTGTCCGAGTTCATATAGATCGAGACAATGAAGGAGCTCCGGGAACGCAACCAACAGGTCCTTCAAATGCTGCAGGCTGGAGCTTCCTGCCGGGAGACCGTCCAGAGATTTGGGGTTACAACGCAGAGGGTAGAAGGGATCGTGCAGGAGTTTGAAGTCGAGAAGGCTTTTCTACAGAGGAGTTGGCGGTTGCTTGAGGAAATTCGCAGGACCGATGACGTGGAATCAACGGAGCGAGATCGCATTCGTGGTCGAAACCTTTTAAGCCTCGGCCTGAATGGACGACATCAACTGAATCAGTTTCCCTGACAGAATACGAGAACACGACCCGCTTGACCGAAAACGAAAAGCAGTAACCAAAGGAAAGCAGGCTCACCCAGTGACCTGACGAATATGGCAGAAGAAGGGAAACGTTCGGGATGAAGAGTCGCGTTCGAAGAAAAGTTCTTCTTCCGACACACCGAGGCTCAGTCTTTACCTTCGACCGATGTGGTTCTGCCAATGCCGGATCTCACCAACTACCGCTCACCGCAACATCTGTCGGCCACCATCAACCGCCGGGGGCGTTGCAGAGTTTGTCGAAGGATTGTCATATTGACGAGCCGTTCCCGAAGGATTTCCACGACGGTTCCAGCCGGAAGGCAGATGCTAAACTTGAGGGACTCCGCCAACTGGGGCGATGGACAGAACCGGTCGCGGGCGGTGCGCGGGTTCAACGCGCGTGTTGCACGGTCGAAAAATTCGGGCCCTTTCGAAATGACTGCTGAAATGGAAAGATCGTCGGAGCCGATGACATCGAGGTTTGAAGATTCGAGCGCTTGGGCAAGAACCGAATTCATATCGTTTCCTGCCAAGGTGTGCCAAACGCAGCGAGAACTGGATGGGGCAGCCACTATCACGCAGTCTGAGCCGTCCGCGAAGGCGGTCTCGGCGTCGCGGTGGTTTCTTGCGATGGTTTCTTGACACTGGACAGCCACCCGCGGAGCTCAAATACTGAGCCACCAAAACTTATGAAGACGTCGATCGTCCCGAAATCCCGGGGAACCACGCAGATTATTCCGATGGCTTCTCTCTTGTGGGTCATCTCCACTGCGACGATGGCCGAGAACGCGAGTGATTGGCCGAACTGGCGCGGACCGCAAGGCAACGGCAGCATTGGAACGGGCCAGTACCCCGTCAAATGGGACGCGACCAATGTCCTCTGGAAGGTTTCGTTGCCTGGCAAGGGCGGTTCCACTCCCATTGTTCGCAGTCAGCGCATTTATCTGACGGGGCCAGCCGAGGGACAGGATGCGGTGCTGGCTTTTGATTTTTCGGGCCGACGGTTGTGGGAGACGAAGCTTGGAGCCGAGAGTCAGCCCAAGCACCGGACGCTGAGCTCCAGCGCCAATGCCTCGCCGGTGGCGGACGGAAAGGGGCTTTTCGTCTATTTCCGCAGCGGCAACCTGGCGGCGCTGGAGTTTGACGGGACGATCCGCTGGAAGACCAATCTGGTGGAGGGTTTCGGCCGCGACCAACTCTTCTGGGACCAAGGCACTTCTCCGGTCGTCACGGACCAGCACGTGGTCGTGGCCCGCATGCATGGGGGTGAGTCCTGGCTCGCCGGCTTCGACAAGGCCACCGGGGAAGTGCGCTGGCGGCAAGCACGGAATTACACGACGCCGGTCGAGAACGACCAAGGCTATTCCACGCCGCTGCTCTTTCAGCACGAGGGCCAACCCGCCTTGCTGGTTTGGGGCGCGGACCATTTGACGGCCCACGCCGCCGCGGACGGCAAACTGCTCTGGTCCTGCGGCGAGTTCAATCCGGGAGGGACGGGCAATTGGCCGGCGATTGCCACTCCCGTGATCGCTGGCAACATGGTCATCGTCCCCGTCGGCCGCGATGATCGGCAGGGACAAGCGCGCGTTCATGGCATCAAGCTCGGGGGCCGCGGTGATGTGACGGCAACCCACCGCGCCTGGCAACGCGAGGACACAGGAGTCTTTGTCGCCAGCCCGGCCGAATACCAAGGCCGCGTGTATTTGCTGCGGCATCGCGGTGCCGTGGTCTGCCTCGACCCGGCCAGCGGCAAAACCATCTGGAGCGGCGCCTTTCCGGAAAACAAAGCCCCTTACTATTCGTCGCCGGTCATTGCGGGAGGGATTCTTTACGCAGCGCGGGAGGATGGGGTGGTCTTCGCGGCTCGTGTGAGAGAACGGTTTGAATTGCTGGGAGAGAATCCCATGGGCGAACGCATTGTCGCCTCCCCGGTGCCGGTGGCTAATCGCCTCCTGCTCCGGGGCGACCGTCATCTGTTCTGCGTGGCTGGAGAGTGAAGGCAAACAACATCATGAAAGGAAAATGACATCATGAGAATCAGCCATCTATTCGTGTGCTTGGTGGTTCTCTCCACCCGTTCGCTCCCGGCGCAGACGCCGACGGCGGAGGAGGACATGTTTCCCTTCGTCATCCCCGGCCTGGCTGCGCCTCCGGCCGGCTCGATCGTGGACGTCTCCTGGCTCAATGACCGTCCTGCCGGCGGCTCCGGATTCGTGCGGGTGCAGGAGGGTCATTTTGTCGATGGACGCGGCCAGCGGCTCCGGTTCCTGGCCAGCAACTTCACATTCGGAAGTTGTTTCCCCGACCACGACACTGCGGACAAGCTGGCGGCGCGCCTGGCCAGTTTGGGAGTCATGTGAATCCTTACACGGGCACCCGCTACGCCAAGGAGCCTTGCGTGGCCATCGTCGAGATCAACAACGAGAACTCCCTGCTCCAGCTCAAAGTGGCCTCGTTGCCGGACTACTATCGCGCCGATGTGCTGAAGAAATGGAATCAGTGGCTCAAAGCCCGCTACGGTTCCGCGGAAAAGTTGGCGGCGGCCTGGGGAGGACGCGAGGAATTGGGACTTGGACTGAAGCCGGGCGAATCGCTGGAATCCGGCAACATCGAGGCGCCGGCGCGCACTCAAGGCACGCCCAGGGGCCTGGCTTGGGCGCGATTCCTGGCCGAGACGGAACGGGCTTATACCGACGGCATGCGCGCCTTTCTCAAAAAGGATTTGGGCGTGGAAGCCGCCATCATTGACACGCAGGCCAGCTACGGCGGCATCGCTGGATCCTATCGGGAATCCTTCAACGACTTCGTGGACATGCATGCCTACTGGCAGCATCCCAGTTTCCCCGGCCGACCGTGGGACGGAGCGAATTGGAACATTCGCAACACGCCGATGGTGGCTGACCAGAGCGGCGGCAACCTGGCCCGCCTGGGCATTTACCGCGTGGCGGGCAAGCCCTTCACGGTCAGCGAATATGACCATCCCGCGCCCAGCCATTACGCGGCCGAGATGTTTCCGATGATCGCCAGCTTCGCCGCGTTGCAAGATTGGGACGGGCTTTTCCAATTCGACTGGGGCGGCACAGATTCCGACTCACAACGGATCACGGGCTATTTCTCTTTGCAGCAGCATCCGGCCAAGCTTGCCTTCCTTCCGGCTGCGGCGCTGATGTTCCGCCGCGGCGACGTGGAGGC
>CAYHFE010000468.1:0-6634 GCA_964355375.1 uncultured Verrucomicrobiota bacterium
ACCTTCAGGTTCATGGTCCCAAAGCGAGCCGGCAAGGCTGGGCGGCTACCCATGACACTTGGGTGGGGCGAGACTCCGTCGAGCCCTGACTTTTCCGCCGGCCACGATTTCAGGGCTCGACAGCGTCTCCTCCACCGTGCCTTGGTTCATGGTCGCGACGCGCTTTCTTCACTCCGATTTCCGCCGCAACATCGCTTCGCGTCGGGCCTTGAACTCGGTGCCGGGCTTCCACTCGGGGAAGCGCGCGTCCTGCGCCACGCGATAACCGACCTGAAAGAGCAGACGCACGTCCTCGACGGCTCCGGACAGATCCCAGTCCGGTTTCATTTCGTCGCTCACTTTGTGGTAGTCCAGAGTGGTATAGTCCTCGCTTTTCTTGAGTCCGTAGCCGGCCGGCTGGCCGATGTAATCGATGCCGGCCTTGAAGTAGAGCGCTGGGACCCCCAGCTTGGCGAACTCAAAATGATCCGAGCGGTAGTAGCGGCCTTTCTCGGGCTCGGCGTCGGGGGTGGTGATCCGGCCTTGCTGGCGGGCGGCTTCAGTGAGGAGATCATCCAGGGTGGTGCTGCCGTAACCGATAATATTGACGTCGCGCGTACGCCCCCAAGGATTGAGCCCGTCGATGTTCAAGTTCGCGAGCGTATGGGTGAGGGGGTAGAGCGGATGAGTGGCGTAGTATTTCGCGCCCAAGAGGCCTTTTTCCTCGCCGGTGACGGAGAGAAAGAGGATCGAACGTTTCGGCGCCGGCCGCAGTTTGGTGAAGGCTTGCGCGAGCTCGAGCAGAGCCGCGGCGCCCGAGGCATTGTCGAGCGCCCCGTTGAAGATCTGGTCCCCGGGCAACGCCGCGATACGACCGAGATGATCCCAGTGAGCCGTGTAGATAACATATTCGTGTTTGAGAACTGGGTCCGAGCCTTCGAGTTTGGCCAGGACGTTGCGTGAGGCCACATCGCGCAAGGTGTTCTTGACCTCGAAAGTGGCTCGGCCGTTCAACGACACCGGCCGAAAATCACGTCGGAGCGCGGCTTTTTTCATCGTATCAAAATCGCGGCCGCCCGCGGCGAAGAGCTCGCGGGCTTTCTCCTGCGTGATCCAACCTTCGATGGCGGCGCGTCCCAGGTTCTTGTCCGGTGATTGCAGGTCGAAGTTTTCCCGGGAGTTGCTGCTGATCAGCACGTAATAGGGATATCCCGCCGGTCCGGTTTCATGAATGATGATGGCGGCGGCCGCGCCCTGGGCGGCGGCCATCTCGTATTTGTAGGTCCACCGGCCGTAGTAGGTCATGGCCCGACCCTTGAACTGGTTCTCTTCGAGTTTCTTCGGATCTCGAGGGTCAGTCAGCGTCGGGTCGTGGGTGACCATGACGATCGTCTTGCCGCGGAGGTCCGCGCCTTTGTAGTCGTCCCAATCGTATTCCGGCGCCACGACTCCGTAGCCCACAAAGATAAGCTCAGAATCCTGGATCCGAACTTCCGACACGAAATGGGGTGACCACAGGACGCTCTCATTGGGGAATCGCAACTCCGTCGTCCGGCTCTCGTTGCGGTAGGAGAACTTCGGTTGCGAAGCCAAGCCGACGAGTGGGACCGACTGGACAAAGGTGCCGTCGGGATGGCCGGGCTGGAGGCCGAGCTTCTGCAATTGCTCAGTGAGATACTTGACGGTCAGATCCTCGCCGCGCGTGCCGGGCGCTCGGCCCTCAAATTCATCCGACGAGAGCACGCGAGTATGTTCCAGGAGATTCCGGCTCGTGATGCTCTCGAGTGCGGAGGGCAGGCCCGTGTCGGCTGACCAAACCGGCCGGGGCGCTTGAAGTCCGGAGGCAAGCGCCAGCACGGTTAGCCATTGGCGAGTTTGGGCCGCGAGCCCGCGGGGGTAGGGCAGGGATAGATTACTCATAGGTTCGTTGAGGCGTGATTATGGCGGGGCCGTCTGGGAGGGCGAGTCTGAAAAGGCAAGTCAGCCATTCTCATTTTGGCACGTAGGTAGTCCCGGCTTGAGCCGGTTTCCATGTGGCGACCGGCTCAAGCGGGGACTACTTGCGTGGAACGGACGGTGTCCTGGGCCAAATTGAGAATTGCTGAAGGCAAGTTGCGTCCGTTGACTTCGGGAAGGTGGTGTTCTATGAAAGGGACATCCATGAGAATGAACTCCTCTCTTGCTTTGGGTTTGTCCCTGATCGCGGTGCTGAGCCGCGGATCGCTTTTTCCATCCGCGTCGGCGGCCGAGAACAGCGCTCCATCCCGCGCGGATGCGGATGCCGGGAAAACGGTGGTGTATCGGGATGAATTTGGTGTGCCTCACATTTACGCGGAGACGGTCGAACGCGGATTGTACGCCATGGGCTACGCGCAGGCCGAGGACCGGTTGGAGGAATTGCTGAAAAACTTTCTCCGCGCGACCGGGGAAATGTCCGCCGCCTTCGGCGAATCGAATCTACAGGACGATGTGGTCTCGCGAGTCTGGGATCATGACGGGGTCGCGCGCCGAAATTTCGAGCGCATCCACCCGGAAGTGCGGCGGCATTGGGAGGCTTTTGTCCGGGGCATCAACGATTACTTGGAACGGCACCGGAATGAAGTTCCGGATTGGTGGGGACCGCGCCGAGCGGATGTCTTCATGTGCATCGCGCATTCCCGTCAGTTCATGTGGGGATGGCCGCTGGGCCAGGCGATTTCCGACCTGCGCGCCGCAGGCTTGAGTCCGGACTTCAACGTGGACCTGCGCAGTTCGAATGAATGGGTGGTCGGGCCGGCCCGCACGTCGGTTCGCGCCCCCATTTTGCTCATCGATCCGCACCTCTCCTGGTGGGGAGCGAGCCGCTTCTGGGAGTTTCGCATGCACGCCGGCGTTTGGCAGGGCTCGGGATTTACCTTGCCGGGATCGATGTATGTCGGCTTGGGCCATAATGATCATCTGGCCTGGGCCATGACCACCGGGGGGCCGGACACCTCCGACATCTATGAGCTGACGTTGAATCCGGCCGATCGTCGGCAGTACCGCTATGACCATGAGTGGAAGGAGCTCAAGTCACGGGAAGTCGAGATTCGGGTTCGCGGCGAAAGCAAGCCGCGCCGGGTCACGGTCTATGAGTCGCATCATGGACCGGTGGTGGCGAAACGGGGCGACAAGGCGTATGTGGCGAAGTTGTCCTATGCGGAGGAAGTCCAGTTCGGTGAGATGTTCTATCACTTCAATTTTGCGAAAAACATCGCCGAGTTTAAGCGTGGACTCGAGCTGAACCAGATCATGCCGCAGAACGTGATGGCGGCGGATACGGCCGGGGATATTTTTTATCAGCGCGCCGGGCGGGTGCCGATCCGGCCGGCGGGCTTTGACTTCTCGAAGCCCGTGGATGGGTCGATCTCCGCCAGCGAATGGCTCGGGATTCATCCCGCGCGCGATCTTCTCCAGATCACCAATCCGCCCCAGGGCTACATGCAGAACTGCAACATTCCCCCGGACGCGATGATGATCGATTCACCATTGAAGATGGATCCGAAACAGCCCGACCTTTTTGGCGAGAGCGCCGGGTGGACGCAGCAGCGTGGGGCGCGGGCGGTTCAGTTGTTGGCCCAGGATGCGAGCGTGACCCCGGAAGAGGCCAGGCGTTACGCCGTGGATGAGCACTGCTACGGCTTCGAGCGTTGGGTGGCGGCTCTGGGGTCCGCCCATCGCCAATTCGGCGCGGCTTTCCAAGACAACCCGGATTATCAAGCGGCCCTGAACGAGATCGAGAAGTGGGATGGATTCGCGCGGGCCGGATCGACGGCGGCGTTGAAGTTTCATTTTTGGCGGACCGCGGTCAACCGGGGCCTCGGCGCCAAGATTCGAGAGGTCAACGCTCAGCTCAATGATTTCATGGCGGCGGTGCGGCGGAGTGAGGTCCGCCCGGGCTCATTGACGCCCGAGCAGCAGAAGGCGTTGACCCAGGGTTTGGCCGACGGGATGGCGACGTTGCGGCGCGCTTTCGGCCGGCTCGACGTGACCTTCGGAGAGGTCTTCCGGGTCGGACGCGGCGATCAATCCTGGCCCGTGGGCGGAGGGTCGCTCGTCGAAGAAGGGATGGGCACGCTGCGGGCGATTCGTTTTGAGAACCCGCGTCCCGATCACACCCGCTGGGGAACGTCCGGACAGACCTCGACCCAAATCATCATTTTGACCCGGCCGATCCAGAGTTGGACGCAGCCGCCCATCGGCCAAAGCGACCGTCCGGATTCACCGTTCTATCGGGATCAGGCGGAAAAACTGTTTAGCCGCGGCCAGATGAAACCGACGTGGTACGCCAAAGATGAGTTGCTGAAACATGTCCACAGCCGGACGGAGCTGTCCCCGCCGTTCTAGCCGAATCCGAGCCGGATCCATGCAGTTGGAAGGAGAGCGCACGCGCCCTCGCGTGCGGTGGTGGGCGCCCTGGCCGACCAGCGCAAGGCATTCGGATGGGTCACTTTTTGGTGACTGCATGACGATTTCCTCCGACCGACGAGGGCGCCGATCGAAACAAGTGGGGGCGCGTGTGCTCCCCAAATTCAATTGCATGGTGAAGGCTCTCCAAGCTTGCGCAATTCGAGGTGGCGGCTAGTTTGTCGCCCATGATCGGAAATGGCGTTGACCTGAAGGTGCCGGAGCGATTGGCCTTATTGGGCCGGCGTGTCTTGGACGGCGGTGAGTTGAGCCGGGAGGACGGCGCTTGGCTCTTTGGCCTCGAGAATGCGGCGGACCAGTTCGATCTGATGGCCTGGGCCAATCGCATCCGGGAGAAGTTCAAGGGAAACAAGATTCACCTGTGCTCGATCGTCAATGCCAAGGCCGGCAATTGCTCGGAGAATTGCCGCTTTTGCGCGCAGTCCTCGTTTCACCAGACGGGTTCGCCTCAATATGGGTTCGTCGATCCGGAGCCGGTGCAAGCGGCGGCCCAGGAAGCCCAGCAGAACGGCGTGACGGCGGTCGGACTGGTCGCGGCCTGGAAGGGACTGAGGGAAGGTCCGTTGCTCGATGAAGTGTGCGATCGGATCCGCGAGTTGGCCGACGGTGGCAAGGTCCGCCCGGATGCGTCGCTCGGGATCATCGAGAGCCAGCGCGTGGCCGATCGGCTGAAGGAGGCCGGGCTGGAGTGCTACGGCCACAATCTGGAGAGTTCACAACGGTTCTTTCCTCAGCATTGCACGACTCATACCTACGACGACCGCGTCCAGACGATCGGCTTTCTCAAACAGGCTGGCATTCGCATCTGTTCGGGCGGGATCATCGGCATGGGCGAGACCCGGGAGGATCGGTGCGAGCTGGCGTTCTCGCTGCGGGAGATCGGGGCGAGCGTCGTCCCGATCAATATTCTGAACCCGATTTCTGGCACGCCCTTCGCGAAGAATCCGCCGCTTTCGCCGCTGGAGATTCTGAAAACGATCGCGTGTTTTCGTTTCATTTTGCCCCGACAGGAAATCATGATTGCCGGAGGGAGGACCGTGAATCTCCGCGACCTGCAAAGCATGGTTTTCATGGCGGGAGCCAGCGCGCTGATGGTGGGCAATTACCTCACCACCCTCAATCAACCAGTGGAGAAAGACCTGCAAATGCTCCGGGACTTGGGACTCGATCCCAATTGGGACAAACATGATTTCAGCGATCAGGCGGACGGCCCATCCGCGTGCGCTGAGATCGCGTCGGCTGCGGTTTGAGGTCGAGGAATATCCGTGCATGGTCGCGCAACGCTTGGGCAAGAATATCGGAGGCTACCACGGCGAAACCATCGATGTCGCCGCGGTGCTGCGGGAGTGCGAGGCGGCGGCCGCTCTGCACCAATGGTCGGCGGAAACCTTCTGGAATTTGTCCACGCATCGCTGGCTCGCGTTTCGCCGCCGGGTCGCGCGACCCAGCCGGAGGATTTACCTTTCCACCGGCATTCATGGCGATGAACCGGCCGGACCGTTGTCCGCGCTCGAATTGATGCGGCATGATGGCTGGCCGGCGGGCCTCGAGGTGTGGCTGTGCCCTTGCCTGAACCCGACCGGTTTTGCGCTGGAGCGGCGCGAAAACGCGGACGGCATTGATCTGAATCGGCAGTACCTGCACTTCGAGGCCCCCGAAACCCAAGCCCACGCCGCCTGGTTGCAGCGACAGCCGAACTTCGATCTGACCCTCTGCCTGCACGAGGATTGGGAATCCCACGGGTTCTATCTCTACGAATTGAATCCCGACCAACGTCCGTCCTTGGCGGAGGAGATGATCCGGCGAGTCGGCGCGGTGTGTCCGATCGATCCGTCGCCCTTGATCGAAGGTCGCGAGGCGCGGGGCGGCGTCATCCGCCCAAGCACCGATCCACGCTCCCGTCCGGAATGGCCGGAGGCATTTTATCTTTTAACGCATAAAACAAAACTCTCCTACACGTTGGAGGCGCCTTCGGATTTTCCGCTGAATGTTCGAGTGGCGGCCTTGGTGGCGGCGGTGCGGGCGGTGTTGGAAACCATGGAGTGATGGGAGAAGTCAGTCCCCGGGGACGAGCCGTCCCCGCCCCGAGGTTCACGGGGAGCCGCCTTTCGCTTGGCGCATGCCTTGGGGCCATGAACCGAATGGAGTGGGCTGCGTCGCGTCAGCGTCTTGGAGTGCGCCGGCCCTCCGGCGCTTTGGCCAGGTGCGG
>CAYHFE010000469.1:0-6617 GCA_964355375.1 uncultured Verrucomicrobiota bacterium
CTCCAAGACGCTGGCGCGGCACCGTCCACTCCATTCGGTTCATGGGTTCAATGCATGCGCGAAGCGAAAGGGTGTTTTTCATGACCGTGGGTGGGGCGAAACTCCGTCGAACCCTGATTGTTCTGTCGTCAACGATTTCATGGCTCGACGAAATCTCGCCCCATCGGGGGGCGGGTTCGTGGAATGGTGGGCGGCATCGTGACCGTCGGACACCGTCTTTTCTTCTCCCATGACTATCGCTCTGGACGCGGGCTTTGATCGGCGAACTTGAGGGCCGCGTCCATGTAGATGGCACCGGTCATCTCACCCAGGCAGGTCCGTGAAACGTATTCGTAGCGCTTGAAGCTGCCCCAATCTTCCTTGGTTAAGAGGTATCCGAAGGCATCGTTCGTCAGGCCAAAGAGCAGATTATGCTGCCCGTGCATCTTGCGCTTGAGATAAAATCCGATGTTGGGCAGGGCCTCGCCCGGAATCGTCAGGATTTGCGCATTCCCCAGGTTGATCAGATTGAGCTGGGTCGAAATCCGCGTCGAGTTCTCCGCCGTGTATCCGAGCGGCGAAGCCTTCAGAACGGCCAGGAGCAACGGCGATTCGATCGGGAAAGAGATCGTCTGGGCGGCGCAGAACAATCCGGGATCGCGCTGGACCGGCGCCGACTCGATCAACCGCAACGCCTCATCCGCCAGCAACCGTCCGATGCGGAGGCACTCGGCCCAGGTCTGGATGTCTTTGCCATCCGGTCCCCGACAATCGGCGGTCACCATCCCGCCCTGCGCGCTATTCATGAAGATCGCGGTTCCGCCACCTTTCTCCGTGATTCGATCATAAAACGGTCCGACCAGGTCCGGGCTCAGAATGCCCTGATCGGACCCGAGAACTTCCGGATGGATCGCGTAATTGACCAGGGTGGCGAAAGGTTTGCCGTCGGCGTCGATCGCTTGGATGACATGGCAACGCGGATCGTACAACTGCTCGGCATAGTAGTTGTAGGCGATCTTGCCGCGGGCTTCACCGGTCGCGATCTTGATGCGGGCGGGCCGCAGTTGGGCGACGGCCTCGTTGATGGCTTCGGCCATTTTTGCGCAGACCACATCCAAATACTTGAGATCGACGGAGAAGCCTCCGCGACCATCGGGAAACCCGTAACAATCGGGGGCGCTATGGGTGTGGGTGGAGCCGATGAGAATGTTCTGGGGCGGAACTCCCGTGATTTTGGCCCGCACCCGATTAGCCAGGACCGAGGGGAATCCCAGGAAATCGGCGCCCACGATGACGACGCGTGTTTCGCCCGATTCGAGAGCCAGGGCGCGCACGGTCAGATCGCCTTCCTTTTTCTGAGTGGGATGGGAGGGACCCACGCCGCCCGAGACGGGGAGCAGGGGATCAGGCGTCACGACGCGAACGGACACTCCCGCCCGAAAATCCGCAGCGGAAGCGAGACCTGTAATAACAAGAAGACTCGCGAGCAAAAGCCCAGTGGCTTGACCTGAGACCCAGCTGTATCGATTCAGTCGAGATGGGGAGCGCGCGCTCTCTCGCGCGCGGCGGTCGGCGCCCTCGCCGACCACATTGCCGATTGCGAACCAGTCACCGTTTCGGGACTGAATTGGGCCTTCGTTCCGACCGGCGGGGCGCCGGTCGGCACACGCGAGGGCGCGTCTGCCCCCAAGTCGTGACGGCATGCTTACGGCTAAGGGTCGGCGTCGGATTGCTGGGTAAAGGAAGGAAGTGAGGGATTTCATAAAAGTGAGGGCGCCTGCAACCAGGCGCCCCGCAAGTGATTGATCTGACTCTTTGATTCGGATGATCGATTACGGTTCGTTGGCGTTATAGCTGGATTCCAGAACCTTGGCGATCCGCTGCCGGCATTCCCCGAGGTGCGCGCGCGTGGTGTCATCGATCTTGGCGTCGGTCAGGGCCAACTTCTGGTTGATCCGCCGGGCAATCTCCTCCAAGTGCAGACGCGCCAGACTCCGGGCATCCGCCGGCACTGAACTGGATCCGCCCGAGAACGAGACATAGCCGTAGAGCTCGTCCAACCCACTGCGGCGCGTCCCGAGCACGATGGTGCAGAGGCGGCGCAAGTGCTCGCGCTGCAAGTTGCGCCGAATCGTGGAGACGGCGACGTTTTTCGAGTCGGTTCCCGATTGGATTTCGCTCCAAATTCCGTCGCTCAATGTTCGGAAGATTTCGTCAATCCGCAACGGGTTGGCGCCTTCATCCGCCTGCAAAGCCTGGTTCTGAATCCGAGAGAGTACTGTCCCGTTGAAGCACTGATTCAAAACGATGCGTTGCATGGCCAGGACCCGATCGTAAATCGGATAGCCGGGACCCGTGCCCGTGCCGAAATCACTCGCCCAATGATACCAATGCTCGGACGTCAGACGCCGCAGGAGGCTGGGAGAGAACTTAAAGGCGTCATCGCTCAGAATTTTGTCCACGAGGAGCTTCAAAGCTTCGCGTTGTTTCGAGCCGGCGATCGGGACGACCGGATCGCGGCTCTTTTCACCGCCCTTGAAGTCGCGGGAAACCGATTGACCGCCGATGTACTGGACGGCCAGGTAAGCGGCATTCCCATACTGGTTGAGCAGCACCGAAAACGCTTGGCGCAGCCGCGCCCAGGATTCGCCGTCCTTGACCACCTTCTCATCCAGGTTTTTCATCAAATCCACGGCCAAGGCCATTCGTTCCTGTCCGTATTTCAGATTGTCATTGCCCAAATCGTAGGTGTTGACGAGCGGATCTTCGCTGTAATACATGTCCTCATCCGTGGCGTAGGCCAAATCCGCATCGGGCGAACGCGCGGCGATCTTCTTGAGCTCGGCATTTTCGTCGCCCTCCACGGGTTTGTAGGCGTACTCGATGGCCCAAAAGTCATACGGCCCAATGGTGGTCGAAGCGTAGTCGCCCTGCTTCTTGCCTTTCGGGGCGATATTGATCGGGTTGTAATCCATCACGCTTCCCGCCATGCCTTTGACCCGAGTGATGGAGGTGTCGTTAATCTGATCGTGATCAAGCATGGCGCTGGCTCGAAAATTGTGGCGCAAACCGAGCGAATGGCCGACCTCGTGCATGACCACTTCCTTGATCGCCTGCCCCAGAAACTCGTCGGGCAGTTTTCCGCTCGATTCGGGTTTGGCGGGATCGGCCAGCGCGATGGCGGCGAGCGCAAATTCCTGGCTCTTAAGCGAGAGATATTGGCAGGCCGCGATCCGGCTCGGGGACAACCGACGAGCCAATTGAATCTGCATCGGGCTCCAATCCGCCGGCACCAACTCCGGCCTCACGCCACTGACGCCCAGACTTTCCTCCGGAAAATTCCGTCCCCGGCCCGGCAGCGGGAAGGGCAGGCCAAAGCCCTGTTTGGAGGCCATGATGGGACTGATGATTTCCCCCACCGCCAAAGGCAGGATCTCGCCCTCGCCGGCCGGAACCGGCATGCCCACGAGATAGGCGTAATAGGATTTCCAATACCGAATCCAACTCGCATCAAAAATCACGTCGCCATCGATCATCTCACCCGTCAACGGATTGGATCGAAGTCCCGACATGGCAAAGGTCGAACTGGTGGTAATCCAGCGGAAGGTGCAATAGTTGATGTCCTCCGGATCAAATTCATCGCGTTCATTCTGCCAACGGACAGCCAGGGCGTTCTTATAGCCCACCTTCTCGAACGCCTTGTTCCATTCCAGGATGCCCTCTTCGACGAAGGGGCGATACTCCAGCGGGACGGTGTCCTCGACCCACCAGACGACCTGCTTTTTCGGCGGCGAGAGCTTGGCCCGCGGATCCGACTTTTCCAAACGCCACCGATTGATCTGACGGACGAATTGGGTGTCGGGATCGATCGAGCCGAAGTCCTTGGTCGCATTCAGAAAGTAGCCCACCCGGTAATCCGCGGTGCGGGGGCGGTAACCCGGATCCGGCAACCGCGCCAGGCTGTAATGCACGACCAGAGTCAGACCTCGCGAATCGGCCAAGCCATCGTCGCCGCCCCTCGAAGAAAACCGGCCGCTGTAGGTCAGTTCCACTTCGATCTCAACGTTGTTGGGAAAAGTCTTGATCTTGCTCCAAGAAGAACGGCTGCGATCGACAAAACCCAGCCGCAAGTCGGCAAAGTCCGACATCAAAATCTGGCCGATATCAATCAACGCGCCTTGGGTCATCGGATTGAGCGTGATGATGGGCAGCGCCATCAGGACCGAGTCGGTGTAGTTCTGTTGCACCGCCTTGTCGAGCGGCGTTCCTTTGGGAGCCTGGTAATGAATGTTCCGTCGCAACAACTGAATTCGATCGTCCACCCGGCGGAACACCAGAATCCATTCGTCGCCGAAATTCAACGGCTGACCAGCGCTGGCCAGTCCGCGGGCGATGGCCATGGGCGCGATGATCGGCTGGTTGAGCAGTTGCGGTTTGATTTCGCCGTAGAGTATCTCATTGGTGCGATAAAGCGTGATGAAGCCGTCGTACTTGATCGTATCGCGGATGACGTCGGCGAAATCTCGAAACTTGGAGGGCGGCCGGGGCGGCATCGTCGGCGGGAGGGTGACCGTGACTGTGGCGGGCGGGGCCTGGGTCTGGGCCTGCGACACAGCGGCGGCCAGAACAACGGCGCACAAGGCTGCGACCCGCCGCAGAACCGCGCCGCTCCCGGAGGTTTTCATCGAAAACAGGCGAGGCGAAACATTGGGGATATTCATGGCCCTTAATTGGAAGGTTCAGTTCAAAAAAGCAAGATGAATTGAGCCCTCCGCACTGCCGGGCCTCTCCGATCGGTCGGGCCAGGCAATTTTGCCCTGACTGGGGACCTTGAACCTGAGGGAACGAGCCGGTTCTCGGGCGCTTTGGCGGGACGATCGGAAAGCGGCCGGGGTCTGCCGCACTCCAAAACCTGGCGGAATATCGCTGCCCCTCTCGCCCGCTCCGGCCCACGTCGGCGTTCTCGTTGCCGGCCCGTTCGTCTTCTGCCATAGTCCACCCATGAACACCCGCCGCTCCTCACAATCCCGCACCCGCACCCGCTCACGATCAGGCTCCGCGGCACTCAGTCGCCGAGCCTGGATCCAATCGAGCCTCACCGCCACCGGAGCGGGAGCTCTCCTAACCTCGCAGCGCGCGCCGGCCGCCGTGCCCGTCGAAGCCGATTTTCGGATTCGGCACGGTCGAATCCGGCAATCGATCATGGGTTGGACGTTCAATCCGATGCCGACGCCGGAATTGGCCAAGCACTGTCAGGCCATCGGTCTGGTCGCGATGGAAGGAATCGAGGCCAAGCATTATCCGATGATTCGCGAGCTGGGGTTGGCGGTGTCTTTAGTCGGAAGTCACGGATTCGCCAAAGGCCCGCTCAATCCGGCAAACCATGAATTCGTCGAGAGCAAACTGCGCGAAGGCATTGACCTCGCCGCGCAGGTTCATTGCCGGAACGTCATCACGTTCACCGGCATGCGGGAGCCCGGCATCAGTGATGCGGCGGGCGCGCGGAATTGTGTCGAGTGCTGGAAGCGGGTCATGGCTTACGCCGAACAGAAGAAGATTCACCTCTGCCTCGAGCATTTGAACAGCCGGGACAGCTCGCACCCGATGAAAGGGCATCCGGGTTATTTCGGCGACAACGTCGATTTCTGCATCGAGCTCATCCAGCGCGTCGGATCGCCCAACATGAAGTTGCTCTTCGACATTTATCACGTGCAAATCATGAATGGCGACGTCATCCGGCGGCTCCGCCTTTACCAGGACTACATCGGGCATTACCACACCGCTGGCGTCCCCGGACGCGGCGAGCTGGACGAGACCCAGGAACTCCATTACCCCGCCATCCTGCGCGCCATTCTCGCCACCGGCTACACTGGCTACGTGGCGCAGGAGTTCATCCCGACCTGGCCGGACCCCGTCCTCGCCCTCCGTCACGCGGCCCAGGTCTGCGACGTGTGAACGGGCCGACCCTCAGCCACGCCAAGGTTCGCGGCCTCAATCCGTGCGCTGAGCAGATGACGGCTTTCCATGAACTTGGGTGGGTTCATGGTTCCGATGCATGCGCGAAGCGAAAGGCGGCTCTCCCTGAACCGTGTTCGTTTGAATAGGGAGCGCGGACGTCCCGGCTGCACCGGTCGGCGTCTCGCCGACCGGAATCAAGCTGGTCCACCTCCACGAGTGTTCGGCGGGACGCCGAACACAGGAGTTTGGACATTTTCCGAACGTGAGCAGATCTAACCGCGGAGAGCTTCCGACGGTCATTTCCCGGAGGGGAGACTTGAGAATAGCCCACCCTTTCAAGGGTGGGATTGCGTCGCCGAGAGCCCAAGTCCCGCAGGGACGGTTGAATCACTCCCACAAATACCGCTCTTCGGACTCGAGGTTGTGCTTCTTGAGCAATGCGATGGACTTCTCCTCGAAAGGCACTCTACGGTGATGCTCTTCCTGGCTTTCGACGCAATGAATGATTTTATCCAACCGCGAAACACTCGCGCTGAAGGCGCCATATTTGATTGGCCAGGCAAACAGACATTGGTCAGGAAAGGTTTCATGCACCCATTCATGGGGGGAATTCAGCCGTCCCTGCGGGACTTACTGAGGGGTGCGCAGGATAGAACACACGATGCCCTCACCCCGTCCCT
>CAYHFE010000470.1:0-6603 GCA_964355375.1 uncultured Verrucomicrobiota bacterium
CCATCTCAACTGAAGTCAGGGCTCAGGCGAGAATCTTCTCCACCAATTCTCCATGCACATCGGTCAGGCGATAGTCGCGGCCTTGAAAACGGAACGTGAGGCGTTCGTGGTCGAAGCCGAGCAAATGCAGGACGGTCGCGTGCAGATCGTGCACATGCACCCGATCGCGAATGACGTGAAAGCCCAGTTCATCGGTTTCGCCCAGGGTGATCCCAGGCTGGACGCCGCCCCCGGCCAGCCAGACCGCGAAGGCTTGCGGATGATGGTCTCGTCCCAGTTTGCGCCCGAAGTCGGCATTGGCTTCCACCATGGGGGTGCGGCCGAACTCCCCGCCCCAAAGCACCAGCGTGTCGTCCAGGAGCCCTCGTTGCTTGAGGTCTTTGACGAGCGCGGCGCTCGCCCGATCGGTCTTGCCGGTCTGATCCTTGACCCCTTTCACAACTTCGCTGTGATGATCCCAGCCTTCGTGGAATAGTTGGACGAATCGCACGCCGCGCTCGATGAGCCGGCGTGCGAGCAGACAATTCAGGGCAAACGAAGGTTTGCCAGGCTCGGCGCCGTACCTCTTCAGAGTCTCCGGCGATTCCTTCGAAACATCCATCAGTTCCGGCGCGCTGGCCTGCATCTGGTAGGCCATTTCAAATGAGTTTATCCGGGTGGCGATTTCGGGGTCGCCCATCACCTCGAGGTGCTGTTCGTTCAAGTTCTTGATCAAGTCGAGCGTCCGCCGCTGCATGGAGTCGGTGACCCCCGCCGGATTCGAAAGGAACAGGACCGGATCGCCCGTTTTGCGGAACGGCACGCCCTGATAGATCGTGGGCAGGAAGCCGCTGCCGTACAAAGCCGCGCCACCGCTAAGCCCGCCGGCCGAGTTGAGCACCACGAAACCGGGCAGGTTCTGCGAGGCGGATCCCAAGCCGTAAAGCGCCCACGCCCCGAGGCAGGGCCGTCCAAACTGCATCGAGCCGGTCTGCATCATCACTTGCCCGGGAGCGTGATTAAAGGCGTCCGTCGTCATCGACTTGATGATGGCGATGTCGTCCGCGACTTCGGCCAGGTGGGGCAACGCCTCGGAGATCTCCGCCCCGGACCGGCCGTGTCGGGCAAACTTGAACTCGCTGGCGAAGAGTTCCGCATCCGGCTTGATGAAGGCGTACTTCTGTCCCATCACGACCTCTTTGGGGACGGGTTGGCCATTGTAGCGGGCGAGGGTGGGTTTGTAATCAAAGAGGTCGAGCTGACTCGGCGCGCCCCCCATGAACAGGTAAATCATCCGCTTGGCCTTGGCCGAAAAATGAGGCGCGCGGGGCGCGAGAGGAGTGACAGCGGCGGGTTTCGCGGGAGCGCCGAGGGCGCGGTTTTCGCCGAGCAAGGCGGCGAGCGCGATCGAGCCCAGGCCGACCCCGCATTGGCGGAAGAACCAGCGGCGGGTGATGTATTTCGCGACTTCATGGCGAAGTTCCTGGTGGTATTTCATGGCGGTCAAGTGATGAGAACGATGGCGAAATGGCGCGCGATCAAGGGCGGTGCTACGGTCCGTATGGGGTGATTCGGATTCCTCCGCGATGAGTTGGGGTTGAGGCGTTCGGCATGCGGGATTCTCACTCTTTGGTCACCGTTTCATCCAAATTGAGGATGGCGCGCGCGGCCATGGCCCAGGCCGCCGCCTTGTGCAGATTGACATCCGGGGGGAGATGCTTCGGATCGGCTAAAGCGACCGTCACGGCGGCGGCGGTGCGGTTTTCAAAATAGCGATATTGCTCCTCCCAGAAGCTCAGGAGAATGCCCAACTCGCGGCCGGTCGGAGGGCGGCCGGTGCAGAGGCGAAACGCGTAAATCGCGCGGCTCCGCTCGTCGGCGCCCCCTTCTTTGAGCACGCGCAAGCCCAGGGCTTGAGCCGCTTCAACGAAGCTTCTCTCGTTCAGCGTGGTGAGCGCCTGGAGCGGGGTGTTGGAGCGAAGCCGGCGGGTGCAGGAGTTTTCCGCGGTTGGCGCATCGAACGAGAGCAGGGTGGGGAAGGGGAGCGCCCGCTTCCAGAAGGTGTACATGGCGCGTCGATACCGGTCTTCCCCTTGGCTTTCGGGCCAGGACAGACCGCCATAGACTTGGTCGGCCATGCTGCCCGGAATGGGCGGGAAGACGCTCGGTCCACCGATTTTTGGATTGAGCAAGCCGCTGACCGCCAGGGCAATGTCCTGGATGATTTCAGCCTCGACCCGAAACCGCGGCCCGCGCCAGAGGAGGCGGTTGTAGGGATCGATCTCCGGAGCCGAAGTCGAGGGGGCGCGGGCGGAGGCCGCTGTCCCCGGGGGCGGAGAGTCTCCCGAGGACGAATTGGGCCGAGCCTCGAGGAAGGACGACGACTGTCGGTAGGTTGCGGAATCGGTGATGAGCCGGTGCATCTCCTTGAAGCTCCAGCCGCGATCCATGAATTCACAGGCCAGCCAATCGAGCAATTCCGGATGCGAGGGCGGATCGACGCGCGTGCCGATGTCTTCGGGAGTGGTGAAGAGGCCCTGGCCGAAATAGGTCTGCCATAGACGATTGACGATGACTCGCGCCGTGGTCGGGCTCCGGCGATCGACGAGCCATTGGGCAAAGCCCAGGCGGTCGCGGGGACGGTCGGCGGGGAAGGAATGAAGGGCCGCAGGCACGTCCGCTTCCACGACCTCGGTCTGGTGTTGCCAATCGCCGCGTCGGAACACCCGAGTTTGGCGGGGTTCGGCCCGGGAAGCGAGCGCGAGGCTTTTGGCGGCATAAGGCCAGTTCGTCCAGACGTTCTCGATCTCCCGGTTCAGTGCGGTGAAGCTGGGGTCCGAACGGCGGAAGACGCCGAAGAGCTCCCGCTTTTGGGCGGGGGTGCGCTCGGCGGGGGCGAGGGAAAGGAGCCGGCGCTGCGCGGGACTAAAGGGATCGACCCGGAGCGGGGCCGGCTGAGTGGTGGCGCTGAGGCGAAATCGGCCAAAAGCATGCGAATCCAATTTGGTTTCTTTGTCGAGATCACCGCTGTGGCCGTCTCCGTTGCTGTGCTTTTGATAGAGGGTGAAAAACAGTCGGGTGCCGCCGGGAAAGCCGGTGATGGGCTCGGTGCATTCGAAAACAGCCCGATGCTCGCGATTCCTGAGCACGGGCACGAGCGAGGCGGTCCAGCCGCCCTTCTCGGTATTGCCATCGATCGACTGGCCGATGCCGAACCCGGGCGCTTCCTCGTCGGCCTGGGCTCGCCGAAACCGGATCGTGTTGGTCACGGTGGGATGGTTCAGGGCATAAGCCTGGCAGGTGATCTCCTTCAAGAGGAACGAGCCTTTGGCCACGAGACCGGGGCCGCCGTAGGGCAGATTGGGATGCAGGAGCACCTCCAGGCGAAACCCGGTGATGTTGGTCGCGGCGGTGTCCGCCCAAACGTGAGTGACCGACCCGGGCTTGATGTCGCCCCCGCCTAACAGCGAACCGTCGCTCTGCTTTTCAAATTTGGTCGCGAAATTCATCCACTCCGCCGGATCGAGCACGCTCCAATCGCCAGCCGCGGCGGCAGACTCCTTCTCCCACGCGATCTGACGTTCCAGAAGATTCGGCGTTTCGCGGGCGGCCCGATCTTCGAGTTCCTCGGCTCGGACTTGAATTTCGGCGCGCTGTTTCTGTTGCGCTGCCGTGGGCACTTCGATGAACGGTTCGTTGTCGTTGTTCAAAAATGCAAACAATCGGTAATACTCGTTCTGGCTGATCGGATCGAACTTGTGATGGTGACACTGCGCACAGCCAATGGTCAGGCCGAGCCAGGCCTTGCCCACCGCGTCCATGCGGTCGATCATCGCCTCGACGCGAAATTGCTCCGGCTCGATCCCGCCTTCCTGGTTGAGCATGGAATTGCGCAGGAACCCGGTGGCGATCCGTTGGTCAAGAGTGGGATGGGGGAGTAAATCGCCGGCGAGCTGTTCGATGGTGAAACGATCGAAGGGCAGATCGCGATTGAAGGCCTTGATCACGTAATCCCGATACGGCCAGACGCTGCGAGTGGCGTCTTTTTCGTAACCGTTGCTGTCCGCATACCGCGCCGCGTCCAGCCAATGACGCCCCCAGCGTTCGCCGTAATGCGGCGAGCTCAGCAGACGCTCGACCAGCTTGGGATAGGCGTCGGTCGAGGCGTCGGCGAGAAACGCGTCCACTTCGGGAGGGGTCGGAGGCAGGCCGATCAAATCGAGGGAGAGACGGCGAATCAGCGTGGTTCGATCGGCTTCTGAAGACGGTGAAAGGCCCGCTTTCTCCAGCCGGGCGAGAATGAAATGATCGAGGGGATTCCGAACCCATCCGGCTCGATGAACGGTCGGAACGGGTGGTCGCACCGGCGTTTGGAAGGCCCAGTGATCGCGGGGACGAACCGCTTTGACCGAAGCGCTCTCCGGCCAGTGGGCTCCTTGGTCAATCCAGGCGCGCAACAGACCGATCTGTTCGGCGCTCAATCGGTCGCCTTTCTTCGGCATCGTCTTGCCCTCGACCGCACCGGAGACGAAATGAATCAGGAGGCTGGCTCCGCTTCTTCCCGGCAGGATCGCCGGACCGAGATCGCCGCCGAGCAGGGCGACCTCTTTCGCATCCAACCGGAACGCCGCCTCTTGCCGCTTGGGGCCGTGACAGGAATGGCATCGCTCCTGGAAGATCGGCAAAATGTCAGCGACAAAATCCACCGGCCGATCGACCGGTCGAGGGAGTTGGCGTTCGTCCACCGGAGCGCCCCAAAGCAGAGATGCGGCCCAGAAGAGCAGCAGGCAGCGCGCTGCCGTCATCCGATGGGCGAGTGAATTCTTCAGCATAGGGAAACGGGAGGTTGACCGAAACCGATCTTCAACGGAGCCGGCGCGATCATGCCAGAAGTTTTTCGACCACCTCGCCCTGGACGTCGGTCAAACGGAAGTCGCGTCCCTGAAAACGATAGGTCAGTTTCGTGTGCTCGAAGCCCAACAAATGGAGGAGAGTCGCGTTCAGGTCGTGGACGTGGACCTTGTCCTTGGTCGCGTTGAAACCGAAATCGTCGGATTCACCGAGCGTGACCCCGGGCTTGACTCCGCCGCCGGCCATCCAGACGGTGAAGCAATTCGGGTGATGATCGCGGCCGTCATCGCCGCCGCCCTGCACCATCGGCGTGCGGCCGAACTCGCCGCCCCAAACCACCAGCGTGTCTTTGAGGAGACCGCGCTGCTTCAAGTCTTTGACCAGGGCGGCGCAGGCTTGGTCGGTGTTGCGGCAGTTCTTCTTCAGATCCGCCGTGAGATTTCCGTGTTGATCCCACGCTTCGTGGAAGAGCTCAACAAAGCGGACGCCGCGCTCGACCAGGCGGCGGGCTAGGAGACAGTTCAGGGCGAAGGAGGGCTGGCCCGGCTCGGCTCCATACATCTCGAGGATGTGACGCGGCTCTTGCGATAGATCGGTCAATTCGGGCGCGCTCGATTGCATCCGGTAGGCCATCTCGTAGGAGCTGATCCGGGTGGCGATTTCCGGATCGCCGATCGCGCCGAGGTGCTGCTCATTGAGCTTGCGCAAGGTGGACAGCGTGTCCCTTTGGATCGCGGGATCAACTCCTCGGGGATTTGAAAGGTAGAGGATGGGATCACCTTGGCTGCGAAAAAGGACCCCGTTATAGACGGTGGGGAGAAAGCCTGAACCCCAATTCGAGGCGCCGCCGCTGGGCCCTTTGCTGCCCGAGCTGAAGACCACAAATCCAGGCAGATCGCGCGATTCGCTGCCGAGTCCATAGAGCGTCCAGGCACCCAGGCTGGGACGCCCGAACTGCTGCGAGCCGGTATGCATGAAGATTTGGGCCGGGGCGTGGTTAAACGCGTCGGTGTGCATCGACTTGACGATCGTGAGGTCATCGGCCACGCCGGCGAGGTGAGGCAGTAATTCGGATATCTCCGCGCCGGATTGTCCGTGCTTGGAAAATTTGAACTTCGGCCCGAGCAACTTGGATTGCGGGTTGATGAAGGCGGCGCGGTAATCTTTCAGGAGCTCGGCGGGCGGCATCGTGCCGTTGAATTTCGCGAGCTGGGGTTTGAAATCAAAGAGCTCCAAATGGCTCGGAGCGCCGGCCATGAAGAGGTAAATGACATTCTTGGCCTTGGGGGCGAAGTGCGGCCTTTTCGCCGTCAGCGGCTCCGACGAGGCCTCCCGAGGCACCGCCGCGGCGGCCTGATCCCGCAGTAATCCGTGGAGGGCGATCGCGCCCAAGCCCAAGCCGCACTCCTTAAAAAACCAACGGCGCGAAACGAGACGCGCATCCGGGTGACGATAAGGAGGGGCTGGGAGGTGGCTTTGGCAATTCATCAGATCGCTCCTGAGGCAGTGGCACGGCGTTCGGTGGTGGTGTCCGGAGATACGGAGCTCGCGGGGTCAAGCTCAGTCGAAGCGGGGACGGCGCGCGCCACCGTCTTGGAGTGCGGCAGCCCTCGGCCGCTTTGGTGATTTTGGGCAGGGTCTGGACCTTTGGAAAACGGTCGAGGATCGCCGCACTCCAAAACCTCGCGGTTCATGGAGAGGGGACACCTCCAAAAATGGGACGTGAGTTGGGGCCATGAACCTGAAGGTGCGCTGGGGAGCGCGGGCGTCTCG
>CAYHFE010000471.1:0-6560 GCA_964355375.1 uncultured Verrucomicrobiota bacterium
CGAGAACCACACCTAAAGACAAGCTAAACAAGTTAGCGCTTATGGGGCGTTGCCCCAGGCTGGCTTGTCGCGCCCCGTTGGAGCTCAGACCTCCGCGTCGTGGCGCGAAGCGCACAAGCGCCTCTACGAACACCTCTGCGCGACGACGAAGGACCAGCCCGACGCCACCCTCGAAGACCTCCAACCGCTCTACCAAGCCGTGGCCCACGGCTGCCAGGCGGGCTTGCAGCAGGAGGCGTGTGACAAGGTTTACTTCACCCGCATCAAGCGGCGGGAGGAAAACTACAGCTCGCGAAAACTCGGCGCGTTCGGTTTCGACTTGGGAGCCGTCGCCTGCTTCTTCGAGTCGCCGTGGAGCCGCATCTCGTCCGCGCTCGGTGAAATCTGGCAAGCCTGGCTCCTGAATGAAGCCGCCACCCGCCTGCGCGCCTTGGGCCGGCTGACCGAGGCCCTCGAGCCGATGCGGGCTGGGCTGGAGCTGGCCGTCAAGCAGGAGACCTGGAAGCAAGCCGCCCAAGGCGCCAGCAACCTGAGCGAGCTGGAGCTGACGCTGGGCGAGGTGGCCGGGGCGGTGGGGGACGCCGAGCAGTCCGTGATCTACGCCGACCGCAGCGGCGATGCGTTTCAGCGGATGGGCAAGCGCACGACCCATGCCGACGCCCTGCACCAGGCGGGCCACCGGGCCGAGGCGGAGGCGCGCTTTCGCGAGGCCGAGCTTATGCAGGCCGAGCGCCAGCCCGCCTACCCGCTGCTGTATTCCGTGCGGGGCTTCCGGTATTGCGACCTGCTCTTGACGGAGGCGGAGCGGGCGGCGTGGCGAAGGGTCTCGGGGAGCGCACGCGTCTCGCGTGCTGTGGCCGGCGTCTCGCCGGGCACTCAGGGGGTGGTTCCGCAGAAAGCGCCCGGAAGTCCTCGGCGAGACGCCGAGGACAGCACGCGGGACGCGTGCGCTCCCCGGATTTTCTCCTGCCGCGCCGTCTCCGAGCGCACGGCGAAGATTCAAAAGCGGCGAACGGGTCTCCCAACTTACAGTCTCCTCGACATCGCCCTCGACTACCTCACCCTGGGCTGCGCCGCGCTCTACGCGGCGATCCTGGAGAAGTGCGAAGTCCGAAGTGCGAATGTCGAACTTGACCAGGCGGTGGCCGGCCTCCGCCGCGCCGGCGTGCAGGACTACCTCGTCCGCGCCCTCCTCACCCGCGCCTGGCAGCGGAGTCTCACCGGCTTGCGCACCGGCCCCGAGAGCGCGCAGAGCGACCTGGCCGAAGCCCGGGAAATCGCCGAGCGCGGGCCGATGCCGTTGTTTCTGGCAGATATTTATCTCTACCGCGCGCGGTTGTTTCACGCGGTGACGCCGTATCCATGGGACGGGCGGAGTCTGCAGTCCGATCTCGCCGAGGCGCGGCGGTTGATTGAGAAACACGGGTATGGGCGGCGCGTCCCGGAGCTCGAGGATGCCGAGGCGGCGCTGTTCTCCTCCATTGCCGTTCACCCGCCATCGAATTCCTCCACCTGAATCCACGAAAGGCATGAAGCCCTTCACTCACACGAAAGAAGAGCCCCTGCCGCTCAAAACACCGCCGGGCCGCGCGGAGTTCACGATGCCCGCGGACACCAAGGACGGCGGGCCCATTCTCGTCTGCACGGTGGGCCAAACGGTGCTGCACGACGATGCGCGCTGCCTCGCCGACCCGCACGCGATGCTGAAGGCGCACGGCGACTGGAGGGAACTCGGCGGGGCGGATGAACAAAAGCCCGCGAAGAACGGCACGGCTTTTGGCGTCCGGCCATCTCGGTGTCCGTGGAGAAGTTTCTGGAATGCGGTGATCTGCATGCAGCCCGGGTTGGCCCGGGTGCGGTGTCCGGACTGTGCGCATGAGTTTACAGCTTGCATAGAAATCCGCTGTCGAAGTAAGCCTTCAAAAACGGTCTTCCCGATCTTGGGCCAGCGGCTTTCTCGGTCGGAGAGGATTCCAGGGCTCGACAGCGTCTCGCCCCACCGTTGGAAGGGGCCAGGTTTGTTGGGTGATGCCAGCGCTCTTTCCAGGTTCCAGTGTCACGGTGGCGTTTCGACGGAGGTGATTCCATCCGCCAAAAGGGGAAGCCGGATGGTGAATTCCGTGAATTCGCCCCACTCACTCCGGACGAAGATCTCTCCGCCGTGCTGTTTGACGATGGTGTGCGAGATGCTCAGACCGAGGCCCATTCCCTGGCCGACCTCTTTGGTCGTGAAGAAGGGGTCGAAGATTTTTTCTCGCACGTCCTCTTTGATTCCGCAGCCGTTGTCCCGGACGGAGAGAAGGAAGCAGGTCGCTTCTGGCGCGAGGCGGATCTGGATGATTCGCTGACGCCCGCGGGTGGCATTGGCCTCGGTGGCCTGAAGGGCGTTCTGGAGAATGTTGACCAGGAGTTGAATCAGTTGAGTCTCGCTCCCGAAGAGCGGAACCGATCGGTCCACCTTCTCCTCGAGGACGACGTCGGCTTTGATTTCCGAGGCCAAGAAGCGCTTGGCGGTGCGAAGGATCTTTTCCGGGTCGCACTCCTTTTTGCTCGTCGAACTGCCACCGTAGGCGAAGCCGCGCAAATCGGCGATGATGTCGCGGATGCGTTGCAGGCCGGTTTCAATGTCATGAACGGTCGTGCGGGCTTCCTCGGAATCGGCCGGCAGGCAAGTCCGGAGGTAATGCGCGGCGGTGAGGAGAAAATTCACCGGGTTGTTGATCTCGTGCATGATTCCGGCCGACATGCTGCCCAGCGCGGAGAGGTGGGCGTTCTGGACCAACTGGGCTTCCGCGGCCTGCAATTGGCGGAGGGTGGACTCGAGCACGAGGTTCTGGCTTTGGAGCTCTCGTTCCAGTTGGCTGGTCAGGAGCAGATTCGCCAGGCGCGTTTTGAGTTCGACCATGCTGAAGGGTTTCGTGAGAAAGTCATCCGCGCCGGCCCCGAGCGCGGCGAGTTTAGTGCGGTCATCCGCCCGCGCGGTCAGGAGAATGATCTTGGTCGGAAGCAGGGAGGGTGACGATCGGAGGCGCTGGCAGAGAGTGATGCCGTCCATCTTGGGCAGCATCTGGTCGGTGATAATCAGCTTGGGTTGGCGTTGGTGCGCCAGCTCCCAGCCAAGCTGGCCGTCCGCCGCCAGAATGATCGAATAAGTGGCGCCGAGCTCCGAGGCGAGAAATTGTTGCATGTCGGGCTCATCTTCGACGATCAAGAGGGTGGGTCGGTGTCCGCCGGATTCCGGGGTGGGGGATTTCGCCGCATCCGGCGCGATGAAGTCGCCCTGCTTAAGCTGGGCTTTGCGATAGAGTTCCGTCAGCCAGGCGTCTTCTTGGGGGTCCGTCCGCCCGCCCGGCGCTGCGGCGCCGCTCTTGGGAAGTCGAACGCGGAAGGTGGAACCGACCCCTTTTTTGCTGGTAACCGAGACTTGGCCGCCGTGCAGTTCGACAATTTCTTTGACGAGGGCCAAGCCGATGCCGGTCCCTTGTCGGGCGCGCGTGGCCGAGCCATCCTCCTGCCAGAACCGGCCGAACACTTTGTCGAGATGCTCTTCGGCGATGCCGATGCCCGTGTCCTGCACGTCCACATAGACGCCGTCCTGCTCTTCGCCCGCGAGGAGGCGAATCGTGCCCGGTTTGGGCGTGAATTTGATGGCGTTGAAAAGCAGGTTGATGAAGACCTTTTCCAGTCCGCTCTTGTCCGCCCGGACGGCGAGGGCGGGCTGGGGGTGGAGGTTGTGCTCCAAGGACAGGCCAGAGCGTTCGGCGATCCCCCGCATGGAACTGGCGATTCCGGCGAGGAATGGGGTCAGATCGACGTCTTCGACGTGGAGCTCGAACTGACGTTTGTCCAATCGCACCAAATCGAGGAGGTCATTGATGAGGGCGAGGAGGCGCAGGCCATTCTCATACATCAATTCCACGGTCTGGCGCATCTTCCCGTCGCTGTTCAGCGCCGGATGGCGGCGCAGTCCCTCCAAAGGTGAGAGGATCAGAGTCAGGGGCGTGCGCAACTCGTGGGAGATAGTGGCGAAGAACTGGCTTTTGGCGCGATCGGCCTCTTCGAGCTTCTGGTAGGAGAGTTCCACTTCCCGTTTCTGGTCATCGAGCTGATGGTAGGATTCCTCCAGGGCTTGCTTGTTTTGATCCAGCTCGTATTGGAGGCGGAAGTCATGAAACCGGAGTTGCGCGGCAAAGTAGCCGGCGGTTCCGCAGATCGCGACGTTGGAGAGCGTCATGAACGCGTTGTTGAAGAAGGTGGGAATCCAGATCACTCCGGCGGGGGGCGGGCCATCGAGCCACCAGTGGCCGGCGCACGCGGCGAGGTACCAAAGAAAGGACGCGAGGCAGGCGACGAAGTTCTCCTCGAACGTCCAGGGCAGGAGCAGGCAGGCGCCCAAGACGACGAGGTTAATGCCGGCGTAGTAGGGGCTGAGGACGCCGTCGGAAAGGAGGATCATGAGGGCGTTGTAGCCGAGCATCACTTGGACCCAGATTTGGGCCAGGACGTGGGATTGCCGGGGCGCTCGGGAATTGTGCAGAAGGACGAGAACGGCCCCCAGAACCAGGCAGCAGCCCAGCCGATTCACGGCGAAGATCGGAACCAGCCAGCGGTACTCCACCCAATCCATCGAGAGGGCCAGTGGCACGATGATGATCGAGAGGACGCAGGCGATCCGGAGTCGCCGCACGATGAGTTGATCCTGTTGCTCGCGGTAGGCGGTCAACAGGGCGCGCTGGAGCGTCTCGTTCATCCGAGGGCCAAAGTCTTGCGCAGTTTCAAGAAGACGTTCAAGCCGGTTTCGTCCACGAAGGCGCGCTTGTCGCTGCCCTCGTCAATCAGGTTCGCCATGTCGGCTTCGTTGCGATGAACAATGTTCCACTCGAGGAGATACTCCATGAAATGCCGCTGGGGATTGTTGGAGTGGACGTTGGTGGCCATGAGGAGTCCGCCGGGCGTAAGCCAGCCGTAGAAGAGGGCCAGGAGTCGCCGGCAGACCGAGTCGGCCAGATAGTCAAACAGGCCCGCGCAATAGACGACGTCATATTCGCCCTCCACCAGCTCGGACTTCGAGGTCCGGCCGATCGATTCCCGGAGCAGGGTGTCGATCGATTTTTCCACGAAGTTCAACTGCACCTGGGAGCCGGAGGCGAGTTTGGCCTTCATCGCATCCTCGCGGGCAAAATCCAGGGCCTCCTTGCTGAAGTCCAGGAGGGTGATATCGCAGCGCTGGGCGTGAGGCGAGCTGTTGATGAAGTCGATGACCTCGCGAGCCGGACCGCAGGCGATATTGAGGACGCGGAGCCGCCGGTTCTCCCGTTCGGCCAGTTCCGCTTCTTCCACGAGCATCTTGGTCAGTATCTGGATGCGGTTGCGGTGGGCTTGCGCGACCCCAGCGCCGAGGATGACGCTGCTCAGGGTTTTGGCGAAAATGTTGTTCCCTTGGCGCGGGTCGCCGAGAATCATATTGATCATGGCGTAGTCACCAGCGTATCCGAGCGGCTTGGTGTAGGTCCGGTGGACGAACGGACAGCAGAGCGTCAAGGGATGGACGTCGCGCCGCAGGTAGGCTTTGTGGAGAGCGGTCAGCTCCGGCGGAATCGTGGCCGCGAGCTGTTCCAGGCGCTGCAGGAACTCGCGGGCCACTGGCTGGACCGGTTCGACCACTTTCTCCACCAGGTCCATGTTCAACTGCTCCACGTTTTCCGGTCGGGTCCGGCCAATCGTCATCTCGACCTGGTTCAGCCACAGGCTCAGGTCCGAGAGAAAACCTTGAAAATCACTGGTCAGAACCTTGAACGCCGGGATGATATTGTTGTTCGATTTCCATTCGGAAACGAAGCGTGCGACCTCGTCGCGCAGGGCATTCTCGTCCGAGAGGATGGAGAGGATATCAACGTCATGCCAGGGATCGACCAGGGTGACCTCGCAGACGAGCATGATGCCGGTATTGGCCAGACTGCTGACCACCGCCCGGCCCACGTACAAGGTCCGGTCGCCCATCATGATTTTGAAATCGCTGAGAACCTCGCTGAGTTGGAGGATGCTGAAAGGATTATAGACTTCGAAGATCGAGTTTTGATTGCTGAAGTGGATCAGGGTGCCTCGGACGGGCATTCCATGGCTGTTGCGACAGACAATGAAACTGTCTTTCTCGACGAGTGGCGCTGGTGCAACTTTGTTTTCCATGGACTAAATACTTCTCGCTAAAATCCGGTGCGAACGAGAGACGCAGGCCCGCAGGACCGGTTCGCATCGGGTCATCCAGGTCCATCGACCCAGCGGCGTCTTTCAAAGCACCGGCTTCACTCTGGCACGGTTTTCGGAGTTGTTCGAGCTAAAGGTGAACTGCGACGAGGGGCGCCGGCTGGCTCCATCGCCGCTGTTCAGAAACTGTCCCCTGGGAGAGGCTGGGCTGGGAATGGGCTCGCCCTGAAAGGAGCGAAGGAGAATAGCCGGGGGCCAACGAGTCGGCGAGTGCCGCCCCCGGTCCCGGCGTCAGGCAACCCTTCGCCCCGGACGGGGCGATGGATCCGTGGGTGGCCTGCGATCCCCGATTCGAA
>CAYHFE010000472.1:0-6552 GCA_964355375.1 uncultured Verrucomicrobiota bacterium
CTAGATCACTGTCCAAGACTACTGGTTTGCCGCGAAAGGTGAAAATCGCCAAATGCGAAGGCGGGACTGGGAGCAGTTCATTCATGGCCGGGGCTTGGTATGCTCGCCCAACAGCGGTGCAAGCTGGTCGCAGCTCAGGAAGCCGCGCGTGGTTTCAATGAAGCCGGTGGCTCGCTCCGGGCGAGTACCTTGGAAGAAATCGGTAAAGCTCATGGCAACGGCCTGATTTCGGGAAAGTGTTGTTTCCAAACCGCCACTGAATCAGACTCCGCGTCGTGAAGTGAACCATGACGGATGTGTTCATCCGATGGAAGGCTAAAGAACCGGCGCGGCGTGGTTACGCGCTTGCCGTGGCGAGGGCAACCCTCTTTGAATCGGCCGAGATGCCGTTTGGCAGATGGACATTTCAGCGATCCTCGCTTTGGTCCACTTGCATGACGATGGTGGCGTCGCCGGGCGGATGGTCGATGGCAGACTCGATGAAGAGAAAATCGGGACCCATCGGCGGGATGCGGATGCAGCAGTTCTCATTTTGACTCAGGACACGGTCCGTTCCACGCAGGTAGTCCCGGCTTCAGCCGGTTTTCACGTGGTGACCGGCTGAAGCCGGGACTACATACTTGTCAAAATGAGAACTGCTGATGCGGATGGATGCGCCCTTGACGATCAGCCGCATTTTTACTTGGGCGGAGTGCCCGCCCTGATTCGATAACGCATTCATGGAAGAAACTTTGATCCGGAACATTCGGGCCTATGCTTCGCGGCAACAGCTTCAACTCGCCGGGGGCTTTGAAGTAGTTGCCAAGCGGTTCCGGAGAGCAGCCGTGAAGTGTCAGAATGGGCATGGGGCTTAGTCGGTCAAAATGTCCAAACTCCGGTCCGCGCTCGAAAGGGCGCGGCCCCGTTGAAGCCGCTTGAAAGGGCGGCTCCGTTCAGGCAAATCGGCAGGCCTGACGCCGATTCAGGAAATCGAACCGGCAAGAGCGCCGTTGCCGCGCGAGACGTTCTTCGAACGCGTGCGGCATTTGCGCGAACGCCCTGCGCAGGAACGGGACGTCCCGATCGAGGAAGACGCGAAAGGCGGATGGCCGCGCGTGGTTCTCAATGAAGCGGTTGCATCGCCGCAGGGCGGGTATCTCGCGGAGATTCCTCGAAGCCGACCTCTCCGCAGCGAGCCTGAGGAAGCGCTGACGCGTTTGAGATCTTAGCCCGGAAGCTCGCATTCTCTCCTTTGGAGATTGAATCTCCGGGGATTATTTTTTAGCTTTGCCGCGAGCCGTCGGACCAACCCGAAGACTCGTGGCAACGAACAGCGGACTTCGGTCCAGACGAAACAGATGTTTATGAGAAATTGGCGCCTTTCCTTCTCGCTGGTCCCGGCCCTGGCCTTGGGCTTGGCCCTGCTGCCCGCCGCCTGCAACAAGCCCGCCAGTGACGCCCCGGGCGGTGGCGGAGCCAAGATCAAGGTCGGCGAATACGCGTCGCTCACCGGCACCGAGGCCACCTTCGGCCAGTCTTCGCACAACGGCACCAAGCTGGCCATCGACGAGCTCAACCAAGCCGGCGGGGTCCTGGGGAAGGAGCTGGAGCTGATCACCGAGGATGACCAATCGAAAGCGGGCGAACCGGCCACCATCGTCCGGAAACTGATCACCCGCGACAAGGTCGTGGCCGTGTTGGGCGAGGTGGCGTCCGGCCGTTCTCTGGAAGCGGCCCCCATCTGCCAGCAGTACAAGACGCCCATGATTTCGCCTTCCTCGACCAATCCCGGCGTGACCCAGGTGGGCGATTACATCTTCCGGGTTTGTTTTCTGGATTCGTTCCAAGGCACGCTTCTCGCCAAATTCGCCCAGAAGACTCTGGCCGCGAAAAACGTGGCGGTCCTGACCGATGTGAAATCACCCTACAGCGTCGGGCTGGCCCAGTACTTCAAGGAGCGTTTTGCGGCCGACGGCGGGAAGGTGGTGATGGAACAGAAATACAGCGGCGGCGACAAAGATTTCAACGCCCAATTGACGGCCATCAAAGCGGCGAATCCGCAGGCGGTTTTCGTGCCTGGCTACTACACGGAGGCCGGGTTGATCGCGCTCCAAGCCCGCCGTCTCGGCCTCACCGTGCCGCTTTTCGGGGGCGATGGCTGGGAGTCGCCCAAGCTCATCGAGATCGGCGGGACAGCCGTGGAAGGCACCTACTACTCGACGCACTATTCTCCGGAGGATCAAGCGCCGATGGTGCAGAACTTCGTCAAGAAGTTCCAGGAGCGGTTTAAGGAGACGCCGGATGCGATGGCCGCCTTGGGCTATGACTCGGCCATGGTTCTGGCGGACGCGATCAAGCGCGCCGGCACGACCGAAGGGCCGAAGCTGCGGGACGCGCTGGCCGCGACCAAGGAGTTTCAAGGGGTGACTGGCAAAACCGCCATGGACGCCCACCGGGACGCCAGCAAACCGGCCGTGATTGTGACGGTCAAGAACGGCCAATTCAAGTATGTGGAGACCATTGCCCAGTGACTGGGCGGGTGGGCGGGAAGGATGATCCGCGCCGGCCAACACGGTTTCAGCAACTCGCCGCGCCTCCCTTGCACGGTCAACCCGCGACCTCCATTTGAACGAATTTCTCCAACAGCTGATCAACGGCCTTTCACTCGGATCCATTCTCGCTCTGATCGCGCTGGGCTACACCATGGTCTATGGCGTCCTGCGCTTCATTAATTTCGCCCATAGCGACGTCTTCATGGTGGGCGCGTTTGCCGGATATTACCTGGCGCCCAAGGTCGCACGCCTCATCCCGGTCCCTTCCCTGTTGGGGGGCGTGGTCGTTCTCCTCCTGGCCATGCTCCTCTGCGCCGCCTTGGGCATCCTCATTGAACGGCTCGCCTACCGACCGCTCCGGCAGCGGCCCAAGCTGACCGTGTTGATCACGGCCATCGGAGTTTCGTTGTTCCTCGAGTATGCCGGACAGAAATTCTTCGGAGCTGATCCCAAGCGGTTTCCCGAGTTGATCCCGAATCATCAGTTCACCCTGCTCGGAACGCTGGTCGTTTCCACGAACCAAATCATTGTTCTGGGCGTGACGATCTTGCTCCTCCTGGCCTTGCGCCTGATCGTGATGAGAACCAAGATGGGCCTGGCCATGCGGGCGGTCTCGTTCAATGCCGACGCCGCCTCGTTGATGGGGATCAACATCGATGTCGTGATCTCGTTTACCTTTGGCCTCGGTTCGGCGCTGGCCGCGGCGGGCGGGATCCTCTATGCGATGAACTATCCGTCGATCGACCCGCTGATGGGCGTGCTGCCGGGCTTGAAGGCCTTCGTCGCCGCGGTCTTGGGCGGGATCGGCAATCTGCCCGGCGCGGCGCTGGGCGGGATCATCATTGGCACGGTCGAGACGCTGGTGTCCGGCTATATTTCCTCGACCTATCGCGACGCCATCGCTTTTGCCATTTTGATTTTGATCCTGCTCTTCAAGCCCTCGGGGATTATGGGCAAAACAGAAATCGAAAAGGTTTGATCATGGCCCGCTCGAAGATCGTTCTTCTCCTGGCCACGCTGGCTTGTCTGGGCCTTTCCTCGGTCTCGGACCGGATCAATCCTTATTTTTTCGACGTCATCCTCGGGATCGGGATCAACATCATCCTCGCCGTCAGCCTCAATCTGATCAACGGTTACACTGGTCAGTTCTCGCTCGGGCATGCCGGCTTCATGGCGGTCGGGGCCTACTCCGCCGCCTGGCTGACGACGACGGCCGGGCCCAAGCTCCTGCCTTGGCTGGGTGGGGCTCAGAGCCTGCTGGCCGGACCGGTCTTGTTTTCGGCCGGGTTGCTCGCGGGGGGAATCCTGGCCGGCTTGGCCGGGTTGCTCGTGGGCTTGCCCTGCCTGCGCTTGAAAGGAGATTACCTGGCGATCGCGACCCTGGGCTTCGGCGAGATCATCCGGGTGATCCTGAACAACATGGATTCCGTCGGCGGGTCGCGCGGGTTTACGGGGATTCCGCCCTACACCAATTTCTTTTGGACCTTCTTCCTCGCGTCCCTGGCGACCTACGTGGTGGTGAACTTGGTCAACTCCACTTACGGGCGCGGCTTCATCGCCGTGCAGGATGACGAAGTGGCGGCGGAAGCGATGGGAATCAACTCGACCAACTACAAGGTCACCGCCTTTGTCATCGGCGCGTTTTTCGCGGGCATCGCCGGCGGCCTGTATGGGCATTTCAAACAGTTCCTCGTGCCCGAGGGGTTCAATTTCATGAAGTCGATCGAAATTGTGGTCATGGTCATCCTCGGGGGCATGGGCAGCACGGTGGGGGTGATCGCCGCCGCCATTTTGCTCACGGTATTCGCCGAGGTTTCCCGGTCGTTTGGCGACTATCGGATGATCTTTTATTCGCTCTTGCTCGTGGTGCTGATGCTGAGCTGTCCGAAAGGCCTGACCCAAGTGTGGCAATCGCTGTTGGGAATCTGGTCGAAGACGAAAAAGGCATGACTCCGACGGCCTCACCACCCATGGCGTCCCTGCTGCGACTGAACCGCTGCACCATTCGCTTTGGCGGGTTGACGGCGGTTTCCGCTCTGGATCTGACGCTGGGCTCCCACGAATTGGTCGGGTTGATCGGGCCGAACGGCGCGGGCAAAACCACCGTCTTCAATCTCATCACCGGCGTGTACCAACCCACCGAGGGTGAGATCCTCTTCGGTCAACGCTCGATCGTCGGGCACAAGCCGTATCAGATTACCGCGGGGGGCATCGCCCGGACGTTTCAGAACATCCGGCTTTTTCCTTCCATGACGGTTTTTGACAATGTGCGGGTGGCCTTTCACCTCCATGTCTTGAGCGGGATTTCTCACGCGCTCTGGCGGGGCCGGTCCTTCCTCGAGGAGGAGAAACAGGTCGATGAGCAAGTCATGGAGATGCTGGAGATTTTTCACCTCGGCCGATTGCGCCAGACGATGGCCAAGAGCCTGCCCTACGGCGATCAACGGCGCCTGGAGATCGTGCGCGCCCTGGCCACCCGGCCCAAGCTGCTCCTCTTGGACGAGCCCGCGGCCGGCATGAACGCGAAGGAAAAGGTGGAGTTGATGAAGCTGATCCAGTTCATCAAAGACCGCTACCAAATCTCCGTCCTCCTGGTCGAGCACGACATGCCCGTGGTCATGGGCATCTGCGAGCGCATCGTCGTCCTGGATTACGGAGTTAAGATTGCCGAAGGCTCGCCCCAGCAAGTGCGCCGCGACCCGAAGGTGATCGAAGCCTACCTGGGTGACGACCCTGGGACACTCTCCCCATCGAACCGCTCCGACACGCCTCCATGAGCTCGGAACGCCCCACGACCCGCGCCGCCGCCGATCCGTCCGCGCTTCTGGAGATCCGCGACCTGACGGTCAAGTACGGGGTCATCACCGCCCTGCACTCCATTTCCATCCGGATTCAACCGGGCGATATTGTGACGTTGATTGGAGGGAATGGGGCCGGCAAGACCACGACGTTGCGCGCCATCTCGGGACTCTTGCCCGCGCAGAGCGGCCATATATTCTATCAGGGCGCGGAAATCACCAATCTGCCCCCGCACCAAATCGTCCAGCGCGGTGTCTGCCATGTGCCGGAAGGCAGGATGATCTTCGCCAACTTGACGGTCCTGGAGAATTTGCGCATGGGCGCCTATTTGCAGACGGACGCGTTCAGTGTGGAACGGGAGCTGGAGTATGTCTTCGGCGTTTTTCCGCGCCTCAAGGAACGCCTCAAGCAGGTGGCCGGAACGCTCTCGGGCGGCGAACAGCAGATGCTGGCCATCGGCCGGGCGCTCATGGGCCAGCCAAAATTTCTCATGCTCGACGAGCCTTCGCTCGGCCTCGCCCCGTTGCTCGTCAAAACGATCTTCGAAAAGATCGTCGAGATCAACCGGGAGCACCGGATCACCATCCTCTTGGTCGAGCAAAACGCCAATCTGGCCCTGGGAATCTCGAACTACGGCTACGTCCTCGAGACCGGCCACATCACCGTCCAGGACAAATCCGCCGCCCTGCGGGAGAATCCCCAAGTCCGGAGCGCCTATTTGGGCGGCGCTTGAGACCAAGGGAGGCGAGCACCTCGATCCCCCACTCGCTCGATGACCATCCGAGGGTCCAGAAGTTCATTCTGAAAACGGCCCTTGCTTAACCGCCAAGCAGGCCTAGATCACCAAGCAGGTAGTTGGTCGCGGCCAAGAAGCCAGGCCGCCAGCCCAGATCGTCGTGCAAGATCGGTTCGCGGCGATCATCCCGATTCGTGATGACGTGGTCGATGGCCTCCGGATACTGGACGCCCAGTTTGCGACCCATGCGGCGGAGTTGACGAAGGCCCGACCGCCGTCGAGTGCTACATACCAGCCACTGACGCCTTTCCGGTATGCTCGGAAAGGAATGACCGAGTCGCGGCCAGCGCTTGTACGCTTTGTCTCATCAGCAGAGGAGCTTTCGACATCTCGGCCATCTGAGCGACTGTCACCTGTTTGTTCTGATTCCTTTAAGAGCCTGTTTGAAAATTCAAAAGGGTCCTGTTTTCGCGGAAAAGGCCGCTG